>QGUZ01000208.1 GCA_003242605.1 Actinomycetota bacterium
CCTGGCGCATGCCGTTCTGCCCGGTGGTGGCGTCGAGGACGAGCAGCACCTCGTCGACGGTCGCCTTCTTCTCGATCACCCGCTTCACCTTGCCGAGCTCGTCCATGAGCCCGGTCTTGGTGTGCAGCCGGCCGGCGGTGTCCACGATCACCACGTCGACCTTCTTCTCGATGCCGCGGGCGACCGCGTCGAAGGCCACGCTGCCCGGGTCGGCGCCCTCGTCCTTGCGGACCACCTCGGCGCCCACCCGGTCGCCCCAGGTCTGCAGCTGGTCGGCGGCGGCGGCGCGGAAGGTGTCCGCGGCGCCGAGCAGCACGGTCTTGCCGTCGCCGATCAGCGCCCGGGCGAGCTTGCCGGTGGTCGTGGTCTTGCCGGTGCCGTTCACCCCGACCACGAGCACCACCGCGGGCCGCTCACCGTGCGGCGTGACGTTCAGCGACCGGTCCATGTCGGGCCCGACCTGCGCGAGCAGCAGCTCGCGGAGCAGGGCGCGCACCTCCTCCGGGGTGCGGCTGCCGAGCACCTTCACCCGGGTGCGCAGCTCCTCGACGATGGCGCGGGTCGGCCCGACGCCCACGTCGGCGGTGATCAGGGTCTCCTCGATCTCGTCCCACACCTCGTCGTCGAGACGGTCGCGGGACAGCAGCTCGAGCAGCCCCCGGCCGAGCGCGTTCTGCGAGCGGGCGAGCCGCGCCCGCAGCCGCACCATGCGGCCCGCCGACGGCGGCGGGACCTCCACCTCGGGCACCTTGACGACCTCGACCGGCCGCGCCGGGGGCGGCACGGTCGTGGTGGCGCCGCCTTCCTCGGCCACCTCCTTCGGTGGCGCGGGCCGTTCCGCCTCCGGCGCGGGCGGTGCCTCCGGCGGCGGCAACGTCGGCGCCGCTCCGCCCTTGCGCGGGCGGACCAGCAGGAACAGGCCGCCCGCCGCGAGCACGGCGATGACGGCCACGATCACGATGATGCCGAGGTAGTCGCTCACAAGATGTCAGTTTCCCAGACGGTTCGGAGTGGTGGCGCCGGTGGTCAGGCCGAGGTGCGCTCCCGCAGCCGCTGGCTCACCACCTGGCTGACGCCGTCGCCCCGCATCGTCACGCCGTAGAGGGCGTCGGCGATCTCCATCGTACGTTTCTGGTGCGTGATCACGATGAGCTGGGAGGTCTCCCGGAGCTCCTCGAACAGGGTGAGCAGCCGCTGGGTGTTGGTGTCGTCGAGCGCGGCCTCCACCTCGTCCATCACGTAGAACGGCGACGGCCGCGCCTTGAAGATGGCGATGAGGAAGGCCACGGCGGTGAGCGACCGCTCCCCGCCGGACAGCAGCGACAGCCGCTTCACCTTCTTGCCCGGCGGCCGGGCCTCGACCTCCACCCCGGTGGTGAGCATGTCGTCGGGGTCGGTGAGGTACAGCCGGCCCTCGCCGCCCGGGAACACCCGGCTGAAGATCTGCTCGAACTCGCGGGCGACGTCCTCGTAGGCCGAGCGGAACAGCTGCTCGACCCGGTCGTCCACCTCCTTGACCACGAGCAGCAGGTCGCGGCGGGTCTTCTTGAGGTCCTCCAGCTGCGAGGTGAGGAACGCGTGCCGCTCCTCCAGCGCGGCGTACTCCTCCAGCGCGAGCGGATTCACCTTGCCGAGCTGGGCCATCTGCCGCTCGGCGGTCTTGGCCCGCTGCTCCTGCTCCTCGCGCACGTACGGCACGGTCGTGCCGTCGGCGAGCTGCACCGGCTTGTCCGGGCCGTACTCGGCGACGAGCGCCTCGGCGTCCATGCCGAACTCCTCCATCGCCCGCGCCTCGAGCTGCTCCAGGCGCAGCCGCCGCTCGGTGCGCGCCATCTCGCTGCCGTGCGCCCGGTTGGTGAGCTTGTCGAGCTCGGCCGCGAGCTCGCGCACCTGACCGCGCACCGCCTTCAGCTCGGCCTCGATCTCCCCGCGCGCCCGCTCGGCCTCGTCCCGCTCGGCCGCCGCGGCGGCGAGCGACCGGTCGAGCAGCTCGAGGGTACGGCGGGCCCCGTCGGCCACCGCCGCCGCGACCGCGGCCTGCACCCGGCGGCGCTCGCGCAGCTCGGCCGCGCGGGCGCGCTCCTCCCGCTCGCGGCGGGCCGCGGCGAGCAGCCGGTCGGCCCGCCCGGCGATGCCGGCCACCCGCTCCTCGGCGGTGCGCACCGCGAGGCGGGCGTTCATCTCGGCCTGCCGCGCGGCCGCGCACGCCTCGGCGAGCTCGTCGCGCCGCTCGGTGGTCGGCTCGCCCGCCAGCTCGTCCTCGGTCTCCGCGGCGGCGAGCCGCTCGGCGAGCTCCTCCGCCTCGGCGACGGCGCGCTCCCGCGCCTCCTCGGCCGCGGCGCCCGCGGCGGGGAGCCGCTCGCACTCGTCGTGCGCCGCCTTCGCCGCGGCCTCCAGGCCGGCGAGCCGCTTGGCGCTCGCGGCCGCCTGCCGGTCGGCCTCGCGCTGCCGGGCCAGCAGCCGGTCGAGCTCGGCGCGGGCCGCGCTCACCCCGTTCTGCGCCGCGGTCACCTGTGCCCGGGCCTCGCTCACCCGCTCCTGAGCGGCCTCCACCGCGGCCCGGGCCTCCTCGGCCGCGGCGACCGCCTCGGCGAGCCGCCGCGCCGTCGCCTCGGCGCCGCGGCGCGCCTCCTCCAGGTCGGCCACGGCCGCGTCGAGCGCGGAGCGCACCCGCAGCACCGAGTCGCCGCCCGCGCCGCCCCGGGCGAACCGGGCGCCGAGCAGGTCTCCCGACCAGGTCACCGCGCGCAGCTCGGGCCGCTCGCGCACCACCCGCCGCGCCTCCTCGAGGTCCTTCACCACGACGACCCCGGAGAGCAGCGCCGCGACCGTGCCGCGCAGCCGCTCGGGCGCCTCCACCAGGTCGACCGCCCACTCGCCGCCGCCAGGCGGGGCGTCGGCGGGCCGCGGCGCGGCGCCGTCGGCGACCAGCAGCCCGGCGCGCCCGGCGTCCTTGGCCCGCAGGAACTCCAGCGCGCCGGCGGCCGCGTCCACCGACTCCACCGCGACCCCCTCGGCCGCGTCGGCGAGCACCGCGGCGATCGCCGCCTCGGCGCCGCGCCGTACCGTGAGCAGGGCCGCGACCGGCCCGAGCACGCCGTCGAGCTCCCCGGACGAGGCGGCGGCGAGCAGCGCCCCCGCACCGTCCGCGCCCTTGGCGAGGCCCAGCTCGAGCGCCTCGCGGCGGGCCTGCAGCGCGGCGACCGCGCGCTGCGCCTCCTGGTCGGCGGCCCGCGCGGCGCTCACCTCCGCCTCGGCCGCGGCGAGCGCGGACCGCGGGCCGGCGAGGCCCCGCTCGGCCTCCGCGGCGGCCGCCTCGGCCGCCTCGACCGCGGCCTTCGCCGTCTCGACCCGCTCCTCGGCGATCGCGATCTCCTCGGCGAGGCCCGGGTCGGTCTCCGGCTCCTCGCGCTCGGCGGCCGCGTACTCGGCCCGCGCCGCCTCGGCACGCCGCCGCGCCTCCTCCAGCGCGGCCCGCAGCCGCCCGATCTCCTGACCGGCGGCGTCGGCCCGGCTCTGCGCCGAGGCGACCTCGCCGCGCAGCCGGGCGAGCCGTTCCCGCCGGTCCGCGGCGGCCCGGGTGAGCTCGGCGAGCCGCCGCTCCTCCGCGGCGAGCTCCCGCTCGGCCTCCTCGCGCCGCGCCACGGCCGCGTCGAGCAGCTCGCGGGCCTGCTCCAGCTCCTCGGTGAGCATGCGTTCGGTCTCGCGCACCTGCGCGGCCTCGCGCTCGTAGTCCTCCGGGTCCCGGCCGCGGCGCTCCACCGCGGCGGCGGCCTCCGCGTTCCGCCGCCGCTCGGCGGCGAGCACCTCGACGCCGCGCAGCCGCTCCTTGAGCGCGGACAGCGCGTAGAAGGTGTCCGCGGCGGCGGCGAGCCGGGGCTGCGCCTGGGCGGCGGCCGCCTCCAGCTCGCCCTCCCGCAGCTGGGCGTGCTCCAGGGCCGCCTCCACCTCGGTACGGCGGGCGAGCAGGGCGGCCTCGTCGGCCTCCTCCTTGGCGAGGGCCTCGCGCAGCGTCACCACGTCGTCGGCGAGCAGGCGCAGCCGGGCGTCGCGCAGGTCGGCCTGGATCACCGCGGCCTTGCGGGCGATCTCCGCCTGGCGGCCGAGCGGCTTGAGCTGGCGGCGCAGCTCGTTGCACAGGTCCTGCACCCGGTTGAGGTTCGCCTGCATCGCGTCGAGCTTGCGCAGCGCCTTCTCCTTGCGCTTGCGATGCTTGAGGACGCCCGCGGCCTCCTCGATGAACGCCCGGCGCTCCTCCGGCCCGGCGTGCAGCACCTCGTCGAGCCGGCCCTGGCCGACGATCACGTGCATCTCGCGGCCGATGCCGGAGTCCGACAGCAGCTCCTGGATGTCGAGCAGGCGGCACGGCTCGCCGTTGATCGAGTACTCGCTCTGGCCGGACCGGAACATCAGCCGGCTGATCGTGACCTCGGTGTAGTCGATCGGGAGCGCGCCGTCGGAGTTGTCGATGGTGAGCGTGACCTCGGCACGGCCGAGCGGCGGACGGCTCGCCGTACCGGCGAAGATCACGTCCTCCATCTTGCCGCCGCGCAGCGACTTGGCGCTGCCCTCGCCCATCACCCAGGCGAGCGCGTCGACGACGTTGGACTTGCCCGACCCGTTCGGGCCGACCACGCAGGTGATCCCCGGCTCGAAGCGCAGCGTGGTGGTGGAGGCGAAGGACTTGAAGCCGCGCAGCGTGAGGGTCTTGAGGTACAAGCGAGAGCCCTCCCCCCGTCAGCGGACCGCCGGTCGACTTCTGGCGGAAGACTACAGCCCGGCACCGACCGCATGCGGGTCAACGGGGGGACGGGAAGCCGGTGGAGGGACCGTGGAGGGGAGTGTGGAGGGGTTTGCGGAGCGGCCTGTGGCGGAGCCGGTGGGAGGCGGCGGAGGACCGTGGCGAGACGGTACGGACATGACAAGGGACGCCTGTTGCGAGGCGTCCCTGACTCTCTGTACTGCTGCCTTCCGGCCTCTCAGGTGAGGGCCGGCTCGCGATCCTTCAGACCGAGCGACTCGTCACGCGACTGAGCCGCAAGCGCGTCGTTCTGCGCCTGGAGCCTTATGAGCTCTGCCTCCAGGTCCCGGACTCGCTGCTGGAGGCGGCGCATTTCCGAGACCATCCGAGGGTCAGGACCGCCGACGTGGCCGAATAGAGCCTTCGCCATGGTTAAGGGTCCTCCACGCTGAGTGACCAGACTGGTTCGCGCACATGTAGCCGCGGGAGGGGTGCGCGTGGTTCCTATCAAGAGTCGCACTGGCAATGGAGGCGGTCAAGTTGAACACTCCCCGAGAAGGAACCGGCGACTCCCGACGTACAAATATACCCGATTCCGGGCCGATAAGTAAAGCGCTCACCTTTCTACAAAACCAACCAAACCCCCGCGCGCC
This sequence comes from Actinomycetota bacterium, assembly GCA_003242605.1. Classification (GTDB taxonomy): domain Bacteria; phylum Actinomycetota; class Actinomycetes; order Streptosporangiales; family Streptosporangiaceae; genus Thermopolyspora. The sequence continues at coordinate 5,395 of QGUZ01000208.1, forward strand.
TCGCTCCAACGTTCGATAACCGCGTCCACCCGGCCCGGTGTTTCGCCGCTACGCAGCAGCTCAAGCAGCTTGTCACAAGATTCTCGAGGTCCTTCGGCTATGACCTCGACCCTGCCATCAGCAAGATTTGACGCGGACCCTACCAAACCCAGTTCGAGCGCGCGCGACCGGGTCCACCAGCGGAAACCGACGCCCTGCACCCGCCCGTGCACCCAGGCGGTGAGCCGTACGTTTTCCTGGTCCTTCTTTTCGCTCATAGGCGTTTGCCGATACCTGTTGTTTCGCTTATATCCGTGCCCTCCTCGGCCGTGGCTGACAGCGCGGGCACGAGAACGACGAGCGGTTCATGAACGGATCCCGCCGGATCGGCGTGCCGCAGCGCGGGCAGGGCTCGTCGCGCCTGCCGTACACCGCAAGCCACCGCGAAAAATAACCGCTTTCGCCGTTTACGTTGACGTACAGATGGTCGAACGAGGTACCGCCTTCGGCGAGCGCGGCGTGCATCACCTCGCGCACCGCGGTCACGAGTTCGTCGATTTTCGGCCGGGTGAGCGTCTCGGTGGGCCGGGCCCAGTGCAGCCGGGCCCGCCACAGCGCCTCGTCGGCGTAGATGTTACCCACCCCGCTGATGAGCGACTGATCGAGGAGCGCCCGTTTGATCCCGGTACGGCGGGCGCGCAGCCGGGCGGCGAACGCGTCGGGGTCGAACGCGGGCTCCAGCGGGTCGGGCGCGATGTGCACGATCGGCTCCGGGACCCGGCCGGCCACCCCCTCGGTGAGCGGCGCGACGAGCAGGTGCCCGAACGTGCGCTGGTCGACGAAGCGCAGCTCGGGGCCGCCGTCGGCGAACGAGAACCGCACCCGCAGGTGCCGCTCATCGGGCGAGCCCGGATCGGCGACGAGCAGCTGGCCGCTCATGCCGAGGTGGGCGACGAGCGCCTCGTCGGTGTCCGAGGCGGCGTTTGGATCGGTGCCGCCGCCCTTCAGCGGCAGCCACAGGTACTTGCCGCGCCGCCGCGCCGACTCGAACGTGCGGCCGGTCAGCCGGGCCGCGAAGTCGGCCGCCCCGGCGGCGTGGCGGCGGATCGCCCGCGGGTGCAGGACCTCGACGCCGGACACCGGCCGCCCGGCGACCCAGCGCTCCAGGCCGCGCCGTACGACCTCGACCTCCGGCAGCTCCGGCATCGCGATCCACCCGGCCCGCTACTTGTTGCCGGCCGTTTCGCCCGTGCGCGCCTTCTCCTGCTTGAGCCGCTCCTCGCGGCGGGCGCGGATCGCGTTCCAGGCGGCCTCGGCCGCCTGCTGCTCGGCCTCCTTCTTGCTGCGGCCGGAGCCGGTGCCGTACTCCTGGCCGCCCACCCGCACCGTGGCGGTGAACGACTTGGCGTGGTCGGGGCCGCTCTCGTCCACGTGGTACTCGGGCACGCCGAGCATCTCGGCCGCGGTGAGCTCCTGCAGCGAGGTCTTCCAGTCGAGCCCGGCGCCGAGCTGCGCCGACTTGGCGATGAGCGGGTCGAACAGCAGGTGCACCACGCGGAAGGCCTCCTCCAGGCCCTTGTCCACGTAGATCGCCCCGATCAGCGCCTCGAGCGTGTCGGCGAGGATCGAGGACTTGTCCCGGCCGCCGGTGCCCTCCTCGCCGCGGCCCAGCCGCAGGTAGCGGCCGAGCCCGAGGGTGCGGGCGACGTCGGCGAGCGCCCGCATGTTCACCACGGCGGCGCGCAGCTTGGCGAGCTGGCCCTCCGGCAGGTCCGGGTGCCCCCGGTACAGCGTGTCGGTCACCACCAGGCCGAGCACCGAGTCCCCGAGGAACTCGAGGCGCTCGTTGGTGGGCAGCCCGCCGTTCTCGTAGGCGTACGAGCGGTGCGTGAGCGCCCGCTCCAGCAGTTCGGCGTCGATCACCACGTCGAGGACGCGCCCGATCTCCTCCTGCGCGACCTCCACCGCTACCGGCTTCGTCCCTGCGGCCACGTCTTCCTCCCGCTCGTTGCGCTGACGACGCGGTGGCAGGTCAGGTACTCGTGCGCAGGAGCCCGAAGACGTGGTGGACGCCGGGCGGTCCGCTGCCGCAGGGCACGAACCCGGCGCCCACCACGGCCTCGGGTGAACCGCCACCGCGGATCACCGGGACGGCGAAGCCGGCCGGACGCCGTACGCCCCCGGCCGGCCCATCCGTCAAGGCGCGATCAGGCCGACGGCTCGATGACCTGCCGGCGGTTGTAGGTGCCGCAGTTCGAGCAGGCCACGTGCGGCCGCCTCGGCGCGCGGCACTGCGGGCACGGAACCAGCGCGACGCGCGCAGCCTTCCACTGGGCGCGGCGGGCTCGGGTGTTGGCCCGCGACATCTTCCGCTTGGGGACGGCCACGTCAGCCCTCCTGATCGTCGTCGGTCGTGAACTTCAGTTCCTTCAGTGCCGCCCACCGGACGTCCACGCGTGGTTCGTGCCCGTGGTCGGCGTCGGCCTCGGCGAGCTTGACCCCGCACTCCACGCACAGACCCGGGCAGTCCTCGCGGCACACCGGGTCCAACGGCAGTGACAGCACCACCGCGTCGCGGAACGTGGGCTCAAGATCGAGCAGCTCGCCGTCGAGGACCTGGTCGTCCTCGTCGGCGTCCTCGGCCGAGTAGAAGTAGAGCTCCTGGAAGCCGACCTCGACCTGTGAGGTCAGCGGGTCCAGGCAGCGCACGCACTCCCCCTGCAGGGGTGCCCGCGCCGTGCCCGTGACGAGCACGCCCTCCATCACCGCCTCGAGCCTGAGGGAGAGCTCGACATCGGCGTCCTTGGGGACGCCGATCATCTCGACGCCGAGATCCTCCGGTGCCGGAAGGGTTCGGACGATCTGCTGCATCGCCCCCGGTCTCCGCCCCAGCTCGTGGGTCGAGAGCACCCAGGGGGAGCGGGGGTCGAGGCTGTGCAGAGTCATCCTGCCTTCTTGTGGCATGGCGAATCACCGCCGTCGTGCGAGGCCGAAATGAAAGAATACCAGCCCCGCCGGGGCCGTCAGCCGCGCAGCCGCTGCTCCAGGGCCTTGCGCACCAGGTCGGGCACGAGGCCGGAGATGTCCCCGCCGTACTTGGCGATCTCCTTCAGCCGGCTCGAGGAGAGGAAGGAGTACTCCGGGTTGGTGGACATGAACAGCGTCTCCACCCCGGCCATCCGGTAGTTGAGCTGGGCCATCTGCAGCTCGTAGTCGAAGTCGCTCACCGCGCGCAGGCCGCGCACGATCGCCGGGATCTCGTT
>QGUZ01000209.1 GCA_003242605.1 Actinomycetota bacterium
TGCTCTGCGACGCCGCGGGGGCGACCGTGATGCGGATCGCGGCCGGGGTCGCCGATTCGGCCGGCGTGCAGGCGAGCCGGGCGATCCCGTCGTGCACCGGGATGATCAGTTCGTTCGGCGTGGCCGGGTCGCTCGGGTCGGCGGCGTCCCCGTCGCCGTTCCCGCCGTCCTCGCCGGTGCCGGGGTCACCGTCGCCGGTGCCATCACCGTCGGAGCCGTTCCCGTCACCGCCGGAGCCGTCGCCGGTGGAGCCGTCACCGCCGGAGCCGTCGCCGGAGGTGCCCCCTTCGCCGCCGGTTCCGTCCTCGCCGGAACCGTTCCCGTCGCCTCCGGAAGAACCGTCGCCGGAGCCGTCACCGCCGGTCCCGGGGGTGTCCCCGCCGCCGCTGCCGGCATCGTCGCCACCGGCGCCGCTCCCATCGCCACCCGGGCTGCCGCCGGCCCCGGGGGTGTCCCCGCCGCCGGTGCCGTTCCCATCGCCACCTGAGCCGTCGCCGGTCCCGGCCGTGCCGTTCCCGTCGCCGTCCGTGCCCTGCCCGGTCTCGGACTCCGACGGCTGCGGGCTCGTGGGCGTGGGCGCGGGCGAGGCCTCGAGGGTGAACTCGCCGGCCTGAACCTCGATGATCATCGCCACCGTGGGGGTGGCCTGCGCGGTCATCGGCGGCGGCGTCACCGGGCTGGAGGCGGGCAGCGGCCCGGCCGTCGAGCCGGACGCCGCCACCGTCCACGTGGCCGTGGGGGTCGGCGTGCCGGTCTCGGGGGCCGACGTGGTGGTCTCCGGCTGCTCCGGCGTCGTCTCCTCCCCGCTCGGCGACGGGTCGCCCGAGGCGGTGGGCGACGGCGAGGCGCCGGTCGGCTCCGGCGTCGGCGTCGCTCCGGGCAGCTCCACCCACCGCAGGGTGCCGCGCATGGTCAGCACGCCGGGCGAGATCGTCTCCTCGAGCGCCACCGGCGTGCCGCCGGGGTCGACGCGCCAGGTCACCTCGACCCCCTGCCCGGCGGTGACCTCGGTCGCCGGCCCCACCAGCGTGACCTGGAAGGTGCGGGTCACCGGCGTGGGCGACGCGGTCGCGGACGAGGGCTCACCCGGGGTGTCCCCCGGGGAGGGCGAGCCGCCGTCCCCCGGGTCCGCCGGGGTGCTCGCGCCGGCGTCCACACACGTGTACGGCACGCCCACCGTCTGCTCCTCGGCCTGGGCGTGCCCGGCCGCGTATCCGGCGAAGAGCGCGGTTCCGGCACCGGCGAGCGCGACGGCTCCGGCGCACGCCGTCGCCGCCGGCCTCAGCCCTACCTTCACAGTCGTCTCCCGGGGTGAGTCTGGGCCGTTCCACTCAGCTGTCGATGCTGTCGATCGCCCCACGCGCGGAGCCGGTGGCCCGGGTCGCGCCGCCCCGCGGCCACGCCACGATCATGCGTTCACCAGCCTACTGATCTCCAGTCAGGAAACTTGGGCAAAGAATGACGTTTTCATCGCTATTTCCGGTGAATACGATGCGTTAATTCGGAATCCCGGCCACAGATCCTCCCGCCGTCGCAGGACGCCTCGATTACCGCCACCAGGGCATGGACCGGACATACTGGGCGCACGACCCGTGCGGGCGGGGGCCTCGATCGGGCAGGGTGGCGTGTCCTCCCACCCCGGTCACCCATGGATTCCGGCCGGGCGGGGAATGCCGCAGCAGGAGGTGCGATCAATGAGTGATGCCGGTACCGGTGCCCGCCCCAGCACGCCCGACGCCGCCGACTTCCTCGGCGTGGACCGCGGGCTGTCGGAGGAGGAGCGCGCGATCCGTGACGCGGTACGCGAGTTCGGCCGGGCCGAGCTGCTACCGCACGTGGCCGAGTGGTTCGAGGCGGGCACGATCCCGGACCCGCGGGGCCTGGCCAAGGCGTTCGGGCAGCTCGGCGTGTTCGGCATGCACCTGTCCGGGTACGGCTGCGCCGGCACCAACGCCGTCTCGTACGGCCTGGCCTGCCGGGAGCTGGAGGCGATCGACAGCGGCCTGCGCAGCTTCGTCTCGGTGCAGGGCTCGCTGGCGATGACCGCGATCCACCGGTTCGGCAGCGAGGAGCAGAAGCAGCAGTGGCTGCCGCGCATGGCGGCCGGCGAGGTGCTCGGCTGCTTCGGCCTCACCGAGCCGGACGCGGGCAGCGACCCGGGCTCGATGCGCACCCGGGCCCGCCGCGACGGCTCCGACTGGGTGCTCGACGGCACCAAGATGTGGATCACCAACGGCTCGGTCGCCGACGTGGCGATCGTGTGGGCCCGCACCGACGAGGGCATCCGCGGCTTCATCGTGCCCACCGACACGCCGGGCTTCTCCGCGCCGGTCATCCACAAGAAGCTCTCGCTGCGCGCGTCGATCACCTCCGAGCTCGTGCTCGACGGCGTCCGCCTGCCCGCCGACGCGATCCTGCCCGGCGCCGAGGGCCTCAAGGCCCCGCTGTCCTGCCTGTCCGAGGCGCGGTACGGCATCGTGTGGGGCGTGGCCGGGGCGGCCCGGGCCTGCCTGGAGGCCGCGCTCGAGTACGCCGGCACCCGGGTGCAGTTCGACCGCCCGCTCGCGTCCTTCCAGCTCACCCAGCGCAAGATCGCCGACATGCTCGTCGACGTGAACCAGGCGCTGCTCACCGCCTACCAGATCGGCCGGCTCAAGGACGCGGGCCTCGCCCACCACTCGCACATCAGCTTCGGCAAGTTCGCCAACGTGCGCGCGGCCCAGCGCGTGGCGGCGACGGCCCGCGCGCTGCACGGCGCGAACGGCATCACCCTCGAGTACCCGGTGATGCGGCACATGGTGAACCTGGAGACCGTGTCCACCTACGAGGGCACCGAGGACGTGCACGCCCTCACCCTCGCCCGCACGGTCACCGGGATCTCCGCGTTCCGCTGACCCGCGCGGGCGAGGTCCGGGGGTACGGCTAGCGCCGCCGGCCCTGGTCGCGCAGCACGTCGAGGCCCTTGTCGAGGCCGGCCTTGCGCAGCGCCTCGGCGAGGGCCCCGCCCGGCTGCGGGGCGTTGCGCCCGCGGCCCCGGTCCTGGCCGCGCCGCCCGTCCCGGCCGCCCGGCCGCCCGCCGTCCCGGCCGCCGGAGCCGCCCTGCCGCCGCTCCCGCGCGCCGGGCTCGGTCTCGTCGTCGAGCCGCAGGGTGAGCGAGATGCGCTTGCGGGCCAGGTCCACGTCGAGCACCTTCACCCGGACGATGTCGCCGGGCTTCACCACGTCCCGCGGGTCCTTGACGTAGTCGTACGACATCGCCGACACGTGCACCAGGCCGTCCTGGTGCACGCCGATGTCGACGAACGCGCCGAAGTTCGCGACGTTCGTCACCACGCCCTCGAGGATCATGCCGGGCTTGAGGTCGGTGATCTCCTCCACGCCCTCCTTGAAGGCCGCGGTGCGGAACTCCGGGCGCGGGTCGCGGCCGGGCTTCTCCAGCTCGGCGAGGATGTCGGTGACCGTGGGCAGGCCGAAGGTGTCGTCGACGAAGTCCTCCGGCCGCAGCGAGCGCAGCGTGGCGGTGTTGCCGATCAGCTCGTGGATGCCCATGCCGGTCGCCTCCAGGATGCGCCGTACCACCGGGTACGCCTCCGGGTGCACCGCCGAGGCGTCGAGCGGGTCGTCGCCGCCGCGGATGCGGAGGAACCCGGCGCACTGCTCGAACGCCTTCGGGCCGAGCCGCGGCACCTTGAGCAGCTCCTTGCGGTTCCGGAACGGCCCGTTGGCGTCCCGGTGGGCGACGATGCTCTCGGCGAGGCTCGCCCCGATGCCGGACACCCGGGTGAGCAGCGGCACCGACGCGGTGTTCACGTCCACGCCGACGCCGTTCACACAGTCCTCCACCACGGCGTCGAGCGACCGGGAGAGCTTGGTCTCCGACACGTCGTGCTGGTACTGGCCCACCCCGATCGACTTGGGGTCGATCTTGACCAGCTCGGCGAGCGGGTCCTGCAGCCGCCGCGCGATCGACACCGCGCCGCGCAGCGACACGTCCAGGCCGGGCAGCTCCTTGGCGGCGTACGCCGAGGCCGAGTACACCGACGCGCCCGCCTCGGAGACCATCACCTTGGTGAGCTGGGGCAGCCGCTTGACCAGCTCGGCGGCGAGCCGGTCGGTCTCCCGGGACGCCGTGCCGTTCCCGATCGCGACCAGCTCGACGTTGTGCTTGACGGCGAGGTGGGCGAGCACCTGCAGCGACTCCTCCCAGCGCCGCTGCGGCTCGTGCGGGTAGATCGTGGCGGTGTCCACCACCTTGCCGGTGCCGTCCACCACGGCGACCTTCACGCCGGTGCGCAGGCCCGGGTCGAGCCCCATCGTGGGCCGCGGCCCGGCGGGCGCGGCGAGCAGCAGGTCGCGCAGGTTGGCGGCGAACACCCGCACCGCCTCGTCCTCGGCCTGCTGCCAGAGCCGGGCGCGCAGGTCGATGCCGAGGTGGACGAGGATCCGGGTGCGCCACGCCCAGCGCACGGTGTCGAGCAGCCAGCGGTCCGCGGGCCGCCCGCGGTCCTCGATGCCGAACGTCTCGGCGATGCGCCGCTCGTACCCGCTCGGCCCCGGCTCGTCGGCGTCCTCCGGCTCCGGGTCGAGGGTGAGGGTGAGCACCTCCTCCTTCTCGCCGCGGAACAGCGCGAGGATGCGGTGCGAGGGCAGCGAGGTGAACGGCTCGGCGAAGTCGAAGTAGTCGGCGAACTTCGCCCCCGACTCGCGCTTCTCCTCGCGCACCTTCGCCACCAGCCGCCCGCGGGTCCACATGCGCTCGCGCAGCTCGCCGATGAGGTCGGCGTGCTCGGCGAACCGCTCCACGAGGATCGCCCGCGCCCCCTCCAGCGCCGCGGCGGCGTCGGCCACGCCCTTGTCCGGGTCGACGTACGGCTCGGCCGCGGCCTGCGGCTCGAGGGTCGGGTCGGCGAGCAGCGCGTCGGCGAGCGGCTCCAGCCCGGCCTCCCGGGCGATCTGCGCCTTGGTGCGCCGCTTCGGCTTGTACGGCAGGTAGATGTCCTCCAGCCGCGCCTTGGAGTCCGCAGCGAGGATGCGCGCCTCGAGCTCGGCGTCGAGCTTGCCCTGGGAGCGGATCGACTCCAGGATCGCCGCCCGCCGTTCCTCCAGCTCGCGCAGGTAGCGCAGCCGCTCCTGGAGGGTGCGCAGCTGGGTGTCGTCGAGCCCCCCGGTCGCCTCCTTGCGGTAGCGGGCGATGAAGGGGACGGTCGCCCCGCCGTCGAGCAGCTCGATCGCCGCCCGCACCTGCCCCTCGCGTACCCCGAGCTCCTCGGCGATGCGCCGGTGGATCGCCGCCTGCGCGGACTGTTCGGACACCGGCACCGCCTGCGCGGGCGTGTCCTGTGTGGACGTCGTCACGTTCCTGATCCGCCTTCCCCGTCGAAATCCGGCAATAGATTCTGCCCTCTCGCCGGGGCCGGCCGCGCCACGCTCGCGAATCCCCGCGCCCGCCGCGGGATGAACCACCCCGAACCGGGTAGCGGACAGGCACCTCGGAAAGGAGGGACGTCATGGTCAAGCTCATGGAGCGCGTCAAGCAGTGGATGCAGAGCCCGCAGGGCCGGGAACGCACCGAGCAGGCCAAGCGCATGGCACGCGACCCGCAGACCCGTACGAAGGCCAAGCGCCTGTTCGACCGCTTCCGCTCACACCGCTAGCCCGCCGGGCGGAGCACGCGGCGCCAGGAGGCGGCGCGCCGCGTGCCCGCCGTACCATTCGGCGGGTGAACGAGCCCACGGTCCGGGTGGCGTCCTTCGCCGAGCTCGACGCCCCCACCCTGTACCGCCTGCTGAAGCTGCGCGTGGACGTGTTCGTGGTCGAGCAGAAGTGCGCCTACCCGGAGCTCGACGGCAGGGACCTGGAACCCGAGACCCGCCATCTGTGGATCGAGGACGGCGCCGGCGCGCCGCTGGCGTACCTGCGGGTGCTGCGCGAACCGGACGGCGCGGCCCGGATCGGCCGGGTGGTGACCGCGCCGCACGCCCGCGGCCGGGGCCTCGCCGCCGCGCTCATGGCCGCGGCGCTGCGCGAGATCGGCGACCGGCCGTCGCGGCTCGACGCGCAGACCCACGTCGCCGGCTTCTACGCGCGGTTCGGCTACCGCGTCGCGGGCGAGGAGTACCTCGACGAGGGCATCCCCCACGTGCCGATGGCCCGCCCGGGCGGCGGGCGCTAGAGGTACCGCAGCCACAGGTACGGCGCGCACGCCGCGATCGTCACCGCGGCGACGACGAGCCCGTACCGGGTGAACTGCCAGAAGCCGATCCGCGCGTTGTTGCGCTCGGCGATGCCGAGGATCACCACGTTCGCCGAGGCGCCGATCGCGGTCGCGTTGCCGCCGAGGTCCGCGCCGAGCGCGAGCGCCCACCACAGCACCTGGCCGGACCCGCCCTGGGCCTGGACGAGCTCCTCGACGATCGGGCTCATCGTGGCGACGTACGGGATGTTGTCCACGATCGCCGACAGCAGCCCGGAGCCGGACAGCAGCACCATCGCGGCGAGCCCGAGCCGCCCCTCGGTGGCGTCGGCGGCGGCCTGCGAGACCGCGCCGATCACGCCGGTGCGGACCAGCGCGCCGACCATGACGAACAGGCCCATGAAGAACACGAGGGTCGGCCACTCGACCTCGCGGATCGCCTCCTCCGCGGAGATCTTGCTGATCGCGACGAGCAGGCCCGCGCCGAGCAGCGCGACCACCGACGGCTCGTAGTGCAGCACCGGGTGGAGCACGAACGCCGCGATCACCACGGCGAGCACGGTCAGGCCCTGCGCGAGCAGCCTCCGGTCGCGGATCGCCTCCCGCGGCTCGAGCCGCATCACCTCGGCCGCGCGCTCGGGGTCGTACCGGAACGACCTGCGGAACATCACCCGGCACAGCCCGATGAAGATCACCATCAGGATGACCACGAGCGGCGCCAGGTGGATCAGGAAGTCGTTGAAGGTCAGCCCGGCCCGGCTGGCGATGATGATGTTCGGCGGGTCGCCGATCAGGGTCGCGGTGCCGCCGATGTTCGAGGCGAACACCTCGGCGAGCAGGTACGGCGCGACCGGCAGCGCCAGCCGCTCGCACACCACGAACGTGACCGGCGCGATGAGCAGCACCGTGGTGACGTTGTCGAGCAGCGCCGAGGCCACCGCGGTGATCACCGACAGCAGCACCATGAGCCGGAACGGCCGGCCCCTGGCGCGCCGGGCCGCCCAGATCGCCAGATACTCGAAGACCCCGGTGGGTTTGAGCACCCCGACGATCACCATCATGCCGAGGAGCAGGAAGATGACGTTCCAGTCGATCGCCGACTCCTCGGCGAAGAACGCGCCCTCGGCGTCGGTGGCGTGGATGAGCAGCATGAGCCCGGCGCCGCCGAGCGCCGCCGCGGTGCGGTGGATGCGTTCGGTCGCGATGAGGATGTACGCGCCCACGAAGATGAGAACGGCCAGAATCGCGATCAATCGGGGCGCCCTCCCCGCCGGGTAACGAAGATCGGAAATCGCCGCCGACTAGCGTACTCGGCGCCGTGCGGGAACCCGCAGACCCCTTGCCGCGCGTTGGGTCCTGACGAGCGGCGTCACGGATGCCGCCGAATGCTGACAGAATGGCGCGCGAGAAGGCGGTTCAGGGGAGGATGCGAATGGGAGACGCCCATCCGCTCCGGCCGGGCGATCCCGAGCGTGTCGGCGACTACGAGGTGCTCGGGCTGCTCGGCGAGGGTGGGCAGGGCACCGTGCTGCTCGGCCGGTCCCCGTCCGGGCAGCGGGTCGCGATCAAGCTGCTGCGCGCCGAGTTCAGCCATGACCCCGACGCGCGCAAGCGGTTCCTGCGCGAGTCCGAGGTCATGCAGCGGGTGGCGCCGTTCTGCACCGTCCGGGTGCTCGACGCGGGCGTCCTCGCCGGCCAGCAGCCGTACATCGTCAGCGAGTACGTCGAGGGCGAGTCGCTGGAGGATCTGGTCCGCCGGGACGGGCCGCGCACCGGCAGCGGGCTGTCCCGCCTCGCCGTTGCCACGCTGACCGCGCTCTCCGCGATCCACCGGGCCGGGATCGTCCACCAGGACTTCAAGCCGAGCAACGTGCTCATGGGCCCGGAGGGGCCGGTCGTGATCGACTTCGGCATCGCCCGGATGCTCGACGCCTCCGGCACCGTCTCCCAGGTGATCGGCACGCCCTCGTTCATGTCGCCCGAGCAGGTGGAGGGCCGGGGCATCGGGCCCGCCTCGGACATGTTCAGCTGGGCGGCGACGATGGTGTTCGCGGCGACCGGGCGGCTGGTGTTCCACGGCGACACGATCCCGGCGATCCTGCACAACGTCATCCACGCCGAGCCCGACCTGACCGGGGTGCCGGACCCGCTGCGCATCTTCGTCTCCGACTGCCTGGCGAAGGATCCCCGGCAGCGGCCCAGCGCGAAGAAGGTGCTGAGCGCGATCACCGGCGAGATCCCGGTGCTGGCCCGCGAGCCGGTCAACCCGGGCGGGCCCGGGCCGCAGGGCACCAAGGTGCTCACGAGCGAGCTGGGCGCGCCGCCGCTGCAGACGCCGCCCCCGCCGCCCGCGCCCCCGGGGCCGATGCCGCACCCCGGCCCGCGGCCGCACACCGCCACCGGG
>QGUZ01000210.1 GCA_003242605.1 Actinomycetota bacterium
GGCGCGGGGCGTGCCTGGGCAGCCGCCGGGCCGTACCGGCCGGGGTGCGGACGCCTCGGCGGGGCCTTAAAGGCGCCGCGGCGTGCGTGTCGGCCGCGGACTCGAGCGGGCCGCGTCGGGGCCGGGCCGGGGCCGCGGGCGTGGCGGTCAGCGGCCGGGCTCGGCGGGCGGCACCGGGTGCGGCTCGCGGGCCTCGGCGGCCGTGCCGTTCGCGGCCTCGCCGGACTCGGGCGCGGCCGAGGAGGGCGCCGGGCCGTCGGCGGCGGCCGAGGCCGGCGGGGGCACGTGCCGGTGCTTGTAGCGGCGCGAGTACCACAGGCCGAACAGGCCGCCGACGATGCCCGCCACGCAGGTCCAGGGCCACCACGGCTCCGCCGCGGCGGGGCGGGCGATGAGCAGGACGACCAGCGCGATCGCCCACAACGCGGTGCCGACGAGGAACGTCGCCGTGTCGTTCGTCTCCATCGGCTGCAGCTCGGGGCGGTTCGGCCGGCTCACGTCTCAAGACTACGTGACGCCTGGTCGCGGAGGACGGCAGCGGGGAGGGGCGAAGCACCTGGTAAATGCGGTTACGGTAACGTTGGCGTGGTTCGGTGCTGTGCGTTGCAGCTCGGGCCGTGCACGAATCGGTTTCGATCCCGTCACCGTACCTCGGCAGGTCTTCCCGCATGTGAAACCGGCTGTCACGCTGCGCGCGTGAGTGAAACACGTGCCGCACCCTCCCCGAGTTCCCCCAGTCCCCCAACACCACCCTCGAGTAGCTCAATGGACCGCTTTTTCAGGATCAGTGAGCGTGGCTCCACGGTCGCCCAGGAGATCCGCGGCGGCTTGGCCACGTTCTTCACGATGGCGTACATCGTGGTGCTGAACCCGCTGATCATCGGCACCGCGCAGGACGCCGACGGCCAGTACCTCGGCGACGGCTCTCAGCCGAACCTCGCCCTCGTCGCCTCCGCGACTGCGCTCGTCGCGGGCGTGCTCACCATCCTCATGGGCCTGGTGGCGAACGTGCCCTTCGCCATCGCGGCCGGACTCGGGCTCAACGCGTTCCTCGCGTACGGCATCGCCACCCAGATGTCGTGGGAGGACGCGATGGGCCTCATCGTCCTCGAGGGCATCGTCATCACGATCCTCGTGCTCACCGGCTTCCGGACCGCGGTGTTCCGGGCGATCCCGGCCGAGCTGAAGACCGCGATCAGCGTCGGCATCGGCCTGTTCATCGCCCTGATCGGCTTCGTGGACGCCGGGTTCGTGCGCTCGGGCAGCGGCGTGCCGGTGGAGCTCGGCATCGGCGGCGCGCTCACCAGCTGGCCGATGCTCGTGTTCGTGATCGGCCTGCTCGTCACCGCGGCCCTCGTCGCCCGGCGGGCGCGCGGCGCGATCCTCATCGGCATCATCGGCACGACGATCCTCGCGATCATCGTCGAGGCGATCGTCGGCGCCGGGGAGGCGCAGACCGCCGACGGGCAGCCCAACCCCGGCGGCTGGCGGCTCAACGTGCCGCGGCTGCCCGACGACATCGTCAGCCTGCCCGACTTCTCGCTGCTCGGCCAGTTCAGCCTGTTCGGCGCGTTCGGCAAGGTGTCGATGATCTTCGCGGTGCTGCTCGTGTTCACGCTGCTGATCACCGACTTCTTCGACACGATGGGCACGATCGTCGGCGTGGGCCGGCAGGCCGGCCTGGTGCGGCCCGACGGCACGCTGCCGAAGACCCGGGAGATCCTGCTCGTCGACTCGGTCGCCGCGATGGCCGGTGGCGCCGCGTCCGTCTCGTCGAACACCACCTACGTCGAGTCCGCGGCCGGCGTCGGGGAGGGTGCCCGGACCGGGCTGGCGAGCGTGGTCACCGGCGTGCTGTTCCTGCTCGCGACCTTCTTCTCCCCGTTGGTCAGCATCGTGCCGCACGAGGCGGCCGCCCCCGCCCTGGTCGTGGTCGGCTTCCTGATGATGACCTCGATCAAGGACATCGACTTCGGCGACTACGAGATCGCGATCCCGGCGTTCTTCACCATCGTCCTCATGCCGTTCACGTACTCGATCGCGAACGGCATCGGCGCCGGCTTCGTCTCGTACGCGCTGATCAAGGTCATCAAGGGCAAGGCCCGCGAGATCCACCCGCTGCTGTGGATCGTCGTCGTGCTGTTCGTCCTCTACTTCGCCCGCGGCGGGAGCGAGACCGCTTCCGGGGTGCCCTGACCCGCCGCATCCGGCCGTCCCGGGGCGCCCGCTCCGGGGCGGCCTTTTTCGTCTCCGCGGCGGTCCGGGTACGGCGGGCCGGCCGCGGGCGCCGGCCGTACCGTCACCCGGCCGCGACCTCGGCCCGCTCCCGGGCGGCAGCGCGGAGGGCGATCGCGAGGCGGCGCAGGCCCTCGTCGATGCGCTCGAGCGGGATCGCCCCGTACCCGAGCGCGAGCCCGCCGCGGTGCGGGCCCGGCTCGGCGTGGAACGCGGACAGCGGCTCCACCCCCACCCCCAGCTCCCGGGCGCGGCCCACCACCTCGTCGAGGTCGGCCGCCACGCCGGGGGCGAGGCGGGTGCACAGGTGCAGCCCGGCCGCGGAGGGGACCGGGTCGAGCAGCCCGGCGAAGTCGCGCCGCAGCACGGCGAGGATGCGCCGGTGGCGGGCCGCGTAGCTGCGGGTCGCCTTGCGGATGTGCCGGGCGAGCAGGCCCTCGTCGATGAAGTCGGCCATCGCCGCCTGCTCGTGGTACTGCCCGTGCCAGTCCGCGAGCCGTTTGGCGGCGAGCAGCGCGGGCCGCAGCGAGGCCGGCGCGACGAGGAAGCCGAGCCGCAGCATCGGCAGCGTCGACTTGGAGAACGAGCCCACGTAGATCACCCGGCCGCCGCGGTCGAGGCTCTGCAGCGGCTCCAGCGGCCGGTCGGAGAACCGGAACTCGCTGTCGTAGTCGTCCTCGATCACCGCGGCGCCGTGCCGCTGCGCCCACTCCAGCAGCGCCGCCCGCCGCGCCGCCGACATCGGCGTGCCGAGCGGGAACTGGTGCGACGGCGTCACGTAGACCAGCCGCGTCCCCGGCGGGATCGCGGCCACGTCGATGCCCTCCGCGTCCACCGGCACCCCGGCCACGCGGGCGCCGAGCGAGCGGAACAGCAGCCGGGCCGGCGGGTAGCCCGGCTCCTCGACCGCCAGCAGGTCGCCCGGCTCGATGAGCACCCGCCCGACGAGGTCGAGGGCCTGCTGCGCACCCTGGGTGACGATCACGTCGTCGGCGCCCGCGCGCAGCGACCGGGAGACGCCGAAGTGCCGGGCGATCGCCGCCCGCAGCCCGAGATGCCCGGCCGGGTCGGCGTACCGGCCGTCGGCGAGCGTCGCGGCCCGCAGCCTGCGGGCCACCAGCCGCCGCCACGACTCCAGCGGGAACAGCGCGACGTCCGGCACGCCCAGCTTGAAGTCGTACGGCAGGGCCGCCTCGGCGCGGCGGGGCGGCCACACCGGGATCGTCCGCCACACCGGCCGCGGGGCGATGTCGCCGGGCGGGGCCTCCCGGGCCGGCGTCCCGGGCGTGCCGCGGCCGGTCGGCCGCGCGGTGGGCGGGGTGAGCGAGACGAACGTGCCCGCGCCCACCCGGCCGGTGACGAAGCCCTCGGCGGCGAGCCGGTCGTAGGCGGCGGCGACGGTGTTGCGGGAGACCCGCAGGCGCGCGGCCAGCTCGCGGGTGGGCGGCAGCCGGTCGCCGGTGCGCAGCCGCCCGTCGAGGATCGCCTCGAGCAGCTGCCGGTAGATGCGGGCGGCGAGGTCGCCGCGCCCGGTGAGCGTGACATGGACCTCCATCGCCCGCCCTCCGATTGGCCCAAGGGACTTTGCCAGAAATTGGATCTTATGTGCGAAAAAGGACCCCTCTACGGTAGGGCACGTTCCACTGGGGGCCCGGTACGGCCGTGCCGTACCGGAGAGGAGAGGAGACCGGCATGACCGAACGCATGAACCTCGCCGAGCTGGAACCGGGCGCCTACGAGGCGATGCTCGGCCTGGAGAAGTACCTGAGCCGGTCCACGCTGCCCAAGTCGCTGCGGCACCTGGTGGAGCTGCGGGCCAGCCAGATCAACGGCTGCGCCTACTGCGTGGACATGCACAGCTCCGAGGCGAAGGCGCAGGGGGAGAGCGACGCGCGGCTGCACGCGGTCGCGGTGTGGCGCGAGGCGCCGTTCTTCGACGAGCGGGAGCGCGCGGCCCTCGAGCTCACCGAGGCGGTGACCCGGCTGAGCGACGGCCACGGCGTGCCCGACGACGTGTGGCAGCAGGCCGCGAAGCACTTCGACGAGCACGAGCTCGCCCAGCTCCTGATGATGATCACCACGATCAACGCGTGGAACCGGATCAGCGTCGCCACGCGGAAGGTGCCCGCGTCCTACCAGGGCTGAGGGGACGGGCCCGGCCGAAGGGCGGCGGTGCGGACGGGGACGGCACCGCCGCCTTCGCCGTTTCCGGGGTGGCGGGCCGCCCGGACCTGGATGGTTCAGAGGCCGCCGGCTGTTGTGAGTAGAGGTGGTTCGCCCAGGTTGATGGAGTTACGCGCAGTGTGAGCCGTTATCGGCTGCTTGCTTCGCATTCGGGAGGGTGTTCGGGTCATCCTGGAAGGACGGCGCCGGGGCTCAGCGGCTCGTCGGCCGGGGGACGGCGGTGCGCCGGAGCGGGCTCGGGAGCCGTTCCCGGAACGGGAATACGATGACAGACCCGATTGTTAGCAAAGGTAATGACTTATGCTAACGAATTCCTCCAAGACGAGCCTGCGCGGCGATGCGAGGCTGGCCTCGGCGCTGCGCGTGTCCCTGACCAGGCTCAACCGGCGGCTACGAAGGCAGGCCGCCGGGCACTCGCTGACACCCACCCAACTTGCGACGCTCGCCACCGTGGAGCGGCATCCCGGAGTGACGCCCGGCGAGCTGGCCGAGCACGAGAAAATGCAGCCGCCGTCGATGACCCGGGTGATCGCCGTACTCGAAGAACGCGGGTTGGTCGAGCGCACGCCGCACCCGACCGATCGTCGCCAGGTGACCGTGACCTGCACCGAGGCAGGGGTCGAGCTGCTGCGCCGGGAACGGCGGATGAAAGAGGCCTGGCTGGCCCAGCGGCTGAAGGAGCTCTCGCCGGAGGAGCGGGCGGCGCTGCGGGCGGCGGCGCCGGTGCTGGAGAAGCTGTCGCAGATGTAGGCGCGGACGGCCCCCAGGCGGGTGACGACCCGGAGGCCGAACCCGCCCATCCGGTCCCCGCCCCGCGGCGGCCCGGTGACGCGCCGGCGGGCCGCGAGGCCACGGTAGGGCCGGGCCGTACCGGCGCCGGTACCGGCGAGGCCGCGGCACCCGGCGAGGCCGCCAAGGAGCCCAGCGGCGAAGCCGCCAAGGAGCACGGCGGCATGTTCCGGTCGCTGCGCATCCGCAACTACCGGCTGTACGCCACCGGCGGCGTGGTCTCCAACGTCGGCACCTGGATGCAGCGCACCGCCCAGGACTGGCTCGTGCTCGACCTCACCGGGGGCAGCGGCGCCGCGCTGGGGCTCACCACCGCGCTGCAGTTCCTCCCGGTGCTGCTGTTCGGGCTGTGGGGCGGCGTGATCGCCGACCGGTACCCGAAGCGGCCGCTGCTCGTGATCGCGCAGACCCTCATGGGGTTGCTCGCGCTCACCACCGGCGTGCTCGTGGTCACCGGCACCGCGGAGGTCTGGCACGTCTACCTGATGGCGTTCGCCCTCGGGCTCGTGGCGTGCGTGGAGACGCCGACCCGCCAGTCCTTCGTGGTGGAGATGGTCGGCCCCGACGACCTCACCAACGCGATCGCGCTCAACAGCTCGAGCTTCAACCTGGCCCGCGTGGTCGGCCCCGCCCTCGCCGGCATGCTCATCTACTGGCTCGGCGGCACCGGGCCGATCTTCCTCATCAACGCGGCCTCGTTCGCGGCGGTGATCGGCGGCCTGCTGCTCATGCGCCGCTCCGAGCTGTACCCGGCCCCGCCGGTGCCCCGGCGCAAGGGCCAGCTCCGCGAGGGCCTGCGCTACGTACGGCACAGCCCCGACCTGCTCATGCCGGTGATCGTCGTGGCCTTCATGGCGCTGTTCATGCAGAGCTTCTCGACGAGCATCGCGCTCATGTCCCGGCAGGAGTTCGGCCAGGGCGCGTCCTCGTTCGGCATCGCCTCGAGCGCGTTCGCGATCGGCGCCCTCGCCGGCGGCCTCATGGCCGCGCGCCGGGTACGGCCCAGCCGGCGGCTGCTGCTCGGCGGCGCGGCCTGCTTCGGGCTCGGCCAGATCGTCGCGGGCCTCGCCCCCGGCTACCCGGTGTTCCTGGTGCTGCTCGTCCCGGTCGGCATGGCGCTCATCACCGCGAACACCACGGCGAACGCCACCCTGCAGCTCGGCGCCTCCCCGGAGATGCGCGGCCGGGTCATGGCGCTGTTCACGCTCGTGTTCACCGGCGGCGCGCCCATCGGGGCCCCGGTCATCGGCTGGATCGCCGAGGTGGCCGGGCCGCGGGCCGGCATGATCGTCGCCGGCCTGCTCTGCCTCGCCGGCATCGCCTCCGCGCCGATGCTCACCAGGCTGATCGCCGGCGGGCGCCGCGCCGCATCGTCATCCCACGTCGCCGTCGCCGCGGGCCGCGCCTCCTGAAGGCCGCTCCGGCGGCCTCCGGAGCGTCCGGGCCCGCCCTCGGTCCGTCCCGCGATCCCCGCGGTGCCGAAACCGCGGGGTGCGGGCGGCCCGATGAAACATCCACGTCGAAAACGGTGTCACGGGAACGTCACGAAACACGATCGCGGTTCCCATTGACACGGAAAACGTCGCTGTAACAGGATGCGCGGAGGCCGGAAGGTCGTGCGCGCTTTTGGGTCCGCGGATCGCGGCCCCTCGCCGACCCCGCGCTCACCGCCGCCCACCCTGCAGCGGCCTCGGACACGGCGCCCGAGGCGAATGCGGGAGCGAGAGCGCCGCGTCACCCCGGCCGGCTCGCCGTATTCCGCCGCGGAATACGGTGTACGACCCTTGGGTGCGGTCACCGGCGCATGTCGGACGGTGCCACCGGGGCGGTATCCGCCCGCCGGTCGCCGGGCCGTCACCGCGGATATCGGAGCGGGCACAATCCGTGCGGGGCCCCGCCGTAACGGTCATCACGCCCACGTCGTGGTTTTACGAGACTATTTTTGAAGGTGAGCGACGTGTCCTGGGGCCCGGCCATTTACACAGGGGGATACGTGGGTGAGAGGACTCTTCCGTCGTTCGACCCGTCGACGCCGGCGGAGCCGCGCATCTACAACTACCTGCTCGGCGGCAAGGACAACTTCGCCGTCGACCGCGAGGTGGCGGAGAAACTCGTGTCGAAGCGGCGGTACATCGGCCGCTGGCAGTACCCGGCCATCGAAAACCGCCGCTTTCTGGAGCGCGCCGTCCGCTACCTGATGGAGCAGGGCATCCGGCAGTTCATCGACGTCGGCTGCGGGCTCCCCACGGAGAAGGACAACGTCCACCAGATCGCCCACGCCATCGACCCGGAGACCCGCGTCGCCTACGTCGACTACGACCCCGAGGTCTACGTGCACTTCCGCACCCTGCTCGACGGGGTCCCCAACACGGTCGTGATCCGCGCGGACGCCCGCAGCCCCAAGGACATCCTCGACCACCCCGACCTGACCGCGCTCATCGACCTGTCCGAGCCGGTCGCGATCCTGCTGGTCGCGCTCCTCCACCACATCCCCGACGAGGACGACCCCGAGGGCGTCGTCGCCTGCTTCCGCGACGCCATGGCCCCCGGCAGCCACCTCGTCATCTCCCACATGACCAACGACGGCCCGCCCCCCACCAGCGCCGCCCGCTTCGAGCAGGCCTTCGAGACCGTCCGCGAGTCGATGACCCTGCGCCCCCGCGACCGCATCCGCTCCTTCTTCGGCGACCTCGAACTGGTCGAGCCCGGCCTCGTCGACGGCGGCCACTGGCACCCCGACGAGGACGAAACCCCACCCTCCAACTGGCTCGTTGTAGGCGTGGCCAAGAAGCCTTAGCCCGGTCTGCCGAGCGTCCCAGGGCGGAGAGCGCGATAACACCCAGCGTGCCTAAGTAACGCACCCCCACGTGCGTGGGGAGGACTCAGGAACGAGGCCCGGGATTACGCGTTCCAGCGGCTCACCCCCACGTGCGTGGGGAGGACGCAGCTTTGAAAACGTTCGGCTGGGCGTAGACCGGCTCACCCCCACGTGCGTGGGGAGGACAAATCATCGCGCACCTCGACCGTGAAGGTGAGCGGCTCACCCCCACGTGCGTGGGGAGGACGTCGGCGTGCCGCACACCGGAAAGGGTGGTGCCGGCTCACCCCCACGTGCGTGGGGAGGACGACCTTCAACTCAGCGGGGGTCATCCGCTCGTCGGCTCACCCCCACGTGCGTGGGGAGGACGGCGCTTCCTTGGCCAGGTCCTGGAAAAATCCCGGCTCACCCCCACGTGCGTGGGGAGGACCGCTCGGCGGCGTTCAGTCCATCTCTAGTCTCCGGCTCACCCCCACGTGCGTGGGGAGGACGGGGCGGCGACGGTGAACGGCACGACCCGCGGCGGCTCACCCCCACGTGCGTGGGGAGGACCGCGTCGGGG
>QGUZ01000013.1 GCA_003242605.1 Actinomycetota bacterium
CCGCCTCCGGTGACCCGGACGGCCTGGAGCGGGTCGCCGCGGACCACGGCTTCGACGCGGCCGAGCGGGAGCACGACCTCGCCGGCAGCCCGCTCGCCGACTACGGCGTGGCCGGTGTGGCGAACGAGCGGCTGTCGGTCGGCCTCGCCGGGATCATCGGCGTCGGCGTCACCGTGGCCGTCGGCGGCGCGGTCTGCTACGCGGCGCGGCGCCGTACCAAGGACGAGACCGGGACCGCCGAGGCCCCGGACCGGGCGCGCGCCTGATGGCCGCGGGCCACCACCGGCTCTACCTGCCCGGCGACACGCCGGTGCACCGGCTGCCGCCGGAGGCCAAGCTCGCCGCCGCCGTGGCGTTCGCGATCGCGGTCGTCGCCACCCCGCGGACCGCGCTGTGGGCGTTCGCGGCCCACGCCGCGCTGCTCGCCGCGGTGGCGGCGATCGCCCGGGTGCCGCCCGGCTTCCTGCTGCGGCGCATGGCGATCGAGATCCCGTTCGTGGCGTTCGCGCTCGCCCTGCCGTTCATCGGCCTGGGCGAGCGGGTCCAGGTGGGCGTGCTGAGCCTGAGCGCCGAGGGCCTGTGGGCTGCGTGGAACATCCTCGCCAAGGCCACCCTCGGCGTGGCCGCGAGCATCCTGCTCGCGGCCACCACCGAGCCGCACCGCATCCTGCACGGCGCGCGGCGGCTTCGGATCCCGTCGCTGCTCGTGCAGATCGCCATGTTCATGCTGCGCTACCTGGACGTGATCCTCGGCGAGATGCGGCGCATGCGCATCGCCCGCGAGTCGCGCGGCTTCACCGCCCGCGACCTGCGCGCCGCCCCGGTGCTCGCCCGCTCGGTCGGGGCGCTGTTCATCCGCTCCTACGAGCGCGGCGAGCGGGTGCACCTCGCGATGCTGTCCCGCGGGTTCACCGGCACGCTGCCGGTGCTCGACGACCGGCCGGCGCCGCCCGCCGCCTGGGTCGCGGCGCTGTCGCCGGCGGTGGCCGCCGCCGTGGTCGCCGCGCTCGCCCGGGTGGTGGCTTGACTAGGCTTGGTGCCGCCGGGCGGGCCGGATCGGGTGCCGGAGGGTGAGATGGGGGACGCCGCAGCGGAACGGGAGACGACCGCCGCCGAGCCGTCGCTGCGGGTGCGGGACCTCGCCTACGCCTACCCCGACGGCACCCAGGCGCTGTTCGGGGTGAACCTCACCATCGAGCGCGGCGAGCGGGTGGCGCTGCTCGGGCCGAACGGCGCGGGCAAGACCACGCTCGTCATGCACCTCAACGGCATCCTCACCCCCGGGCACGGCGAGGTGGTGGTGGCCGGGCTGCCGGTGCGCAAGGACACGCTCCGTGAGGTACGGCGCCGCGTCGGGTTGGTCTTCCAGGACCCCGACGACCAGCTGTTCATGCCGACTGTGCGGGAGGACGTCGCGTTCGGCCCGGCGAACATGGGCGTGCGCGGCGAGGAGCTCGAGCGCCGGGTACGGCACGCGCTCGAGCGGGTGGGCATGCTGGACGCGATCGACCGGCCGCCGCACCACCTGTCGTTCGGCCAGCGCCGCCGGGTCGCGGTCGCCACCGTGCTCGCCATGGAGCCGGAGATCCTCGTGCTCGACGAGCCGTCCTCCAACCTCGACCCGGCCTCCCGCCGGGAGCTCGCCGAGATCCTGCGCGGCCTCGACGTGACCGTGCTCATGGTCACCCACGACCTGCCGTACGCCCTCGAGCTGTGCGAACGCTCGCTCATCCTGTCCGGCGGCGTGATCGTCGCCGACGGCCCCACCCGCGAGATCCTCGCCGACGCCGAGCTGCTCGCCGCCCACCGGCTGGAGCTGCCCTTCGGTTTCACGGTGCCCGAGGCGGCACCCGCGCCTGACCTTCACGCTCGGTGATGTCGAAGTAAAGTGAACCTCGCCGGAGGAGGTTCAGATGAAGTTGAAGCTCGCTCGACGGGCGCTCGGGGACGCCGCGGTGGTGGCCGTCGAAGGTGAGCTGGATCTATTCACCGCCCCGCACCTGCGCGAGGAGGTGCGGGACGCCATCAAGAAGGACGGCCCCACGCTCGTGCTCGACCTGTCGGAGCTGTCGTTCATGGACTCCAGCGGCCTGTCGGTGCTGATCGAGGCGTGGCGGCTCGCGACGAGCGAGGGCGGCTGCGTCAGCCTGGCGAACCCCCAGCCACCGGTCGCCCGCATCCTGCGCACCACCGGCCTCGACCGCCGCATCAAGGTCTATCCGGACGTGGCGAGCGCGGTCGCCGCCGGCTGACCGCCGGCGCGAGACCGCGGCGGGCGGGTCGGGTACGGCAGAGCGGGTATACCTGACCTGCCCCGGCCGGGATTGCCGTGACCTGCGCGACCTCCCGGGCGGCCCACGTGAACGGCCCTTGTGGACGGCGCTGCCCGGGCGCCGCGGTCCCCGCCGCCTCCCGGCCCCTTCCCGGTCCGCGGGCGAGCGGTGCCCGGCGGGTGGCCGAGATTTGGGCCACTTCCAGTAGAACTTTCTTCGGTTCGCCGTTAATGTCCGGACTATGGATCTCAACGGAGCAGCAGCAGTCATCTCCGGTGCGGCGAGCGGGCTGGGCGCGGCCACCGCGCGGGAGCTCGCCCGGGCAGGCGCGACCGTCGTGCTCGCGGACCTCAACGAGGAGGGCGGCAAGGCCCTCGCCGAGCAGATCGGCGGCGTCTTCGTCAAGTGCGACGTCACCGACGAGCAGCAGGTGCAGGCGGCGGTGGACGCGGCCGTCGCCACCGGCAAGCCGCTGCGCGCGATCGTCAACAGCGCCGGCATCGGCTGGGCGGAGCGGACCGTCAACCGCGAGAACCAGCCGCACAACCTCGAGACCTTCATGAAGGTGATCAACGTCAACCTCGTCGGCACCTTCAACCTCATGCGCATCGGCGCGGCGGCGATCGCGAAGACCGAGCCGGTGGACGCCGACGGCCTCCGCGGCGTGGTGATCAACACCGCATCGGTGGCGGGCATCGAGGGCCAGACCGGCCAGGTCGCCTACTCCGCCTCCAAGGGCGGCATCATGGGCATGACCCTGCCCGCCGCCCGCGACCTGTCGGTGATCGGCGTGCGGGTGCTCACCATCTGCCCGGGCATCATCGACACCCCGATCTACGGCACCGGCCCGCAGGCCGACGAGTGGAAGCAGCGCCTCATCCAGCCGGTGGCGTTCCCCAAGCGGCCCGGCCGCCCGGAGGAGTTCGCCCACCTGGTGCGCTCCCTGATCGAGAACGACTACATGAACGGCGAGATCATCCGCTTCGACGGCGGCATCCGGTTCCAGCCCAAGTGACGCCGGCGGGCCGGGCGGGCATCGTCCGTCCGGAACGTGCCGGCGGCGGGGCCGTCCGCGCACCGGCCCCGCCGCCTCGCCGTACCCAGTGACCATGTGCAGGCCAGGGAGGACAGGTGGCTGACGAGGTTCAGGTCGAGGTCGACGGCGCGGTCGCCGTCATCACCATCAACCGGCCGCAGGCGCGCAACGCGGTCAACGCGGCCGTGGCGAAGGGCATCGCCGCCGCGCTCGACGAGCTCGACGAGCGCAAGGACGTGTCGGTGCTCGTGCTCACCGGCGCCGGCGGCTACTTCTCCAGCGGCATGGATCTGAAGGCGTTCCTCGCCGGCGAGCTGCCGTGGGTGGAGGGCCGGGGCTTCGGCGGCATCGTGGAGAGGCCGCCGGCCAAGCCGATCATCGCCGCGGTGGAGGGGTACGCCCTCGCCGGCGGCTTCGAGCTCGTGCTCTCCTGCGATCTCGTGGTGGCCTCGCGCGAGGCGAAGTTCGGGCTGCCCGAGCCGAAGCGCGGGCTCGTCGCCGGGGCGGGCGGCCTGCTGCGGCTGCCGCGGCGCATCCCCTACCACATCGCCATGGAGATCGCGCTCACCGGCGACTTCTACCCGGCGACCCGGCTCGCCGAGCTCGGCCTGGTCAACCGGGTCACCGAGCCGGGCGAGGCGCTCGCCGCGGCGAAGGAGCTCGCCGCCAAGATCGCGGAGAACGCGCCGCTCGCGCTCAAGGGCAGCAAGCGGATCATCGTCGAGTCCGCCGACTGGAGCCGCGAGGAGATGTTCGAGCGGCAGCGCGCGATCGTCGACCCGATCTTCGGCTCCAAGGACGCCATGGAGGGCGCGGCCGCGTTCGCCGAGAAGCGCGCGCCGCGGTGGAGCGGCGAGTAGCGACCGGGCCCGCGCGCGGACCCTGCGTTCGGACAACATCCTGCGACCGGGCACCGTGACCGGACCCGCGAGCGGTCACCGCGGCCGGTCCCGGTGACCGGACGCCGCGCCGTACGGGCCGCCTCCACCCCCGGCCTTTCTCTCCCCTTTATGCGGGTCGCTGTTTATTGGGGAAGAAAGAGCAAGTAAAGCGGGTTTATGCAAAGCGACGTATTTCACCCGCGTGAGACCGTGGGGTGGAGGGGGCCCGACGTGTACCAGCATCCGGGGTATTACGGCAGTCCGGGATATTACGGCCGGCCCACGCCGAGGCCGCCGGGCGGATACGGGCGCGGCCGCTCGGGAGGCCTGCTCGCGGGCGCCTTCGGCGGGGTCGCCCTCGTCCTGCTGCTGCTCGGGGCGATGTGGATCCTGGAGATCCTCGACCAGTTCCTGTTCTTCGGGCGGCTGGACCACTACGGCATCGTCGGGGGCGATCCGGAGGGGCTGGTCGGCGTGCCGCTCGCCCCGTTCCTGCACGCCGGCTTCGGCCACCTCATGGCGAACTCGCTGCCCCTGCTCGTGCTCGGCATCATGGCGGCGATCCGCGGCGTGGGGCGGTTCATCGCCGCGACCATGATCATCGTGCTGGTGAGCGGCGTCGGCGTGTGGGTCGTCACCCCGCCGTACGTCGTCACGGTCGGCGCGAGCGGCCTCGTCTTCGGCTACTTCGGATACGTGGTCGCCCGCGGCCTGTTCGACCGGCACTCGCTCGACATCGCGCTCGGCATCGTCGTCGTGGTGCTCTACTCCTCGCTGCTGTGGGGCGTGCTGCCGGGCGATCCCGGCGTCTCCTGGCAGGGCCACCTGTTCGGGCTCGTCGGCGGCGTGCTCGCCGCCTGGCTGCTGCGCCGCCGCAGGTTCGCCCGCGGCGACTACTGAGCCCTCGGTACCGGACCCGCAGTACGGGGGCCGTCGGCGCCGGGCCGGCGCGCGCCGGTCGCCGCCGGAGACGCAACGGGCGCGGCCCCGGGCCACACCGGAGGTGTGGCGAGACCGCGCCGTGGTCACGCGTGCCGTACCGGCCGGGTCAGAGGCGCTCGACCACGTAGTCGATGCAGTGGGTGAGGGCCTCGACGTCGTCCGGGTCGACCGACGGGAACATGCCGATGCGCAGCTGGTTGCGGCCGAGCTTGCGGTACGGCTCGGTGTCGACGATGCCGTTGGCGCGCAGCACCTTGGCGACCGCGGCGGCGTCCACCGAGTCGACGAAGTCGATCGTGCCCACCACGTTCGACCGCTTCGCCGGGTCGGCGACGAACGGCGTGGTGTAGGAGGTCTTCTCCGCCCACGTGTACAGCCGCTGCGCCGAGTCCGCGGTGCGCGCGGTGGTCCACGCCATGCCGCCCTGCTCGAGCATCCACTCGATCTGCTCGGCGAGCAGGAAGAGCGTGGCGACCGCCGGGGTGTTGTAGGTCTGGTCCTTGCGCGAGTTGTCGATCGCGGTCGGGAGGCTGAAGAACTCCGGGATGTACCGGCCCGACTCGGCGATCTCGGTCACCCGCTCGAGCGCCCGCGGCGAGAACAGGCCGATCCACAGCCCGCCGTCCGAGGCGAAGCACTTCTGCGGCGCGAAGTAGTAGACGTCGAACTGGGCCGGGTCCACCGGGAGGCCGCCCGCGGCGGAGGTGGCGTCCACCAGGACGAGGGAGTCGTCGTCCGTGGCGACCCGCTGGATCGGGAGGGCCACGCCGGTCGAGGTCTCGTTGTGGGTGAGCGCGTAGGCGTCCACGCCCTCCTCGGCCCGCGGCTCGGGGGCCGTTCCCGGCTCGGAGCTGATCACGCTGGGGTCCTCGAGCCACGGCGCCTTCTTCGTGGCGGCCGCGAACTTGCTGGAGAACTCGCCGAAGGTGAGGTGCTGCGACTTGCGGCGGATGAGACCGAACGCGGCGATCTCCCAGAACGCGGTGCTGCCGCCGTTGCCGAGCACGACCTCGTAGCCCTCGGGCAGCTGGAACAGCGCGGTCAGTCCCTCGCGCACGCGGCGCACGAGGTTCTTGACCGGCTTCTGCCGGTGCGAGGTGCCCAGCAGTCCGGTCCCCGTCGCGGCGAGGGCCGCGAGCTGCTCGGGACGCACCTTCGACGGGCCGCAGCCGAACCGGCCGTCGGCGGGCTTCATGTCAGCGGGGATCAGTATGTCAGCCACCCCACCAAGCGTAGATGAACTGGTGCGATGGCCGTGGCCGGGGGTGCGGGAGTCGGCAGTGGTCTCTACCACTCGGTGGTGCCGCGGCCACCCCGGGCGCCGCTGCGGCGGGCCCGGCCGGGGACGTCCGGGGAGCGCCTGAGGGAAACGCGCCGGGGCGGCGTGCAGGCCGCGCCCGCCCGTCCCGTCGTCTCGGGGATGACGGGACGGCACGGGCGCGGCCGCCGAAGGCCGCGCGTCGCGGACGCGCCCGCGGGGCGTACGCGCCGGGGCGTCCGGCGAGCGGCCGGTACGAGCGGCCCCAGGGGGAGTTCGTCGCGGTATCGGAGGGTCCCCGCCGGCGGCCGGCGGGATCCGGGCCCGGCGGAGGCGTCAGAGCCGGTCGAGCACCTTGTCCGCGCCGGGCACGTCGCGCGCCGAGCGCTTGGCCGGGCCCACGTACCGGGCGCTCGGCCGGACCAGGCGGCCCGTGCGCTTCTGCTCGAGGATGTGCGCGGCCCAGCCGGCGGTGCGGGCGCAGGTGAACATCGAGGTGAACATGTTCGCGGGCACCTCGGCGAAGTCGAGCACGATCGCCGCCCAGAACTCGACGTTCGTGGCGAGCACCCGGTCCGGCTTGCGGGCCTGCAGCTCGGCGAGCGCGGCCTGCTCGAGCGCGATCGCGACCTCGTAGCGCGGCGCGCCGAGCTCCTTGGCGGTACGGCGCAGCACCCGGGCCCGCGGGTCCTCGGCGCGGTAGACGCGGTGGCCGAAGCCCATGAGCCGCTCACCGCGGTCGAGCGCCTGCTTGACGTAGGTCTCGGCGTTCCCGATGCGCTCGACCTCCTCGATCATGTGCAGCACGCGGGCCGGGGCCCCGCCGTGCAGCGGCCCGGACATCGCACCGACCGCGCCCGACATCGCCGCGGCCACGTCCGCGCCGGTGGAGGCGATCACCCGGGCGGTGAACGTGGAGGCGTTCATGCCGTGCTCGGCGGCCGAGGTCCAGTACGCGTCGATCGCCTTGACGTGCCTGGGGTCGGCCTCGCCGCGCCACCGGAGCAGGAACTGCTCGACGACCGTCTTGCCCTCCTCCACCACGCGCTGCGGCACCATCGGCTTGCCGAGGCCGCGCGCGGACTGGGCGACGAACGACAGCGCGGTCACCGAGCACCGGGCGAGGTCGTCGCGGGCCTGCCGGTCGTCGATGTCGAGCAGCGGGCGGAAGCCGTACGCGGGGGCGAGCATCGCGAGGGCGCTCTGCACGTCCACCCGGATGTCGCCGGAGTGGACGGGCACCGGGAACTGCTCGGCCGGCGGCAGCCCGGGCTCGAACGCGTCGTCCACGAGCAGCCCCCACACGTGCCCGAAGGAGACGTGCCCCACCAGTTCCTCGATGTCGACGCCCCGGTAGCGCAGGGCGCCGCCTTCCTTGTCCGGTTCCGCGATCTCGGTCTCGAAGGCAACTACACCTTCCAGTCCGGGTTTGAAGTCGGACATTTCCGGCCGCCTCCCTCTCTCTGGTGCAATGTCAGACAAGGGCGATCCCTTGATGTCGAGATACCGGCGGGTTACATTCAACCCCCTGTTCCCCCGACGCGTGCCCCCGGGATCCCGCTGAGTGCGTCACCGCAGGTAAAGCCTGATGTTCCCGCGATCGGGACGGTCTGCCACCTTTCGCGCCCAAGGGTGCCTCATGGCGCGTGTCGGGGCGGGCCCGACGCGGGCAGGTGGAAGGCGCCGGAACGAGTCCCGCTGAGAGTCTCGGTAAGAGACCCGGTGAGAGACGCGGAAGAATGGCACCTCGTGGAACTACCGCACCCGCATCCCGCCGGTCTCCGGCGCAGCTACCAGGGCAAGCCGCTGCTCGAGTCGGACCTGGCGCCCGAGCCCGTCGCCCAGTTCGCCCGCTGGTTCGCCGACGCGGTCGACGCCGGCCTGCCCGAGCCGAACGCGATGGTCCTCGCCACCAGCTCGGCCGACGGCCGGCCCAGCGCCCGGCTCGTGCTGCTCAAGGGCTACGACGCCGAGGGGTTCGTCTTCTACACCAACTACGCGTCGCGCAAGGGCCGCGACCTCGCCGAGAACCCGCGCGCCTGCCTGGTGTTCCCCTGGCACGAGATCCGCCGCCAGGTGCGGGTGGAGGGCGGCGTGGTACGGCTGCCACGGGAGGAGTCGGCCGCCTACTTCCGCTCCCGGCCGTACGGCTCGCGCATCGGCGCCTGGGCGAGCCGCCAGTCCGAGGTGGTGCCGTCCCGCGAGGCGCTCGACGAGCGGTTCGCGGAGCTGGCGCGGCGCTGGCCGGACGAGGTACCGGTGCCCGAGTTCTGGGGCGGCTACCGGGTGATCCCCGAGGTGGTCGAGTTCTGGCAGGGCCAGGACGACCGGATGCACGACCGGCTGCGCTACCGCCGGAGCGGGGAGGCGTGGGTCATCGAGCGGCTCGCGCCCTGAGCCCGCCCGGCCGCGGCGCGCACCCCCACCCCGTGTCGGGAAAACATGGTTAATACAGGTAAAGTGCCCCGGTCGAACGGAGTCGTCGAAACTGCGAGGTGACGGGTGCCGGGGCTCCAGACGTTGCTGCGCCGGGTGGCGATCGACCTCACGCCGCTGCGCGGGCCGCACTACCGCAGGCTCTGGGCGGGCCAGGGCCTGTCGTTCATCGGGTTCCAGCTCACCACCGTCGCGGTCAACCTGCAGGTCTACGACATCACCTCATCGTCGCTGTGGGTCGGCATGCTCGGCCTGGCGAACCTGGTGCCGCTGGTCGTCTTCGGCCTGTGGGGCGGGGCGGTCGCCGACGTGATGGACCGGCGCCGCCTGCTCGTCACCGGCGCGATCATCACCTGGGTCGCCACGATCACGCTGCTGCTGCAGGCGTGGCTGCGGCTCGACAACGTGTACGTGATCCTCGCGGCGATCGCGGTCCAGTCGATGGGCTTCGCGATCACCTCGGCGACCCGGGGCGCGATCATTCCGCGGATCGTCCCGGTCGAGAAGGTGCCCGCTGCGAACACGCTCAACTTCCTGGTGAGCAGCCTCGGCACGGTGCTCGGGCCGCTGCTCGGCGGCGTGGTGCTCGACCGCGGCGGCTACACGCTCGCCTACCTCATCGACGCGGTGCTGTTCAGCGCCTCGTTCTACGCGGCGGTACGGCTGCCGCACCTGCCGCCGCTCGGCGAGGCGTCCCGCCGGGCCGGGCTCGGCCTCGTCGTCGAGGGCCTGCGGTACATCGCCACGAGCCCGGTGGTGCTCATGTCGTTCGTCGTCGACCTCATCGCGATGGTGTTCGCGATGCCCCGGGCGCTCTACCCCGAGCTCACCGAGGTGCGGTTCGGCGGCTCGCCGCACGCCTACGCCTGGCTGTCGGCGGCGATCGCGATCGGCGCGGTCGCGGGCGGGCTGTTCACCGGCTGGGTGGGCCGGGTGCGGCGGCAGGGGCTCGCCCTCACGGTCACCATCGCGGTGTGGGGGATCACCGTGGCCGCGGCCGGGCTCGCCGGCGAGCTGTGGCTGGTGGTCACGCTGCTCGCGGTCGGCGGCGTCGCCGACCTGATCTCGGCGACCTGGCGGCAGTCGATCCTGCAGCTGCACGCCCCGGACGAGATGCGCGGGCGGCTGCAGGGCGTGTTCATGGTCGTCGTCGCGGGCGGCCCGCGGCTCGGCGACCTGCGGGCGGGGGCGAGCGCGTCGGTGTTCGGGCTCACCCCGGCGTGGGTCGGCGGCGGGCTGCTGTGCGCGGTGCTCGTGGTCGTCGCCGGGCTCGCCGTACGGTCGTTCCGCGAGTACGTCCCCGAGGCGCTGCGGCGGCCGGCCTCCGGAACGGCTCCCGAACGCCCGGCGGAGTCCTGACAACACCCTTACGGCGCCCTTACCGGGCCTCGGGTCGTGCCCGGCCACACGCCGGCCGCCGCGGGCCCTGCACCGGCGGTGACGCTTTCGCCGCGGGTTGACATCGCGGCCGCGGGTATCGGGGTCCCGCGCCGATCACAAATCGGGCCGTTCTCGCCAAGGGAAGGAATTCGGCGGTACCGATGTTCGAATATTAGGCCAGCACGGTCGTGCTCCCCATAGGGTCTGACCAAGACCAAACCTGTGCCCGCACGGGCGGTCACGAGTCACCCAACGGAACGGCCTCACCACACCTGGAACCGTCGAAATGGACATACCATCGAGACGGGGACTGGAGGAGTCTTGACCGCACACGGCCTCATCGACACCACGGAGATGTATCTCCGGACCATCTACGAGCTCGAGGAGGAGGGCATCGTCCCGCTTCGGGCTCGCATCGCCGAGCGTCTGCGGCAGAGCGGCCCCACCGTCAGCCAGACCGTGGCCCGGATGGAACGGGACGGCCTGGTCAAGGTTCAGGGCGACCGTCATCTCGCGATGACGGAGCTGGGACGCACCCTCGCCACCCGCGTCATGCGCAAGCACCGCCTCGCCGAGCTGCTGCTCACCCAGGTGATCGGCCTGCCCTGGGAGGAGGTGCACATCGAGGCGTGCCGCTGGGAGCACGTCATGTCCGACGCGGTGGAGGCGCGCCTGGTCACCCTGCTCGGCAACCCCACGCGCTGCCCGCACGGGAACCCGATCCCCGGCCTGGAGGAGCTCGGCGTCACCGAGAGCGCGGCCGAGGCCAAGGCGCTGGCCGAGGAGAAGGTCATGACGATGATGGAGGTCGCCGGCACCACCGACGAGCCCGTCGTCATCCGCCGCATCAGCGAGCAGGTTCAAAGTGACCCGGCCGTGATGCTTAAACTCAAGCAGGTTGGGATACAACCCGGACGCGAGGTGCGACTCGCGGTGGCCGACGACGGTGTGCGGGTGATAGGTGACGGACAGGCGGACAACACTCCCGTGGATCTCCCACGCGACGTTGCCGCGCATGTTTTTGTCGCAAGGCCCTGACCGCAGGAGGCGCGCTTGGTTGAATTCCCTCAGGGGAACCCCTCGCTCCCCTGAACGCCCAGCCTCCGTTTCACCGGGAGTGCCCGTGGACCACTGCGCGCGCAACCGTCCCCGAGGAGTGGCCGCCGTATGAAGCGATGGGGGGATCCGTCCCGAGCCGCCGCGTCGCTGAGCCCGCAGGCGGTGCTCGACCAGGCCGAGATGGCCGTGGTCGTCACCGACCGGTTCAGCAACATCCTCTACTGGAACCCCTACGCCGAACGGCTCTTCGGGCACTCCGTGGACGAGTGCGGCGCGCCGATCATCGAGGCCCTCCGCGCCGGCCAGCCGATCGCCGGTGACGTCGCCAAGCACGTGCTGGCCGGCGGGGTCTGGGAGGGCACCTTCGAGGTGCGGCGCACCGACGGCACCCTGCTGTACGTGCGCGCGCAGGCGGTGCCGATGCGGCAGGACTCCGGCGAGATCACTGGCATCTGCGTCACCGCCCGCGAGGCGATGCGCGGCAACGAGCGGGAGAAGGACCGCTTCGGCCTGCTCGAGCGCATCGGGGAGCGTCTCGCGGGCTCGCTCAACGTCGAGGAGACCCTGCGCCAGGTCGCCGACATCCTCGTGCCGCAGTTCGCCGACCACTGCTTCATCGAGCTGATGGAGGGCGACCGGCTGATCCGCCGGGTGTCGGTGCACGTGCCCGGCTGGACGCCGCCGCCCGGCACCTGGAAGCCGGTCGGCGCGGAGATCAAATATCCGGCGGACCACTACGTGGAGATCGCGCTGCGCCGCCAGGAGACCGTGCTCGTCGAGGACTTCAGCAAGGCCTCCTTCCCGTCGCCCGGCGAGGCGGCCGCCCGGCTGTGCGGCGAGATCGGCCTCACCTCGGCGATCGTGGCACCGCTGTGCGTGCGCGGTCAGGTGCTCGGGCTGATGTACCTGGCGCTGTCGAACCTCTCCGAGCGCCGTTCCCCGCACTACGACGCGTTCGACCGCGACTTCATCGGCGCGGTCGCCACCCGGGTGGCGATCGCGATCGACAACGCGATGCTCTTCGAGGAGGAGCGGAACACCGCCGAGTCGTTCCAGAAGCACCTGCTCCCGCGGCACCTGCCCAAGCTCGACGGCCTGGAGATCGCCGTGCGGTACCACCCGGCCGCGCCGCTCGCCAGCCACGGGCAGGGCATCCAGACCCAGGTCGGCGGCGACTGGTACGACGTGATCCCGCTGTCCGCGGGGCGGGTCGGCATCGTCATCGGCGACGTGGAGGGCCGCGGCGCGAAGGCGGCCGCGGTGATGGGCCAGCTGCGGGCCGCGCTGCGCGCCTTCGCCCAGGACGACAAGCCGCCCGAGGACATCCTCGCCCGGCTCGACGAGTGGACCCGGATCGTCGCGCCCACCGAGTCCGACGACTCCGGCGGCGCGGGCGTTGCGGACGACGACGCCGACGACGTGCTCACCCCGCCGCTCGTCACCTGCCAGTACCTCGTCTACGACGCCTGGTCGCGCGAGCTGTCGTTCGCCAACGCGGGGCACGCGCCGCCGCTGCTCGTGGTGGACGGCGAGGTCACCGAGCTCGACATCGCCGAGGTCGGCCAGCCGCTCGGGCTGCGCGCCAACGGCATGCACGCCGACCTGGTGTACAAGGAGGAGACCCGGGTCCTGCCGCCCGGGGCGACGCTCGTGCTCTACACCGACGGGCTCGTCGACCGCCGCCCCACCCGGGACGGCCAGGTGCTCGACAACGCCGAGGCGCTGCGGCTGCTCCGCGAGGAGATCGCCAAGGTCGCGCACGAGCCGGTGGAGCGCATCGCCGAGGCCGCGATCAACGCCGTGCCCGGCGACATCGACGACGACATGGCGATCCTCGTGCTGCGCTCCGCCGACGACACGCTCGAGTCGTTCGAGCGCACCTTCCCGGCGCAGCCGATCATGGTGGGGGAGGCGCGCCGGATGGCGGCCGAGGTGTTCGCGTCTTGGAACATTCCAGAGGAACGCGGCGAACTCGCCTGCCTGCTCGTCTCCGAGGTCGTGACGAACGTGGTGCTGCACGCCGCGAACTCGAACGTGCCGCGGCGCGCGCTCGTGCTCGACGGCCCGCCGCTGCCGTTCGACGACTGGGACGACCCGCTGCTGGGCGAGGAGGCCGAGCCGGAGAAGGAGTTCCGCCTCCGGCTGCGCCGCGGGGAGAAGTCGATCTGGGTCGAGGTGTTCGACCAGGACCTGCGGCTGCCGCGGATCCGCAGCGCGGGCGAGAACGACGAGGGCGGGCGCGGCCTCTACCTGGTGGACCAGCTCACCAAGCGGTGGGGCTCCCGGCCCACGCCGGAGGGCAAGGCGGT
Organism: Actinomycetota bacterium; assembly: GCA_003242605.1. Lineage (GTDB taxonomy): Bacteria > Actinomycetota > Actinomycetes > Streptosporangiales > Streptosporangiaceae > Thermopolyspora. The sequence continues at coordinate 13,575 of QGUZ01000013.1, forward strand.
CTGGTTCGAGATCCCGATCCGCTCCCGCTGACCGCCGCGACGCGGGTACGGCCCGCCGCGGATGCGGGCGGCGCGGTCAGCCGATGGTCTGCCCCCACATGGCGAGCACGACGATGATGAAGACGACCATCACGCCGGCGTAGCCCACGGGGCCGAGGCGCAGCGCCCGGCGCACGCGGTTGAGCAGCCAGGCGAACAGGAACGCCAGGAAGACCAGCAGGATCAGCCCGGTGTGCTCACCCATCGCCCATCATCTTCTCTCCGCCCTTCGCTCCGGCCTGCTCTCCGCCTTTCCGTCACCGGTCCGCGGCAGCCCCGGCCGGTACGACGGGCTCGCCGTACCGGCCGCGACGCCAACCAGTATGCGGCCCGGACCGGGCGGCCGCGCGGAGGCGGCGGGCGACGGGTATGGCGGGCGTCCCGGCGGCCGGCCGCCCGCCGGGCGGGTCAGAAGCCGAAGGAGCGGCCGATGATCTCCTTCATGATCTCGTTCGTGCCGCCGTAGATGCTCTGCACCCGGGCGTCGAGGAACGCCTTGGCCACCGGGTACTCGAGCATGTAGCCGTAGCCGCCGTGCAGCTGCAGGCAGCGGTCGACGACCTTGTTCTGCAGCTCGGTCGTCCACCACTTCGCCTTCGCCGCGTCGACCGGGGTGAGCTCGCCGGCGTTGAGCGCCATGATGCACTTGTCCACGTAGTGCCGGGCGATCTCCACCTCGGTGGCGAGCTCGGCGAGCACGAACTGGGTGTTCTGGAACTTGCCGATGCTCTGGCCGAACGCCTTGCGGGTGCGGCAGTACTCGATGGTCTGCTCGAGCACGGTCTCGGCCGCGGCCACCGCGCCGACCGCGATCGACAGCCGCTCCTGCGGCAGGTTCCGCATGAGCTGGTAGAAGCCCTGGCCCTCGGCGTCGCCGAGCCGGTTCGCCACCGGCACCCGCACGTTGTCGAAGAACAGCTCGGCGGTGTCCTGGGCCTTCATGCCGATCTTCTCGAGGTTGCGGCCGCGGGTGAAGCCCTCCATGCCGCGCTCGACCACGAGCAGCGTCATGCCCTTGGCGCCCTTGGCCGGGTCGGTCTTGGTGACCGTGACCACGAGGTCGGCGTTGATGCCGTTGGTGATGAACGTCTTGGAGCCGTTGACCACGTAGTGGTCGCCGTCCCGGATCGCGGTGGTGCGGATGCCCTGCAGGTCGCTGCCCGCGGCCGGCTCGGTCATCGCGATCGCGGTGATGAGCTCGCCGGACGCGAAGCCGGGCAGCCAGCGCTCCTTCTGCTCGTCGTTGGTGAGGTCGACGAGGTACGGGGCGACGATGTCGGTGTGGAGGGAGAAGCCGAGGCCGGTGGCGCCGACTCGCATGATCTCTTCGAGTATCACCGCGTTGTAGCGGAAGTCGGTGATCCCGGAGCCGCCGTACTCCTCCGGCACGCCGAAGCCGAACATGCCGATCTCGCCGGCCTTCTTCCAGACCTCGCGGGGGACGATGCCGTCCTTCTCCCACTGGGCGTGGTGGGGGACCACCTCGCGGGCCAGGAAGTCCCGTACGGTCTCACGGAAAAGTTCGTGTTCCTCTTCGAAGAGATCCCGGCGCATCTGACTGCCTCCTTCACGTCACTCCACAGAATACGATTCTGGTTACCTCTCAGTACATAGATCACAAGTAGGGCACATTGCCCAGATCGCCTCGGTCGGTGATTCCGCGCACTCGATACGATCAGGCGCGATTGCGGTCAACTTGGCGAGGTGTGCGGGGATGCGCTGGAGTGTGCGGCTGCGCAAGATCGCGACGGTCCTCGCGCTGGGTGCCGGAGCGGGCGCGATCGCGGGACTGCCCGCGTCCCCGGCCCACGCCGAGGGTCCGTACCACTTCACCTGCCGGGGGCCGCTCGCGCCGGGCGGCACGGTCGCGGTCAACATCTCGGTGTCGTCCCGGGAGCTCGCGGTCGGACAGCCGCTCGTGGTGCAGTGGCAGCTCGGCGTGCAGTCGCCGGTGAAGGTGGGCGACCCGTTCGACGACCGGAGGCTCGACAAGGGCGCCCATCTCGCGGTCACCGGGCGGGTGCACGCGACCGGGGTGTGGAGCGGTCAGGGCACCATCGACGCGACGGGCACGCAGTTCTACGAGGCCGAGCGGCTGCGGCAGCCGGAGAACCTGCCGCTCGGCGCCGTCGCCGACGGCCAGGTGATCGCCTCCCGGCCAGGGACCGGCGCGCTGCGCATCGGCACTCTCGTGCTCGACCTCGCCCCGGCCGAGGCGGTCTGGGACGACGAGTTCGACACGGTCCGCGACTTCTCGGTCGGCTACGAGGGCGGCTGGACGCGCAACGACGGATCGTCCTGGCCCGGTGAGACGCCCGTCGGCGGGAGCCTGCACGAGACCGACAAGGAGGGCGCGACCGCCCGGTTCACCTTCGTCGGCACCGGCGTCGACCTGATCGGGATGAAGAACTCCGACATGAGCCGGTTCGAGCTCACCGTCGACGACGGCCACCCGCCCGCGGAGTACCGCGAGGTCCACGACGCCTACTGGCCCGTCGCGGCCGAGCCCCGGCTGCGCGAGACGTTCCCGGCGATCAGGGACCTGCCGTACGGCAAGTACACGCTGACCGTCAAGAACCTCATCGACGGCAAGCACGCGCGGGTGGACGGCTTCCGCGTGCACGCGTCCACCGCGGACAACTCGGCCGCCTCGCCGTACCGGACCGTGTGCCGGCCGCCGGAGAACGTGCCGCTGATCCCGATCACGGTCACCGAGGGCGGCGGGCCGGACGAGGAGCCCGGGCCCACCGAGGAGCCCACCGGCTCGCCGTCGCCGTCCCCGACCGACGGCAACGGCGACGGGGACAACGGGAACGGCGACAACGGCAACGGGAACGGGAACGGCAACGGCAACGGGGGTAACGGCAACGGGGGCAACGGGAGCAGCGCCACGCCGAGCCCCGGGAGCACGCCGACCCCGAGCCAGGTGCTGGTGACCACCACGGTGCCGGCCTCCCCGCGGCCCACCCAGACCGTCACCTCGACCGTCACCGCGAGCCCGCAGGTGCGGATCACGCCGAGCGGCGCCGCGGCCACCGGTGAGGCCCCGGTCTCCGGGCCGCCTCCCGGCGCGCTCATCGCCCTCGGCACCCTGCTGCTCGGCGGCGGCCTCGCCGGCGGGATCGCGCTGCGCCGCCACCGGGCCGCCCACGCGGGCGAGGGCCCGATGAGCTGAGCGGGGAGGCGACGATGACGCAGCAGCCGGACGCGACCCGGCCGCCGCGGCCACCCGCGCCGCCGCAGCCCGCCGGACCGGGCCGCACGCTGCCGCGGGCGGCCCTGCCCGCGGTGCTGCTGCTCGCCTGCCTCGCCGGGATCGCGGCGATCATGGCCGGGCTGCTCGCCGTCCTCTCGCCCGCCACGACCACCCTCGAGCCGGCGCAGGAGGTCACCGTGGTGAACGCGGGCGGCGGCGGCCACCTCCCCCCGACCGTCGGCCCCGGCGGCCCCGGCGCGCCGCTCACCCAGGCCGCGCCGACCGCGCCGCCGCCCTCGCCCGCCGCGCTGCCGGTACCGCCGGTCACCACCGCCCGCAGCGTGCGCCCGGTGCGCATCGCCATCCCCGACCTCGGCGTGTCGGCCCCGCTCATGCGGCTCGGCGTCCAGCGGACGGGCGAGATCGAGGTGCCGCCGCTGAGCCGGCGCAACCTCGCCGGGTGGTACCGCCACGGGCCGGTTCCCGGCGAGCTGGGCCCGGCCGTCATCCTCGGCCACGTGAACAACCGGCAGGGCGCGGCGGTGTTCGCCCGGCTGCGGGAGATCAGGCGCGGCCAGAAGATCTACGTCACCCGCTCCGACGGGGTGGTCGCCGAGTTCACCGTGGACGGCGTGGAGCAGGTGAGCAAGAAGACCTTCCCCACCGAGCGGGTGTACGGCAACACCACCGTGGCCGCGCTGCGCCTGATCACCTGCGGCGGCGTCTACGACCGCAAGCGGCACGGCTACAGCGACAACATCATCGTGTACGCCACGCTCTCCAACACCAAGGCGGCCTGAGCCGGCCGATCGGGGCGGTTTTTCCGAGATCGCCGGGCCCCGCCGGATTCCCGGATCTAGGCTGGTGGTGCGGAATGAGGTAGATCGTCCTTGACGTGGCGATCCGCCTAAACCGCCCGGTATGTCGATGGGATCGCGACCAAACCGTGACCAAGCACTGCGATCCTGGTGCGCCCTGACGCGATCTGACAACAGTGGGAAAAGGCTAGGAGAGACACGTGCGGATGTCCCAGGCACAGCGACGCCTCGCCCTGTTCGCCGCTGCCCTCGGAACCGTCGGCGTGGGTGCTCTCCTCACCGGCCTGCCCGCCGGTGCGGACACCAGGACCGTCACCTACACCTGCACCGCCGGCGGGACCGGCACGGGCGGGGGTGCCGGGACCCCCACGACCCCGGGTACCGGCGCCTCCCCGAGCGCGGACACCGGGACGCCGACGGGCGGCGCATCCCCCACGGCCACGGACACCGGGACGGGCGGCGCCGGTGGTGAGACCACCCACGAGGTGACGATCAACCTCTCCGGCGACACCTCGGCGCGGGCGCAGACCCCGTACACGGCGACCGTGGTGATCGCGGGGGCGAACCCGTCGTTCAGCGCACCCGCGGAGATCCCGGCGGGCGCGCAGATCGAGCTCGTGCCGCAGGTGTCGGTGAGCGCCACGCCGGTCGCGCCCGCGGTCCCCTCGGCCTCCGCGCAGGCGACGGCGTCGGTGACCACCCCGGTGCCCTCCGGGGCGCCGCTCGCCCCGATCCCGACCGCGACGGTGACCGTCACCCCGCCGGCGAACGCCACCTCGCTGGTGCTGGCCGCGGACGCGTTCACGCTCCGCGTGGCGCAGCCGGGCGCCGCGGCCGTCGACCTCTACCACTGCACCCGCGCCGCCACCGGCAACACCGTCCCGGCGGCGGTGACCGCCGCGGTGCAGGCGACCGGTGCGACGACCAGCCCGACCGCCACGCAGAGCCCGACCCAGCGGATCACCCCCACGGTGGAGGTGACCGTGACGGAGGAACCGACGAACGACTCGCGGGTGGCGCGCACGCCCGCGGGCGGGGTCGCGACCGGCGGGGGAGGCGAGGCCGGGCCCGACGGCCGCATGCTCGTGCTCGCCGGATCGATCACGCTGCTCGGCGCGGCGGCCGGCGGCCTCGTGCTGCGGCGGCGCCGGCTCGCCCGAGGGTGATCGGGGCCGCCGGTGAGCATGCCACCGACCTACGGCACGGGCGGGCACCCCGGCGACGCACCGGGTGACGCCCACGGCGTGCCCGCCTACCCGGCCTTCCCCCAGCCGCAGGTGATCCAGCCCTGGCCGCAGCCGGCGCCGCCGCAGCCGGACCCGGGGCGGTCCCGGCCGAACGCGCACCAGATCATGCGCGTCGTGCTCATCGTCGCGGCCCTGGCGGGCGTGGTCACCGTGATCGCCGGGCTGCTGCTCATGGCGAGCAACCCCGAGGAGTACGGCCTCGCCTCGGGCAACGGCCGTACCTCGCTCAACGTGGGCGTGCAGCCCACCCCGGACGCGACCAACGCGGGCGCGCTCACCACCCTCGCCCCCGACGCGGCGGCCCCGGTGCCGAACCTGCCCCCGGCCCCGCCGCTCCAGCCGTCCACGCCGAAGCGGCTGATCATCCCGAAGATCGGCGTGAACGCCCCGGTCCGGTCGGTGGGCCTCGACCGCCGCGGCGAGATCCAGGTGCCGCCGGTCGACAACCCCAACCTCGTCGGCTGGTACCGGTACGGCCCGACCCCGGGCCAGGCCGGCCCGGCCGTGCTGCTCGGCCACAAGGACACCCGGACCCGCAGCGCCGTGTTCAGCCGCGTGCACGAGCTGCGCCACGGTGACACGATCGAGGTGGTGCGCATGGACGGCACGGTGGCGGTGTTCACCGTCGGCGGCCTCGAGCAGGCCGGCAAGGACGTCTTCCCCACCCACCGGGTGTACGGCGACGCGGACACCGCCGAGCTGCGCCTGATCACCTGCGGCGGTGTCTACGACCGCACCACCGGCCACTACACCGACAACATCATCGTCTACGCCACGATGACCGCCACCCGCCTGGCGTCGGGCTGACGCGGGCGGCCGCCGATCCCCGGCCGGTGCGCGGAGTGTGACCGGCCGGAACGGGCAGTGTTCTCCTCAGGGTTCTCCTCAGGGGCGCCGAAACCGGGCCCGCCGGGCCGCCGCGCGGCGCGAGCGGGCGGAGGGGTTCCGGGCCGGGCGTCCTGATGTAACCTACGAGTAACCGAATAATGCTCGGTATTCCGGGAGAGGACCTAGGAGGCACCGTGGCAGAGGCGTACATCGTCGGGGCGGTCCGCACCCCGATCGGCAAGAAGAAGGGCGGACTCTCCGGTGTCCACCCCACGGACCTGGCCGCGCACACGCTGAAGGCGCTCATCGACCGCACCGGCGTCGACCCCGCCGCGGTGGACGACGTGATCATGGGGTGCGTCATGCAGGTCGGGCCGCAGAGCCTGAACATCGGCCGGAACGCCTGGCTGTCGGCGGGCTTCCCGGAGAGCGTGCCCGGCGTCACCATCGACCGGCAGTGCGGCTCGTCCCAGCAGGCGGTGCACTTCGCCGCCCAGGCGGTGCTCTCCGGCACCCAGGACCTCGTGGTCGCGGCCGGCGTGGAGTCGATGAGCACCGTCCCCATGGGCGCGTCGCTGGTGCCGAACATGCCGTTCCCGTACGGCGAGAGCTGGGTCGCCCGCTACGGCCTCCAGGAGATCTCCCAGTTCCACGGGGCCGAGCTGATGTGCAAGAAGTGGGGCTTCACCCGGCGCCAGCTCGAGGAGTACGCGCTGGAGAGCCACCAGCGCGCGGCCAAGGCGATCGCGGACGGCCGGTTCAAGGACCAGATCGTCCCGGTCAACGGCGTGGAGCACGACGAGGGCCCGCGGCCGGACACCAGCCTGGAGAAGATGGCCGAGCTCAAGACGCTGCGCGAGGACGGCATCATCACCGCCGCCACCTCCTCGCAGATCTCCGACGGCTCCGGCGCGGTGCTCATCGCCTCCGAGCGGGCGGTACGCGAGCACAACCTCACCCCGCGCGCCCGCATCGTCAACCTCACCGTGCTCGGCGACGACCCGGTCTACATGCTCACCGCGCCGATCCCGGCCACCCGCAAGGCGCTGGAGCGGACCGGCCTGTCGATCGACGACATCGACGTGATCGAGATCAACGAGGCGTTCGCCCCGGTGCCGCTCGCCTGGCTCAAGGAGATCGGCGCCGACCCGGCGCGCACCAACCCGAACGGCGGCGCGATCGCGCTCGGCCACCCGCTCGGCGGCACCGGCGCGATCCTCATGACCAAGCTGCTGCACGAGCTCGAGCGCACCGGCGGCCGGTACGGCCTGCAGACCATGTGCGAGGGCGGCGGTATGGCGAACGTGACCATCATCGAGCGGCTCTGAGCGGCCCGCCGTACCCGAATCGTTGATCATTTGTGACGCCCGTCCCGGAGGGGGCGGGCGTCATTCATGATCGGGACTACTATCATCGGCATGGCCTACGCGGCGGTGACGCGCGGGCGCACCCCGGCCGGTGCCTCCGCACGGCGAGGATGACGGCTCTTCACCGGTGCACGTCAGGGGTGATTACAGATGCACGTGCATCCGTGATTGAAGCTGTACGGACGACGCGACGAATGCAACACTTACCGAGATTCCAGGTTTCGCCCTAGGGAGGGCTGAGATGGCGATTCGGCGTGCGGAGGAAAGCGAACCCCGATCTCCCGTGGCGCTCGCCAAGGGCGGACCCACGGTGTTGCGCATCCTGCTCGGCAGCCAGCTCCGGCGGCTCCGCCAGGAACGGGGCATCAGCCGGGAGGAGGCCGGCTACGCGATCCGCGCCTCCCACGCCAAGATCAGCCGCATCGAGCTCGGCAAGGTCGGCTTCAAGGAGCGCGACGTCGCCGACCTGCTCACCCTGTACGGCGTGACCGACCCGGCCGAGCGGGCGCCGCTGCTCGAGCTCGCCCGGCAGGCGAACCGGCCGGGGTGGTGGCACAAGTACAGCGACCTGCTGCCGAGCTGGTTCGAGGTGTACGTCGGCCTCGAGGAGGCGGCGTCGATCATCCGTACCTACGAGATCCAGTTCATCCCCGGCCTGCTGCAGAGCCGGGACTACGCCCGCGCCGTGATCAGCATCGGGCACCCGCGGGCGAGCAAGGAGGAGATCGACCGCCGCATCGAGCTGCGGGAGCGCCGCCAGCAGCGGCTGCTCGGGCCGGACGCGCCGACGCTGTGGGCCGTGGTGGACGAGGCCGCGGTGCGCCGCCCGTTCGGCGGCCGGAAGGTGATGCGCGGCCAGATCAAGCACCTGCTGGAGATGACCGAGCGACCGAACATCCGGCTGCAGGTGCTGCCGTTCGCCCGGGGTGGCCACGCCGCGGCCGGCGGGCCGTTCACCTTCCTGCGGTTCAGCGAGCCGGCGCTGCCCGACGTCGTCTACATCGAGCAGCTCACCAGCGCGCTCTACCTCGACAAGCGCGAGGACACCGACGCGTACATGGAGGTCATGGACCGGGTGAGCGTGCAGGCGAACACGGTCGCCGCGTCCAAGCAGTTCCTCAAGGACCTGCTCACGGAGCTGGACTCCTGAGACCTCCGGCCGCCGAGACGCTCGGCTCGTAGGGCCCTCGCTTTTTCGTCCCGGACGTGCCGCGCGGGCACGCCCGGTGCCTCGGCGTGCCCGCGCCGCTTCGCCGTACCGGCCGGGCGCCGGTCAGCCCTTCGCCGCCACCTTCTGGCGCGGGACGGCGACCCACGGGCCGTCGATCGACGGGTCGAGCACGCCCTCCTCGAGGAACGTGTACCGGCCCTCCAGCACCCGGCGGGCGATCCGCCGGTCGGTGTCGTCGGTGTTGTCCCACAGGTCGTGGAAGAGCGCCTCGACGCGCTGCCGGGCCTGCCGGCAGAAGCCCTCGGCGAGCTCCAGCGGGGCGCGGCCGAGCCGGGAGGCGTCCTCCCGGGCGCGCAGGCAGGTCGCGGTCATCGCGAACAGCTCGGCCCCGATGTCGACGATCCGGCCGAGGAACCGCTGCCGGTGCTCCAGCCGCCCCTGCCACCGGGACATGCCGTAGAAGGTCGACCGGGCGAGCTTGCGGCAGGCCCGCTCGATGTACCGCAGCTCGTGGGCGAGCGGCCCGAACTCCGCGTACGAGCCCGGCCGGTTGCCCGGCCCGGCGACGAGCGTCGGCAGCCAGCGCGCGTAGAACCCGCCGGCGCGGCGCGCCGCCGCGGCCTTGGCGCGCAGGTCCGCCTTGGGGTCGACGAGGTCGCCCGCGACCGAGAGGTGGGCGTCGACCGCCTCGCGGGCGATGAGCAGGTGCATGATCTCGGTCGAGCCCTCGAAGATGCGGTTGATCCGCAGGTCGCGCAGCATCTGCTCGGCGGGCACCCCGCGCTCGCCGCGGGCGGCGAGCGACTCGGCGGTCTCGAACCCGCGCCCGCCGCGGATCTGCACCAGCTCGTCCGCGACCTGCCAGGCCATCTCCGAGGCCCACAGCTTGGCGAGCGCGGCCTCGATGCGGATGTCGTTGCGCTCGTCGTCGGCGAGGCGGCAGCACAGGTCGACGAGCGCCTCGAGCGCGTACGCGGTGCACGTGATGAACGCGATCTTGCCGGCCACCGCCTCGTGCTCGCCGATCCGGCGGCCCCACTGCACCCGGGCGTCGCCCCACTCCCGGGCGATCCTCGCGGCCCACTTCGCGATGCCCGCGCACACCGCGGGCACCGAGATCCGGCCGGTGTTGAGCGTGGTGAGCGCGATCTTCAGGCCCTGGCCCTCCTTGCCGATGCGGTTCGCCGCCGGGACCCGCACGCCTTCGAACCGGGTGAGGCCGTTCTCGATGCCGCGCAGCCCCATGAACGCGTTGCGCCGCTCCACCGTGATGCCGGGCGAGTTCGCCTCCACCACGAACGCGCTGATCCGCGAGCCGGTGCGGGCCATCACCACGAGCAGGTCGGCGATCGTGCCGTTGGTGGTCCACAGCTTGGTGCCGTCGATCACGTAGTGGCCGCCGTCCGGACCGTCGACGAACGTGGCCGTGGTGGACAGCCGGGCCGGGTCGGAGCCCACGTCCGGCTCGGTGAGCAGGAACGCGGAGATCTCGCCGCGCGCGCACCGCGGCAGGAACGCCCGCTTCTGCGCCTCGGTGCCGAACAGCCGCAGCGGCTGCGGCACGCCGATCGACTGGTGGGCCGAGAGCAGCGTGGCGATCGCGGGGGAGTAGGAGCCGATGAGCGCCAGGGCCCGCGCGTAGTAGCGGTGGTTGAGGCCGAGCCCGCCGTACTCGGGCTCGATCTTCATGCCGAACGCGCCGAGGTCGGCGAGCCCGGTGATCACGTCCTGCGGGATCACCCCCTCGCGCTCGATCGCGGCCGGATCGACCTTGTTCTCGAGGAACCGGCGCAGCGCGCGGAGGAACTCGTCGCCCCGGGCGTTCTGCTCCGCGTCCGGCCGCGGCATCGGGTGCACGAGGTCGAGCCGGAGGTCGCCGAGGAACAGCTGCTTGCCGAAGCTCGGCCGCGTCCACTCCCGTTCACGCGCCTGTTCGGCGATCTCGCGTGCTTTCGCGTAGTCCGTCATCTCGGCCTCCCAACGACGCCTCGGAGGCGACGTTTTGTATACGTACCGTCGACGTTGCGTGTCGTGCGAACTACGTACCCAATGGGAGGCCGACGATTGCGGCCGCGGGCAGGCCGCCGTCAGACCCTGGTCAGACCCTGGTCAGAACGCCGTCAGGACGCGGCCGGGCCGCGCCCTCCGGCGCTCCGGGTCAGGCGTCGCCCGTCTCGGGGACCCGGGCGACGCAGAACACGGTCTGGCCGAACGGCGGCCGGATGAAGCGCTCGATCAGCCGGGTGAGCGGCACCACGGTGCGGTCGTAGATCTTGACCAGCCGGGGGTCCGGGTAGCTCGCGCCGCCGCGCCGTACCGCGACCCACCAGGCGATGCCGCCGAGCAGGTTGATCGGCTTGAGCACCTCGATGCCGAGGCCGGCCCGCTCCACCGTGGCCCGCAGCGTCTTCGGGGTGTACCGGGTGACGTGCCCGACCTTCCGGTCGAAGTCGCCGTAGAGCTGCATGTAGCCCGGCACCCACAGCACGATCCGGCCGCCCGGCACGGTCACCTTCGCCACCGAGCGCAGCGCCTCGACGTCCTGCTCGATGTGCTCCAGGACGTTCATCATGACCACGGTGTCGACCTTCTCCCGCAGCGGGATCTCGGTCGGCAGGCCGAACTGCAGCACCTCGACGTTCTCGTGGTCGGCGAACCGCTTGGTGAGCTGCTCGACGCAGTACGGGTCGAAGTCGCTCACCACGAGCCGGTCGAGGCGGGGCAGGAACTGCTCCGCGAAGTGCCCCAGTCCCGAGCCGATCTCCAGCATCGACCGGCCGACGTGCGGGGCGACCATGTCGTACTCGTAGCGCCGGTAGTTGCGCGCCTCGTCCCCGCCCAGGTGGTTCTCCAGGGCTCCGTCACCGGCGGCCGGTTGAACAACACGGTCATACCCAGACATGTGTCCCGTTCCGATCGATGGTGGTTTTCGCTCGGGATTGCGCGACAGCGTACGGCCGGCGGCAGCCCCGGCCACGTCGGGAGTCTAGTGCCAGCGGGCCGCCCGCGTGGTCCGCCGCGCCTACGATGAGGGTTTCGCGAAAGGGGCTTCATGGCGACGACCTTCGTCGGGCGGCGTGCGGAGCTCGCCCAGCTGACCCGCCTGCTCCGGCGGGCCCGGCTCGTCACCCTCTGCGGGGTCGCGGGGGTCGGCAAGACCCGCCTCGCCCGCCGGGTGCTCGAGCACGCCCGGGAGATCCCGGTCGACCTCACCGTCATGGTCGACCTCGAGCCGCTCGACGACCCGGACGCGCTGCCCGGCGCGGTCGCCCGCGGCCTCGGCGTCGGCTCCTGCGGCGACCGCACCGCCGGCCAGGGCGCCGCCGCCGAGCAGGTCGCCGCGATGGCCGCCCGGCTCGGCGGCCGCCGGGCGCTGCTCGTGCTCGACACCTGCGACCGCGTCGTCGACGCCGCCGCCCGCCTCGCCACCGCGCTGCTGCGCGCCGTACCCGGCCTGCGGGTGCTCGCCACCGGCCGCCAGTCGCTCGGCGTGCCCGGCGAGCACGTCCACCTCGTGCGCCCGCTGCCCGGCTGCGACGCGGTCGCGCTGCTGCGCGACCGGCTCGGCGACCCGCCCGGCCTCGACACCGAGGCGGCCCGGGAGCTGTGCGGGCTGCTCGACGGCGTGCCGCTCGCCATCGAGCTCGCCGCCCGCGCGCTGCCCGGCCGCCCGATCCGCGACTACATCGCCGCCCTCGGCGACGGCTGGGAGCCCGCCGGGGCCGCCCCGGTGGCCGCCGCGGACCTGCCGGAACGGCACCGCAGCATCCGGGCGGCGCTCGGCTGGAGCCACGGCCTGTGCACCCCGCGGGAGCGGCTGCTGTGGGCCCGGCTGTCGGTGTTCCCCGGCGACTTCGACCTCGCCGCCGCGGAGCACGTGTGCGCGGGCGGCCCGCTGCCCGCCTGGGCCGTGCTCGACGCGATCGGCGGGCTCGTCGACAAGTCCGTGGTGCTCCGCGCCGACCTGCCCGGCGCGGCCCGGTACCGCCTGCTGCGCGGGGTGCGGGCGTTCGGCGCCGAGTGGCTCGACCGGCTCGGCGAGCGCGACGCGGTACGGCGCCGCCACGACGATTACCGAAAGTGGCGGATCGGACGCGGAGAGCGGTGAATCCTTCTCCCGGGTAGGAGGATCCTTCGTCTTCGAAGGTCTCCGCCCCACCCGTGACCACTGATCGCACCCGTGTCGTTACCCACGGCATGGTTGCCTGGCGGGCAGGAGGGCGGACCAGTGATGAAGACGTCATGGCAGACCGGCAACCTGCCCGCGGAGATCGGCGGCCTCATCGGACGCTCGGCCGAGCTCGCCGAGCTCGTCCGGCTCATCGGGGAGCACCCGGTGGTGACCGTGACCGGGCCCGCCGGGGTCGGCAAGACCCGGCTCGCGATCGAGGCGGCCCGCGCGTGCCGCCTCCCGGACGGGGCCTGGTTCGCCGATCTGGCGGCCGAGCGCGACCCCGGCCTGCTCGCGCACGGCGTGTCGGCCGCGCTCGGCGTGGGCGACCAGGCGGCCCGGCCGCAGCAGGAGGTGCTCGCCGAGCGGCTCGCCGGCAAGCGCATGCTGCTCGTCCTCGACACCTGCGAGCACCTGCTCGCCTCCTGCCGCGAGCTCGCCGCGGCGATCCGCGCCGCCGCGCCCGGAGTGCGCATCCTCGCCACCAGCCGGTGCCCGCTCGGCCTGCCGGAGGAGCGGATCCTCCGGGTGGAGCCGCTCCCCGTGCCCCCGCCCGGGGACGAGCGGCCCGAGCGGTACGACGCGGTCCGGCTGCTCGCCCGGCGCGCCGAGGCGCTCGGCGCGCGGCCCGCGGGGGCGGCCGGCGACCGGCGGCCGCTCGGCGAGCTGGCCCGGCGGCTCGACGGCATCCCGTTCGCGCTCGAGCTCGCCGCCCGGCGGCTGCGCACCGTCTCCGCGGGCGAGCTCGCCGAGCGCCCCGGCGACGTGTTCACCCTCCTCGGCGACGACCCGGGGCGGATCGCCGAGGGGCGGCACCACTCGCTGCGCACCGCGGTCGGCTGGAGCCACGAGCTGTGCGGCCCGCGGGAGCGGCTGCTGTGGGCCCGGCTGTCGGTGTTCCCCGGCAGCTTCGACGTCGGCTCCGCGATCACCGTGTGCACCGACGAGCGGCTCCCCGACGCCGCCCGCGCGCTCACCCGGCTGATCGAGGCCTCCGTGGTCACCCCGAGCACGGCCGGGCGGTGCCGGATGTACGCGCCGATGCGCGAGTACGGCGCGTTCTGGCTGCGCGAGCTGGGCGAGGAGGAGGAGCTGCGGCGGCGGCACCACCGCCACTACCGCGAGGCCGCCCTCCGCGCCGAGGCCGAGTGGGCGGGCCGCGTCCAGCTCGACTGGACCGACTGGGCGCACCGCGAGTACCCCAACCTGCGGGCCGCGATCGAGCACACCGTCACCGAGCCGGAGGGCCTCGAGCTCGTCGCCGCGCTGTGGTTCCTGTGGCTGTGCGCCGGCCGGATCGCCGAGGGCCGCCACTACCTGGAGCGCGCGCTCGCCTGCAACCGGCGGCCCGCGCCCGCCCGGACCAAGGCGCTGTGGGCCTCGGCGTGGGTCGCGCTCGCCCAGGGCGACCTCACCGTCGCCGCGGACCGCTCGCTGGAGGCGCTGGAGGAGGCGGGCGACCAGGGGGACGAGGCCGGGGCGGCCGCCGCGGTGCACGTCGCCGCCGTGCTGGCGCTGCTCCGCGACGACCTCGACCGCGCGCTCAAGCTCGTCTGCGAGTCGATCGACCTGTATTCCCGGGTGCCGGAGCCCGGCATCGGGCTCGCCATGGCGCGCCCCACGCTCGCGCTCGTGCTCGGGCGGCGCGGCGACCACGCCCGCGCCGACGAGGTGCTCCGCGGGCACCGGGAGTGGTGCGAGCGGCACGGCGAGGTCTGGTCGCGCTCGTACGGCGACTACGCCCGGTCGGTGCTCGCGCTCGCCCGGGGCAACCTCGACGCCGCCGAGGAGCACGTACACGCCGCGCTCGCGGCCAAGTGGCGGCTCGGCGACGCGCTCGGCAGCGCGCTCGCCGTCGACCAGCTCGCCGCGATCGCCGCCGCCCGCGGCGACGGCGAGCGCTCGGCCCGGCTGCTTGGCGCCGGGCAGCGCATCTGGTCGGCGTTCGGCGCCCCGCGGGCCCAGGCGTTCGGCGCCGCCCGCGGCAGCACCGAGCACCGGGTGCGCAGCATGATCGGCGACGAGCGGTACGAGGCCGCCTACGCCCGGGGCACGAGCCTGGAGGGCGGCGTCCTCGACTGACCCGGCTCCGGGCGGCGGGTCAGCGGCCGACCGCCGCCGGGGCCTCCGGCTTTTCCACCGGCGCGGCGAGCCAGCGGTCGATCTCGCGCAGCAGCTCCACCTTGACCGAGTCCGGGGCGGCCGAGGACCGGATCGACTGGCGGGCGAGCTCGGCGATCTCCGCATCGCGGAAGCCGTACACGGTGCGGGCGAGCTCGTACTGCGGCAGCAGCCGCGCCCCGAACAGCAGCGGGTCGTCCGCGCCGAGCGCGATCGGCACCCCCGCGTCGAACAGCCGGCGCAGCGGCACGTCCGCCACGGTGTCGGCGACGCCGAGGCCGACGTTCGAGGTCGGGCAGACCTCACAGCAGATCTGCCGGTCGGCGAGGCGCTCCATGAGCCGGTCGGACTCGGCCGCGCGCACGCCGTGCCCCACCCGGTCGGCTTCCAGGTCGTCGATGCACTCGGCGACGCTCTCCGGCCCGGCGAGCTCGCCGCCGTGCGGCACGGCGAGCAGCCCGGCCCGCTTGGCGATGCGGAACGCCCGGTCGAAGTCCCGCGCCCGGCCCCGCCGCTCGTCGTTGGAGAGCCCGAAGCCGACCACGCCGCGCCCGGCGAACTGCCCGGCGAGCCGGGCGAGGGTGCGCGCGTCGAGCGGGTGCCGGGTGCGGTTCGCCGCCACGATCACCGCGATGCCGAGCCCCGTGGCCTTCGCCGCCCGGTCGGCGGCGTCGAGGATGAGCTCCAGCGTGCTCGTCAGGCCGCCGAACCGGTGCGCGTACCCGGACGGATCCACCTGGATCTCCAGCCAGCGGGAGCCCTCGGCCACCTCGTCCTCCGCCGCCTCCTGCAGCAGGCGGTAGACGTCCTCCGGGCGGCGCAGCACCGAGCGCGCGATGTCGTAGAGCCGCTGGAACCGGAACCAGCCACGCTCGTCGGTCGCCCGGAGCCGGGGCGGCCAGTCCTCCTCGAGCGCGTCGGGGAGGTGGACGCCGTGTTCCCGGGCGAGTTCGATCAGCGTCGAGTGGCGCATCGCCCCGGTGAAGTGCAGGTGCAGATGCGCCTTCGGCAGGGTGTGGAGCGGACGTGGCATTGCCATATCGTGCCGCACGCCGCCGAGTGCGCGCGGCCGTTCCGGCCGATCGCCGGCCGCCGGAATCCGGACCTGCGGCACCGCCGCGCCGCGAAGGCGGGCGAAAAGGAACGGGCGAAAAGGAACCCGGCGGCGGCCGCGCGGGCCACCGCCGGGGGACGTCTCCTGGGGACGTCTCCGGGGGACGTCTCGGTACGGCGCGGCGCGCGGGCGTCAGTGCGCCTCGGCGAGCAGCTTGCCGATCCGGCTCACGCCCTCGACCAGGTCGTCGTCGCCGAGCGCGTAGGAGAGCCGGAAGTAGCCCGGCGTGCCGAACGCCTCGCCGGGCACCACCGCGACCTCGGCCTCCTCCAGGATCACCTCGGCGAGCTCGGCGGAGGTCTGCGGGCGCCGCCCACGCAGCTCCTTGCCGAGGATGTTCTTGACCGAGGGGTAGGCGTAGAACGCGCCCAGCGGCTCGGGGCACACCACGCCGGGGATCTCGTTGAGCATGCGCACCATCGTCCGGCGGCGCCGGTCGAACGCGGCGCGCATCTCGGCCACCGCGGACAGGTCGCCGGAGACCGCGGCGAGCGCCGCGGCCTGCGCCACGTTGGAGACGTTCGAGGTCGCGTGCGACTGCAGGTTCGTGGCGGCCTTCACCACGTCCTTGGGGCCGATCAGCCAGCCGACCCGCCACCCGGTCATCGCGTACGTCTTGGCGACGCCGTTGAGGATCACCACGCGGTCGCCGAGCTCGGGCACGGCCGTGGCGATCGAGGTGAACTTCGCGTCGCCGTACACCAGGTGCTCGTAGATCTCGTCGGTGACCACCCACAGGCCCTTCTCGGCGGCCCAGCGGCCGATCTCGGCCACCTGCTCGGGCGGGTAGACCGCGCCGGTGGGGTTCGACGGCGAGACGAACAGCAGCACCTTGGTGCGCTCGGTGAGGTGCCGCTCGAGCTGCTCGACCGAGGCGAGGTAGCCGGTGGTCTCGTCGGTGACGACGTCCACCTGGACGCCGCCGGCGAGCTTGATCGCCTCCGGGTAGGTGGTCCAGTACGGCGCGACCACGAGGACCTCGTCGCCCGGGTCGAGCAGGGTGGCGAACGCCTCGTACACCGCCTGCTTGCCGCCGTTGGTGACGAGCACCTGGGACGGCTCGACCGAGTATCCGGAGTCCCGCCGGGTCTTCTCGGCGATCGCCTCCTTCAGCTCGGGCAGGCCGCCGGCCGGCGTGTACTTGTGGAACCGCGGGTTGCGGCAGGCCTCGACCGCCGCCTCGACGATGTAGTCGGGCGTGGGAAAGTCCGGCTCGCCCGCGCCGAAGCCGATCACCGGGCGTCCGGCGGCCTTCATCGCCTTGGCCTTGGCGTCCACGGCGAGCGTGGCGGATTCACTGATCGAAGAGATGCGCTTAGAGATGCGGGGACGGGTCATGCCTCCATCGTCCCAGACCACGGCCGGTGTTTCGCTGTGATATCCGCGACCTGTGCCGTGTGGCGCGGTAGCGTTGACGTGCGCGGACGCAATTCGGTTCGACGAAGCGGCCATTCCCACGTACACTCACAGACCTAGTGAGCCACGCGACGCGGGGGCAGCACGTCCTCACCGGCACGGGGGGACGACACCTGCCGCCGAAGCGGTAAGGTGGTTCGCGACACATAGGGCACTGGCGCAAGTGGTAGCGCACCGGTCTCCAAAACCGGCGGTTGGGGGTTCGAGTCCCTCGTGCCCTGCGAAGTGCGGTCCGCGCACCGGGTAGGCGTGTTGGCGCGCCGCAAGATGCGACGGACACGACGAAGCAGGTGAGGACTGTGGCGATCGACACCCGCAGCGAGGCCGCGGACCGGCCGAGTGAGAAGAAGAAGGCCAAGAAGCGCACCTCGCCGGCACTCTTCTACCGCCAGGTCGTCGCCGAGCTCCGCAAGGTCGTCTGGCCGAGCCGCCGGGACCTCGCGACCTACACCGCCGTGGTCCTGGTCTTCGTTGTGATCATGGTTGCGATCGTGTTCGGCCTCGATGCATTGTTCACCCAGGGTGTGGTGGCGGTCTTCGGCGGCTCCTGAGCGGCCGGTGGACCTCGCCGCCGAACCCGCCCAGTCCGACGACGAGTAGAGAGAAAGTCACCGTGTCCGAGTTCCCACCGTCGCCCGGTGAGTCCCGCGAAGAGTGGGATCGCGAGCCGGAAGAGCCGGTAGAGGCCGCCGAGACGGCCGCCGGTTCGGCCGAGGCCGACTCCGCGGCCGAGGCGGGTCAGCAGGTCGGGTCCGAGTCGGGCGCCGCCGTGGACGAAGACGGTGACGTCCTGCCCGGCGAGGCCGACGGGGAGGACCCGGTGGAGGCGTTCAAGGAGACCCTGAAGGGTCTCCCCGGGGAGTGGTACGTCGTCCACTCCTACGCCGGTTACGAGAACCGGGTGAAGTCCAACCTGGAGAACCGCATCCAGTCCCTCAACATGGAGGACTACATCTTCCAGGTTGAGGTGCCGACCCACACCGTGAGCGAGTTCAAGGGCGGCAAGAAGACCCCGGTGAAGGAGCGCGTCCTCCCCGGCTACGTGCTCGTGCGGATGGAGCTCACCGACGAGTCGTGGGCGGTCGTGCGCAACACGCCCGGCGTGACCGGCTTCGTGGGCCTGTCGAACAAGCCGAGCCCGCTCACCCTCGACGAGGTGGCGAAGCTGCTCGCCCCCGAGCCGGAGGAGGAGGCCAAGGCGGCGAAGACCAAGGCCCAGGCCGCCACGGTCGAGTTCGAGATCGGCGAGTCCGTCACGGTCATGGACGGCCCGTTCGCCACCCTGCCGGCCACGGTGAGCGAGATCAGCCCCGAGCAGCAGAAGCTCAAGGTGCTGGTGTCGATCTTCGGCCGGGAGACGCCGGTCGAGCTGTCGTTCAACCAGGTCTCCAAGCTCTGATCGGAGCCGGTGAGACGCAGGCCCCCGGCGCCACGGCCGGGGGTCGGCGCGTTCTTGGTAGGATTCCGGTGCTCGCGCTGACCAGACGGGCCCGCCGCAGGGCTCGCGGTGAGCGGGTGCGAGGACCTCACCGACGGACGGTCGGTGACGCGCCGAGCACCGGCCTTCCGGTCGCATCCCCCGTCTTCGGATGAGAGGTGCGGGGGCGCAGCCTGTTGGTCGCCTAGACTGGGGCGGTCCAGCGCATGTGGGAGTCGCGGTAGCGCAGGCCGCTATCGGCGGTACCGGCACGATCCTCACCCCGTGGGGCGCGCCGGATGCGGCGCTGGTCAACGCCCAGCTCGTCTCCCCACGTCCGTGGGGCGTTCACGAAGGACCCGGAGAAAGAGCAGATGCCTCCGAAGAAGAAGATCGCCGCGCTGGTCAAGGTACAGCTTCCTGCCGGCCAGGCCACCCCCGCTCCGCCGGTCGGTACCGCGCTCGGTCCGCACGGCGTCAACATCATGGAGTTCGTCAAGCAGTACAACGCTGCGACGGAGTCCCAGCGGGGGAACATCATCCCCGTAGAGATCACCATCTACGAGGACCGCACCTTCAGCTTCGTCACCAAGACGCCGCCGGCGCCGGAGCTGATCAAGAAGGCCGCGGGCATCGAGAAGGGCTCGTCGGTGCCGCACCGCGACAAGGTCGGCAAGATCACCAAGGCGCAGCTCCGCGAGATCGCCGAGATGAAGATGAAGGACCTCAACGCCCGCGACGTCGAGGCCGCCGAGAAGATCATCGCCGGCACCGCCCGGTCGATGGGCGTCACCATCGCCGACTGATCTCGCACCGTTTTCCGTCCCCGCCGGTCACGCCGGCGACGTCCGTCGCCCGCGCCGTACGGCTCCGCGACCGCGGAACCCGCCGGCGATCGGGCCAGGCAGAACCTGTGGGAGGGCCGGGCGCGGCCCATACCACGGTTCACTCGTAAGGAGTGAGCAGATGAAGCGCAGCAAGGGTTACCGGAACGCGGCCGCACTGGTCGACCGCTCGCGGCTGTACACGCCGCTCGAGGCGGCCCGCCTCGTCAAGCAGACCTCGCCCACGAAGTTCGACGCGACGGTGGAGGTGGCGCTGCGGCTCGGCGTCGACCCCCGCAAGGCCGACCAGATGGTCCGCGGCACCGTCAGCCTCCCGCACGGCACCGGTAAGACCGTCCGGGTCCTGGTCTTCGCGACCGGTGTGCGCGCCGAGGAGGCCCGCGCGGCGGGCGCCGACATCGTCGGCGCGGACGAGCTCATCGAGGACATCGCCAAGGGCAACCGCCTGAACGAGTTCGACGCCGTCGTGGCCACCCCCGAGCTCATGGGCAAGGTCGGCCGGCTGGGCCGGGTGCTCGGTCCGCGGGGTCTCATGCCGAACCCGAAGACCGGCACGGTGACGCCGGACGTCGGCAAGGCCGTGACCGAGATCAAGGGCGGCAAGATCGAGTTCCGGGTGGACCGGCACGCGAACCTCCACCTGGTGATCGGCAAGACCTCCTTCGACGAGCGCGCGCTCGTGGAGAACTACGCCGCGGCGCTCGACGAGGTGCTGCGGCTCAAGCCGTCCGCCGCCAAGGGCCGCTACCTGAAGAAGGTGACCTTCAGCTCCACGATGGGGCCGGGCATCCCGGTCGACCCCAGCATCACCCGGGACATGACCGCGGAGCTCGCGAGCTGACGCGCTCGCCGGACAGCGACGTTCCACGATCTCCACGATGGGCTCCCGCCGCCGCGGCGGGGGCCCATCGGGCTTTTCCCGGGGGTCCGGCGGCCGGTCCCGGGCCGCCGCCGGGGCCCGGCCGTACGGCGCGCCGCAGGATTTGGCGGTGCGCGCGGGAAGGCCGTAAGCTGTCCTGAGCCGAAGACCGCTGGTCGTCGCCGGGCCGCTCATGGCCCGGTGGCCGAAGGTCCCACGTGTTGGGCGACCCGCGCAGGTGGTGGACGTTTCTCGCTGGGGTTGAGCCGCGGCGGGCGTGGTGCCCGTGCGCCGCGCCGACCCTTGATCGGGAAGCCCCGGAGCGCCTGCGCCCGGGGTTTTGTTCGTTCTCGGGACCTTCGCCGGCGGCACATCAGGAAGGAGGCCCATGGCGAGGGCGGACAAGGCGACGGTCGTCGCCGAGCTCACCGATCACTTCTCGAGCTCCAGCGCTGCCGTCTTGACCGAGTACCGCGGTCTCACCGTGTCGCAGCTCCAGGAGCTGCGCTCCACGCTCGGTGGGCACGCGAAGTTCGCCGTGGCGAAGAACACGCTGGCCAGGATCGCGGCGAAGAACGCCGGGGTCAGCGGCCTGGACGACCTGCTCCAGGGCCCGACCGCGATCGCGTTCGTCAAGGGCGACGTGGTCGAGGCCGCCAAGGGTCTGCGCGACTTCGCCAAGGCCAATCCCCTCCTGGTCATCAAGGGCGGTGTCGTCGACGGCAAGCCGATGACGCCGGCCGAGATCACCAAGCTCGCCGACCTGGAGTCCCGCGAGGTCCTGCTCGCGAAGCTGGCCGGCGCGATGAAGGCGAAGATGGCCCAGGCCGCCGCCACCTTCAACGCGCTGCCCACCAACATGGCCCGGCTCGCCGAGGCCCTGCGCGCCAAGCGCGAGGAGGCGGGCGAGTAAGCCGTCGAGCGGGCCGCCGGGGCGGACGCGCCCCCGGCGGCCGGGGGGATTGCCGGAGCTCGCGTACCGCGGTCCCGATCGAACGTACGAATCACAGGAGGAACGACCACCATGGCGAAGCTCAGCAACGAGGAGCTGCTGGACGCCTTCAAGGAGATGACCCTCCTTGAGCTGTCCGAGTTCGTGAAGCTCTTCGAGGAGACCTTCGACGTCAAGGCCGCCGCCCCGGCCGCCGTCGCCGTCGCCGCCCCGGGTGCCGCGGCCGGCGCCGCGCCCGCCGAGGAGGCCGAGGAGAAGGACGAGTTCGACGTCATCCTCGAGGCCGCCGGCGACAAGAAGATCCAGGTCATCAAGGAGGTCCGGGCCCTCACCAGCCTCGGCCTCAAGGAGGCCAAGGACCTCGTCGACGGCGCGCCCAAGCCGCTGCTCGAGAAGGTCAACAAGGAGACCGCGGAGAAGGCCAAGGCCGCTCTCGAGGCCGCCGGCGCCACCGTCACCGTCAAGTGACGTTCCGCCGTCTCCCGGCCGCGCGCTGAGCCCGCGCGGCCTACCCCTTCGGGCGGCCGCAGGGCGCCGAAGGACGTGCGATTTCCCGAAGAGGGCTGTCACCCGGTGCCGGTGGCGGCCCTTTTCGCGTTCCCGGCGCACCGCTGCGGCCGTGCCGTTCCGCCGGGCGCTCCCGGCCGTTCCCCGGCACCGGCCGATCCCGGATCCGCGGCGGCCGCGAACCCGGGCGATGCCGATCGCGTAGGAGTACGGTGACGCCCGGATCACCGCGGGTTATGATCCGGGCGACCCTCACCGGGAGGCCGGATGGAGCGCCGCACACCACGCCTCGTCGTCACGCTCGCGCTCGCCGGGGTGGTGCTGGCCCTGGCGGCGGCGCTGGTCTGGATCCGGATCGAGCTCGCCGCGGCGCGGACCGCGGCGGAGGACCGTGAGGCGGCGATGCGGGCGGCGGCGATGCACGCGGTCAGCCTGATCTCGCTCAACCACCGGACCGTGGACGAGGACATCCGGCGCATCCTCGCCACCTCGACCGGCGAGGCGCGGCAGGCCCACGAACGGCACGCCCCCGAGCTGCGGCGGGCGGCGCTCTCCGCCAAGGTCGTCCAGACCGGGGTGGTACGCGCGGTCGGCCTCGTGTCGATGAACGCCGCGCACGACACCGCCGAGGTGCTCGTGGTCGCGGACGCGGTGAACCGGTTCGAGGACACCGAGCCGCGGTTCGAGGAACGCTTCTACCGGTGGACCATGCGGGTGAGCAAGGTGGGCGGCGCCTGGCTCGTGTCGAAGGCGGAGCAGACGCAATGAAGCACCGCGGACCCGGCGAACCGGACCGGCCGCACGCCTCCGGCGGGCGGTGGGCCCGCCGCGACCCGGTCCGGGGACGGCACGGCCGGCGCGGGCGCCCCCCGTACGCGGACGAGCGGCCCGAGGAGCCGCCGTCGCAGGTCGGGGCGTGGGTTCCCCGCGGGCCGGGGGTGTCCGGGCCACAGCCGTCCGCTGAGCGGCCGTGGGCGGCGGACGCGGACGACCCAGCGCCCGACGCAGCGCCCGGCACAACGCCCGGCACGGCACCCGACACGGTGCCCGACGCAGTGCCCGGCACAGCGTACGGCATGGCGGCCGGCGCGGATCCCGGCCTGGCGGCGGGCGGCGGGCCCGGCGGCCGGGCGGACCGGGGAGCCGGCGGCGTGGCCGGGCCGTACCCCGACGACGGCGCGGACGAGCCGGCGCTCGGCCCGGCGGAGGTGCTCGACATCGACCCCGGCGGCGCCGAGCCGAGGCGGCGGCGCGGCGCCCTGCTCGTCGCCGTGCTGGCGATCGCCGCGGCCGTGCTCGCCACCGCGGTGACGCTGAGCCACCTCGAGCTGCGCGAGCTGCGGCGCACCGAGGAGGCGGCGGCGGAGGCGCTCGCGACGGCGCGGTCGTACGCCTCCGTCATGATGTCCTATGATCACCGCAGCATCGAGCAGGACCTCGCCCGGGCCGCGGGCCACGCCACCGAGCGGCTCGCCGCCCGGTACCGGCGGCTCGCCGAGACCCTGGTCCCGGAGGCGAAGCGCGACCAGGCGGTCCAGCAGGTGCGCGTGACCGGGGCCGCCGTGGAGTCGGCCACCCCGGAACGGGTACGGGTGCTGATGCTTATCAACCGCACCACTAGTAAACTCCCGCCCGGCGCGAAGAGCCGCAGAAGCGAGGTCGTCCTCGGGCGCGTGCGGTTCGTCATGGTCAAGGGCGGTGACGGTGCGTGGCGGGTGGACGAGCTGACCACCCTGCTCGGAGACCCGCCGGCTCGCACCTGACGAGAGGGCTCGACCAAAATAGTGGTAAAGGTAATGTTTGGACTCGGTCCAGACTGGGTATACCGTCGCTGCGATCACGTCGGCAGGCGGTAAGCGTTCGCCCACCGTCCGGGCCGGGTGTTAGCGGTACTCGCGGGCGGGTATCGTCTGGGACCGGTGTCCCCGTACGGCGCGCGAGGCCGGGAAACCCGGCGGTTCGGGTAGCCGACCGGGCGAAATATGGGCCCGTGGGCTTGACGTTTCGCCGCTGACGGGCGATGCTGCGACCAACGTGGAGCGCAGAGCGAGAGCAGAGTGGACAGGTGTATGCCGTTCGGCTACACTGCCCCTTTGCGCTGCCCTTTGACGACCCGCTTCTCTCGGTAACCCGTTGTGAGGCGTCGTCGTGGCGTGCGTGTAGTCAGTCCGCGAGCCCTCGGAAGGACATCTGTTGGCAGCCTCGCGCAACGCCTCCGCCGTGACCAATGGCCCTCGCCGCGTGTCGTTCGCGCGGATCCAGGAGCCGCTCGAAGT
>QGUZ01000211.1 GCA_003242605.1 Actinomycetota bacterium
CCGGCGTGAAGGGCCAGGGAGGGGTTGGGCGCCCCCGGGGCGACGGGGTCCCCGGCTTGGGTGCAGCGGGCGGCGGCCCTAGCGGGATCCGCGCCCCGACCGGCGTGTGGGTCGGGCTCGTCTCCCAGATCGCGAGCCGGAGACCGGCCGCCGAGGACGCGGTACGGCACGGCGCGGCGGGCCGGCTGCTCGCCGAGCTGGAGCGGGCCGGGAAGCGGTGGCGGGAGGCGGTGGCGGCCACCGAGGAGCGGGCCCGCGCCCGCCGCGAGGCCGTCGACGCCTGCCGGGCCGCCCGGGCCGCCGAGGCGCGGCTGCGCGCCCGCCGCGACCGGGTGATCCTCGCCTGCCACGCGGCCGCGATCCCCGCCCCGGACATCGCGCAGTGCGCGGGCATCGACGTCTCCACCGTCTACCAGACCCTGCGCGTGCACCGGCCCGCGGTGCGCGAGCTGCCCCGCCTCGACCGGCTGCGGCTGCTGGGCCGGCTGCGCGAGGTGTCCCACCGCTGGCGGCGGGCCGCCGAGGCGGTGCGCGAGCGCGTCCGCCTGCGCGACGCGGCGATCCGGGCCTGGCGGCAGAACCGCGCCGACGAGGAGGCGGCGCGGCGGCTGCGGGACCGGGCGATCGCCGAATGCCGCGCCGCCGGCATCGGGGTGAGCGTGCTCGCCGCGTGCACCCGCCTCGACCTGAGCACCGTCTACGCGGTCTGCCAGGCGGCCGGCGCCTGACCGCGCGGCCGTGCCCCGGATTGTCCTGACCATATTTGACGTCATTGGTTAAACGAGGCCTGACCAAAGGAGTTAGGTTTTGACTTAACGGAAGCGGTCCGGTCACAATCCGAAGCGGTCGCGGAGACTCGGTTCTATAGAGAACTCAACACCGGTATCACCGTTCTGAACTGGGCACTTGCATATTTACCGGTGATCGTGCAGCATGCGTTCCGTGGGGATGCCAAGCGTCGCTCAAATACCGCCCGGCCGACGGACGAAAAGAATCCCGGACCCGTGCGCGAGTTCCGGACGGAGACGGTCCTCGTGCCATTAACGGGGATGCCGGTGTGCCATCGCCGTTCCGCCGTGGCGCATGAGTAGGGAGTAACGGCGATGAGCGACTGGAGGTCGTCAGAGGGATGGAGGCCGGTCCCGGACTGCCGGACCCCCGACCCCCCGGACGGTGAACCCGGTCCGTGGCGTGACCGGTCCGGCGCCGTGATGCACGGCGTCTACGAGCGCGTGGTCCGCCCGGTCGAATGCGGCCGCCCCGCGTACCTGGAGGGCGTCGCGGCCTGGCACGGCAGGCGGCTGTGGAGCTGGAGCGGCCCGGAGATGCCGCGCTTCCGCGACCGCCGGGTGAGCCCGTGGAACCCGAT
Source organism: Actinomycetota bacterium (assembly GCA_003242605.1). GTDB lineage: Bacteria > Actinomycetota > Actinomycetes > Streptosporangiales > Streptosporangiaceae > Thermopolyspora. The sequence continues at coordinate 1,370 of QGUZ01000211.1, forward strand.
CCTCGCCCAGGGCCTGCGCGCCGAGGACGCCGAACAGACCCCCTACCGCACCCCATCCTGGTGCGACGAGTGGATCGCCGACGCGCTGCTGCGCGACCTGAAGCCGTACGGCCGGTTCGCGCTGCCGTACAAGGCGGCGATGGACTGGTGCGCCGAGGCCGGCCGTGCCGGGCTGGTGTACCGCGCGACCCCGGAGACCCCACAGGGCGACGCCCCCGACGGCGCCGACCGGCGGTTATACATCGTCGCCGGGATCACCCAGACCTACGGGGAGGCGTTCGACCTCGACGCGCTCATCGCCGACTACCAGGAGGCGCTGCCCGAGGAGCTGGCGGCGCCCCAGATCGACGCGCTGCAGGCCCACCGCGACCGGTCGATCGCCCTGCTGTACGTTCTCGCCGACGACGCCGACGAACGGTTCTGGGCGGCCCCGCGGGCGGTGCGGGGCCTGACCCTCGGCTACCCTCCCACCGCAACCGCCGCGCGCATCCTCGCCGAGGCCGAGCCGGCCACCGTATCCCCGCATCCCCGGCGCCCGTACGGCCCCACCGGCCCCCTCGGCGGTCCCGGCCGGATCCTCGGCAACGGCAGAACGAACGGACCGCAGATGATCAGAGTCCCCGAGTGCCGGCACCCCGGGCGCCCGCACGCCCGCGTCGCCGACATGACCCCCGCGACCTTCGCCACGATCAGCCGCTGGATCGACCGCAGCTGGCCGGTCGACATGCCCCGCGGCACCCACCCGGACAGCCCCGCCGAGCTGGAGCGGTTCGGCTACCTCATCGCGATCGCCTACCGGGCGTACGTGAGCAGCGACCCGGTGCTGCGCGTCCCGATCTCCGACGACCCCGACCTCGAGGGCGAGCTGCACCGGTACGTGTGCTGCCTGCTGCGCGGGATGGGCAAGGACCCGCGCGAGATCCACCTCGACGCGCTCTACGCCCGCCGGATGGCCTGGAGCTGAGCGAGCACCCCGCCCGGACGCCCCACGACCGGCCGGGCGGGGCCGATCACGCCGCGGACAGCCCGCTCTCCTGCGCGACGCCGCGGCTCGCCTCGATCTGGGCGCACAGCGACAGCAGCGTGCCCTCCTCGCCCCACCGGCCGGTGAGCATCACGCCGATCGGCAGCCCGCCGGCCGACCGGTACAGCGGCAGCGTCACGCTCGGCCGGCCGGTCAGGTTCGCCTCGGCGGCGAACGGCGAGAACGCCTTCATCCGCGCGAACGTCTCCGCCGGGCCGACCCCGTCGGTGAACCAGCCGATCGGCGGGGGCGGCTGCGCGATCGTGGGGGTGAGCACCACGTCCACGTCGGCCTCCTGGCGCAGCATCGCGTCCCGCATCGCCCGGTCCAGCTCGGCGTGCGCCCGGATCACCTCCAGCCCGGCGGCGAGCCGCCCCATGCCGCGCAGCCACGCGGTGAGCGGCCGCAGCCGGTGCGCGTGCGCGGCCCGCACCGTGTGCAGCCGGGCCATGGTGAACCACAGCACGTCCAGGATCCGGTCGCCCTCCGGGCCGAGCACGGGGGAGGTCTCCACCAGCTCGTGGCCGAGGCACTCCAGCAGCCGGCAGGCGCGCTCGACCGCCGCGGCCACCTCCGGGTCGAGGCTCACCCCGGGCACCGGCGGCGTCGCGGTGACCCCGATCCGCAGCCGTCCCGGGGCGCGGGCGGCGCACTCGGTGAACGACAGCCCGTCGCGCGGTGCGGTCCACTCCGGGCCCTCGCCGTCCCGGGAGAGCACGTCGAGCAGGGCCGCGGCGTCCGCGACCGTGCGGGCCACCACGCCGGGCACGGTGAGCCCGAACGGGTCGGGCGCCCAGATCCCGGCCGGCACCCGGCCGCGGGACGGCTTGACCCCCACCACCCCGCACGCGGCCGCGGCCACCCGCACCGCGCCGAGCCCGTCGACGCCGTGCGCGGCCGCGGCGAGGCCCGCCGACACCGCCACCGCGGCCCCGCCCGCCGCGCCGCCCGCGGACCGGTCCGGCGCCCACGGGTTGCGCGCGGGCGGCGCCACGTCGCTCTCGGTGAAGCAGGCGAGGCCGAACTCGGAGGTGGTGGTCTTGCCGAGCAGCACCGTGCCCGCCTCGCGGAGCCGTACCACCACCGGGTCGTCGACCGGGGCGATCAGCTCCCGGTAGGCGGCCGAGCCGAGCGTGCAGCGCACGTCCTTGACCGGGACGAGGTCCTGCACCGGGACCGGGACCCCGAGCAGCGGCGGCAGCTCGTCCGGGTCGGCGGCCTGCAGCACCCGCCGCTCGGCCCGCCGCGCCTGCCGCAGCGCGAGCTCCGCGGTGACCGTGACGTACGCGCCCGCGGTGGCGTTGAGCGCGGTCACCCGCCGCAGGTAGTGCTCGGCGATCTCCACGGGGGACAGCTCGCGGCACCGTACGGCGGCGGCCAGCTCGAGCGCGGACAGCTCGTGGATCTGCGGCATCTCGGCCTCCGGGGAACGGTCAGCGCGTCCCCGCCTCGGCGGGGGACGAGTCCGGGGACAGCGGGTCGGGCAGCTCGGCCGGCTCGAACGTGTGCGGGTCGGCGACCTCCTGGCGGAGGAAGCGGCCGGTGGACGGTTCGATCAGCCACACCCCGCCCTCGGCGTCGCGGACGGTGAGCCGGGCGAGGTGGCGCAGCGTGTGGCTCGGCGGCAGGTAGCCGTCGTCGAGGCTGCGGCGCAGCGCGAGCGCCGCCAGGTAGAGCGTCTGCAGCTGCGGGTGGATGAGCCGCTTGCCCGCGCGCGCCCGGGCGCGGGCGCGGGACCGGGCGGGCTGGTGCGGCAGCCACCAGGCGACCACGAGCGCCGCGGCGAGCGCGGCGGCCGCGGCCACCCAGGCGGCGACGCCGAGCGCGTGCGCGTACGCCGCGGTGCTGCGGGCGAGCAGCTCGGCCGCCTCGTCCTGCGGCATGCGGGCGGCGAGGCTCACGGTGACCGCGACGTTGCCGAGCGCCGCCTCCCGGCCGTCGGCGGGCACGAGCGCCGCGGCCGGGGTCATCCCGCCCGCGTACACGATCCGGGCGATGGCGCCAAGGACCGCCACCCCGAGCGCGCCGCCCGCCTGCCGGGCCGCGTCGCCGATCGCCGCGGCCACGTTCGCGTGCGCCAGCGGCACGGCCCGCAGCGTCGCCTCGGTGGTGGTGCGCATCGCCATCGCCATGCCGCAGCCGCCGGCCGCGAGGGCCACCGCGAGCTGGCCGTACCCGGAGGCGGCGGTGGTGGAGCCGAGCATCGCCATCGCCGCGGCGATGAGCATGAGGCCGATCACCGCCGGGGTCTTCTCGCCGTCCCGGCCGGCGAGCCAGGCGGCGAGCAGCAACCCCGCGAGCAGCCCGCCGGCGAGCGGCAGCAGGTGCAGCCCGGCCTCGAGCGGCGCCATGCCGAGCGTGGCCTGCAGGTGCTGCACGACCACGAACAGCGCGCCGAACAGGCAGAACCAGGTGAGCGCGATCGCCGTCATCGCGGCGGCGAACCGCGGGCCGTGCAGCAGCCGGATGTCCACCAGCGGCCTTGGGCCGCGGGCCCGCAGCGCGAGCCCGAGCAGCGCGGCCGCGGCGGCGCCCGCGACGCCGAGCAGCACCGGGTCGGTCCAGCCGCGCGCCGGGCCCTCGATGATCGCCCAGCCCAGGCCGGTGAGCGCGGCGATGCCGAGCGCGGCGCCGAGCGGGTCGAGCGCGCCGATGTCCGGGTTACGCGAGGCGGGCACCAGGATCGGCACGATCACCAGGGCGATCAGGCAGATCGGCACGTTGACCAGCAGGATCGAGCCGAGCCAGAAGTTCTCCAGCACCCAGCCGCCCACCGCCGGGCCGGCCGCCACGCCGACGCCGATGCCCGCCGACCACACGCCGACCACGCGGGCCCGCTCCCGCCGGTCCGGGAACAGGTCGACGAGGAGCGACAGCGCCGACGGCATGATCAGCGCGGCCCCGACGCCCATCGCGGTGCGGGCGGCGATCAGCGGGCCGACCGCGCCGGCCTGCGACCCGGCGAGGGACGCGAGGGCGAACAGGGTCAGGCCGAGCACGAGGACCGGGCGGCGGCCGAGGCGCTCGCCGAGCCGCCCCGCGGGCAGCAGGAGCGCGGCGAGGGCGATCGTGTAGGCGTCGATCGCCCACTGCGCCTCGCTCGGGTCCGCGCCGAGCCGCCAGGTGAGCGACGGCACCGCGATGTGCAGCACGGTCTGGTCGAGACCGACGATCACCTGGGCGAGGCACAGCACGGGCAGCGCCATCCAGCGGCTGCGGCGCGGTGCCGCGGATCGGGACGGGACGGGGGCCGGATCGATCATCGTGGCGGCTCGCTCCGGGTCGTTCCTGCGGGTCGGCGGGGTACGGCGGGCATCGGCGGGTGGGCCCGGCGCCGGTGCGGCCGCCGCGGGCTGCGGGGGGACGGCGGCCGCACCGGCTCTACCGAGGCTTTTCTTACAGAGATCTTTACAAACGGTCATGACCGGCAGGTCTTGCGGGTCTCGCTGATCGACTTGACGGTCACGCCGCGGTAGTTCGGGTACTTCCACGGCAGCCGGAAGGTGTGGGCGCGGCCCGGGCGCAGGCAGGCGCCGACCCGGGTCTGCGGCCGGTCGTAGGTGACCTTCACGTACCTGCCGGTGGCGCATCGGTTGCGGACCACGGTGCGGCCGTCCGCGCCGTTCGCGGGCGGGACGTGCCGTACCAGGTGCACGCAGGCGGGAGTGGGTCTACCCGCCGCGGGCGCGGCGGCCGGGGCGGTGGCGATCAGCGTGCCCGTGGCCGCCAGGGTCAGTACCAGCGCGGTGCCGGCCCTCGCCGGGTTCCGACTGGTCATCGTCGTTCTGTCCTTGCCGTCGAGAAGGGGATCGCGCCCGGGTGCCGGGGCCGGGCGAACGGTCGGGAGGGGTCCCGACGCCGGGATGCCGGGACCCGGGGGTGGTGCACGCGGGGGGTTCGGGGGAGGAAGGGGGCGGGCCCGTCGGCGGCGGGACCATCCCGGTGATCCCTCCGCCCGGGGCGCGCGGCCCGGGGGAGTGCCGGCCGGCGGACCCGCGGCCCATGGGAAGGGGCCCTTCGCCGGCCCCCTCCCAGGGGTGAGTTCCGCGAGGCTTTCGCCGATTTCGCAGCATAGGCAGGGCGGATTATTCCGGGAATAGGCGTTATCAACTCGTGACCCTGACAAAAAGTCATGGCACGGGTTTTCGCTGGAAGCGGGCTTTGCGTGATGTCCGGCCCAGGTGAACGGCTGCCGGTGAAAAGGTGTTTTCGGTCCGACCGGATCCGGGGGTGCCGGGTGTGCGGCCTTCGTGAGCTGCGATTTGTCACAGCAGCCCCACTTGCCTCACTGCTTGTCAGGAGACTTGTAAGGGCGTGTAAGAGGTATTACGAATTGGTCACGACCGGATGGGCCTATATCCTCTCTGGCTTGATTAATTTACTCTCGACAGTGTCTTGACAATCTAAGTCAAGAAAGTTGATGATCTTGTGAGGTGTCGTGTCCGGCCGGGCGGCGCCGCGCCGCCTGCGGCGGCCTGCCGGTGCGCCCGGCCGGGCCCCGAGCCCGCCGCCCCCGTCGAGGAAATCTCGGCGCGGTCCCCGACGGGGGCGGCGTTCCCCGGCACCGGGCCCACCGGTGAGGCCGGCCGTGCGACCCGGGGGCGGCGATCCCCCTGGCCAGAGAGGAACGGAGACCATGGCGATCCTGCCCATCGACCCCTACGTCATCCCGGACGATCTCCCCGAGAACCGGGTGGCGTGGCGGCCCGATCCCCGCCGGGCCGTACTGCTCGTGCTCGACATGCAGAACTACTTCCTGCGGGTGTTCGCCCGCTGGGGCGCGCCGTGGCGGGAGCTGATGGCGAACTGCCTGGCGCTGCGCGAGCACTGCGCCGACAACGGCATCCCGGTGGTGTACTGCGTGCAGCACGCCCGGCAGACTCCGGAGCAGCGCGGTCTCACCCGCGACTTCTGGGGGCCCGGCATCGGGGCCGACCCGGCCGACGCGCAGATCGTCGACGAGCTCGCGCCGCGCCGGGGCGACATCCGCATCCACACCTGGCGGTACAGCGCGTTCCAGCGCACCGGGCTCGCCGGCCTGCTCGAGGACCTCGGCCGCGACCAGGTGATCATCTGCGGGGTCTACGCCCACCTTGGGGTGCTGCTCACCGCGTGCGAGGCGTTCATGCGCGACCTGGAGACGTTCGTGGTGAGCGACGCGATCGCCGACTTCTCCGTGGAGCACCACCGCATGGCGCTGCACTACGCCGCCCAGCGCTGCGCCGTCGTGCTGCCGACCCGCGACATCATCCACACCCTCGCCTCGCAGGCCGCCGCCGAGGCGAACGACCTCGCCCTCGCCCGCGCCCGCCAGGCGTCGCTCGCCCGCCGCGAGGCCGCCGCCCGGCAGGAGGCCGCGGTACGGCGGGAGCGCCAGCAGCGGCGCGAGGCGGTCGCCCGGCAGCGGCGGCTCGTCAACCACGACGTCGTCGTCCACCGCGGGGACTTCGGCGCCGAGGCGCGCAACGGCCGGGCGCTGCAGAGCGCGGGCCCCGCGTACCACGGCCGCCCGCCGTACCTGGACGACCAGAGCGCGTGACGCGCACCGCGCCCCGCACGCCCGGCGGGTGCGATCGGGGGTCGCCACGCGCCCGGCGCCGCCGGCATGGGCCCGGCGTCGCCCCACGGCTTGAGCGGGTGCGCACCGGGGAAGCGCATTCGTGACGTCCTGCCAGGTCACGCCCTGCGGCGCGGGCACGGGGACGCCGTCCCGGCCCCGCCGGTACGGCCACCGTCACCGCCACAAGGAGGGGCCATGACCACCGCCGCCGTCGAGGCCGCCGTCGGCGACCGGTTCGCCGACCCCGTGCTGGCGGTTCCCTCCCCCGCCCACCGGGTGCTGCGCCACGCGGGGCCCGCCGTGTACCTGCCCGGGTACCGCGTCTGGGTGCTCGCCCGCGACCGGGAGGTACGGCACGCCCTCGGCCACCCGGAGGTCTTCGCCGCCGCCCCGCAGGCGGGCCTGCTCGGCGGCCCGACCGTGGGGGAGGCGGGGTGGACACCGACCGGGCATGGGCGCGGTGGCGGGCTCGCCGGAGAGGGCGGCGACCCGGCTCGCGACGTCCGCGGCGAGCCGATCGGCCGTGCCGTACCGGGGTGCGGTCGCGGGCTCGCGGCCGAGGGCGGTGATCTCGCTCGCTGGGATGCGGGCGGGGCGGCCGGGGGCCGCGGCCCGGGGCCGG
>QGUZ01000212.1 GCA_003242605.1 Actinomycetota bacterium
CGCGCGGGGAGGCGCCGGGGCGCGGCTCCGAGGGGGCAGGGGCGTACAAGCCCCCGCGCGGAGCGGGAGGGGGTCGGGGGCGCGCGGGCGCGCGCGGCCCGCCTCGGCGCGGGCGGCGGCCGCGGCCCGCGCCGGCGCCCGCCTCGCGCAGCGGGCCGAGCCGGTCGCCGACGACGTGCTCACCCGCGCCCTCATGCTCGCCGGCGCCGGGCTCGGCATCGTGCTCATCAGCGTGCTGGTGACCCTGCGGCTGGGCGCGCGGCTGTCGGTGGAGCTCGCCGCGCTGCGCCGGGCCGCCCAGGAGGTGGCCCAGGTGCGGCTGCCGAACGTGGTGGACAAGCTCCGGCAGGGCGAGCAGGTGGACACCGCGGCCGAGGCGCCGCCGATCCACACCGCGAGCACCACCGCCGAGATCCAGGACGTGGAGGAGGCGTTCTCCGCGGTGCAGCACACCGCGATCGACGCCGCGGTCGGCCAGGCCCGGCTGCGCGCCGGGGTGAACCAGGTCTTCCTCAACCTCGCCCGGCGCAGCCAGGTGCTGCTGCACCGGCAGCGCATCCAGCTCGACGAGATGCAGCGCCGGGCGACCGACCCGAGCACGCTCGACGACCTGTTCCGCCTCGACCACCTCACCACCCGGATGCGGCGGCACGCCGAGGGCCTGATCATCCTCGCCGGCGAGCTGCCCGGCCGGGGCTGGAGCAAGCCGGTCCCGATCTTCGACGTGTGCCGTGGGGCCGCCGCCGAGGTGGAGGACTACGCGCGGGTGACCGTGCACAACATGTCCGACCACGCCCTCGTCGGCGAGGCCGTCGGCGACGTCATCCACCTCGTCGCCGAGCTGATCGAGAACGCCACGGTCTACTCCCCGGCGCACACCCAGGTGCACGTGCGCGGCGAGATGGCGGCGAACGGCTTCGTGATCGAGGTCGAGGACCGCGGCCTCGGCATCCCGCGGGAGGCGCTCGAGGAATTCAATGATCGTCTTGCGAATCCACCCGAATTCGACCTCGCCGACAGCGATAGGCTCGGTCTGTTCGTCGTCGGCCGCCTCGCGGCCCGGCACAACATCCGCGTCACGCTACGCCCCTCGCCGTACGGAGGAACCACCGCTATCGTGCTGATTCCGCTCGACTTGATCAGCACCCCGCAGCCCCCGGACACGCCACGCGGGCTGGCGCAGCTCACGCTGATCCCCGTCGACAACGACACGGACGCAGGAGAGGAGGGCGACCGATGACGCACGAACGCTGGCTGGACGAGGACGCCGGCCCGGTGGTGCCCGCCTATCTCCTCACCCGTGGGCGGACCGAGTCGTCCAGCAAGGAGATCGACCTGGTCGCCGTCATCGTGACCGAGGGCGGGATCACTCCGCCGGCGGGGCTCGGCCCGGAGCACCTCATCATCCTGCACCGCTGCACCCGCCCCACCCCGCTGGTGGACGTCGCCGCCGAGCTCAACCTGCCGATCGGCGTCGTCCGTGTGCTCGTCGGCGACCTGCACGAGCAGGGGCTGGTCCGGGTCCGCCGTCCGTCCCCCGCGGCCCGCACCCCCAGCGAAGGCCTCCTCAGGGAGGTCATCAACGGTCTGCGCGCCCTCTGACCGCGCGCTCCGCGACCCGCGCGCCGCTCGCGCGCGCCGCATCCGCTGAACCCGTCGCCCTCCCGCTCCCGCGTCCTTCAGGTGGGTGCCGCGCGGCCCCCGGGCATCCCGCCGCCCACCCGCCGACCGGTCTCCGCGATCGGGCGACATCCCCGTTGTGAGCCGTGCGCCTCCCGGCTCGCGTTCCGCGTGATTCACCCGGCGACGACCACATGCCCGCAAGGGCTGTGGGTAGGGGCGTGACTCGTCAGGGTGTTGCGAGCGCGTTACGCGTGATGAGGGGATTGCGATGCCGGGCAACAGGGCCGTTATCTACAAGGGACCGGGCAAGGTCGCGGTCGAGGAGACGCCGTACCCCGAGTTCGAGCTCAAGGACGGGCCGGGGGTGAACCCCGCGAACGTCGGCCGCAAGGTGCACCACGGCGTGATCGTCAAGGCGATCGCCACCAACATCTGCGGCAGCGACCAGCACATGGTGCGCGGCCGTACCACGGCCCCGGTCGGGCTCACCCTCGGGCACGAGATCACCGGTGAGGTCGTGGAGACCGGCCGCGACGTGGAGTTCATCAAGGTCGGCGACCTGGTGTCGGTGCCGTTCAACATCGCCTGCGGCCGGTGCCGCAACTGCAAGGAGGGCAAGACCGACGTCTGCGAGAACGTGAACCCCGAGCGCGCCGGGTCCGCGTACGGGTACGTGGACATGGGCGGCTGGGTGGGCGGCCAGGCCGAGTACGTGCTCGTGCCGTACGCGGACTGGAACCTGCTCAAGTTCCCCGACCGGGACCAGGCGATGGAGAAGATCCTCGACCTGGCGATGCTCTCCGACATCTTCCCCACCGGCTTCCACGGCTGCGTCAGCGCCGGGGTCGGGCCGGGCTCCACGGTCTACATCGCCGGGGCCGGGCCGGTCGGGCTCGCCGCCGCGTGCTCGGCGTTCCTGCTCGGCGCCGCCGTCGTGATCGTCGGTGACCTCAACAAGGAGCGCCTCGCCCAGGCGCGCAGCTTCGGCTGCGAGACCGTGGACGTGTCGGCCGGGGACCCCAAGGACCAGATCGAGCAGATCCTCGGCGTGCCCGAGGTGGACTGCGCGGTCGACGCCGTCGGCTTCGAGGCGCGCGGCCACGGCCGCGAGGCCCAGCAGGAGCGTCCGGCGACCGTGCTCAACACGCTGATGGACGTCACCCGGGCGGGCGGCGCGCTCGGCATCCCGGGCCTGTACGTCACCGGCGACCCGGGCGCCGCGGACGAGGCCGCCAGGCACGGCTCGCTGTCGATCCGCATCGGCCTCGGCTGGTCGAAGTCCCACTCCTTCGTCACCGGCCAGTGCCCGGTGATGCGCTACCACCGCCGGCTGATGATGGCGATCCTGCACGACCGGGTCCAGATCGCGAAGGCGGTCAACGCCACGCCGATACCGCTCGAGGCGGCGCCGCGCGGCTACGCCGAGTTCGACCACGGCGCCGCCCGCAAGTACGTCCTCGACCCGCACGGCATGCTCGCCGCGGCGTGACGTCCGGCCGCCGGAGGGGGGCCGCGTCTTTCCCGCCCGGGCACGAGGGTTCTCGCGCCCGGGCGGGCTCGCCGGGGCGCCGGACGGACGCCCCGGCGCGAACCGCACGTGACCCGTGGCGGTACGTGCGGTTTGCACAGCGTCTACGCCGGCCGCTGGCGTGCCCGGCCTGCGCGCATCGGTCCGGCTTCGCTGGCCGTGCGGGCCGGTGCGTTGTGCCGAACCAGGACGTCGGGCTGCACGAGTTCGCCCAGGGGATCGACCTCAAGCTCGCGACGTTGGGCGGTCGCGCGTTCGACGACGACGTGCCGGACGGTGGGGCCGAGCCCCTGCCGCCGCCGTGACGCCGGTGGCCGGTCGGCTCCCGGCCGGCCACCGGTCGCGGTGACGGACACGGTTTGGTCGTGGGCTTTCCCGATATCCGGGCGTTGAATCCCCGCGTCCGCACGTGGACAGGCAAAACGACCATGGCGGTGCCCCGCCTCGTGGCCGGGCGGGGCACTCCGCTGGAAAGGGTCACGAAAGGCATACGGTTCGCTTAACTTCGCCCGGCCCATGCCGACGCCGGACGGGCCGGGGACGCGGCGGGCCGGGCACTCCGGCTGCGCAGGGGCGGGTGAACCGCCCTGGTAGCGCGGACCTCCGGCGGCCGCCGACCGGGCGTGAAGGCCGTCCGAGCCGCCGCTCACCGGCGCCGCCGCGGCCGCCCCGCGTCAGCCATCCGTGCCGAATTCCGTCCCCGGGCCAAGCGGGAAGGCAATAACCTGGATGACATGCCAAATCGGGGAAAAGGTCCGGCTTGGGGCGGGTCAACGGTGGTGCGCCTGTTGGGGGCGGGCGCGGTCGCGGGGCTGCTTGTCGCAGGCATCGCGTTTCCCGCCGTTGGTGGCGCCGGACTGGGCATTCGCACCGTCGCTGACGAGCTCAACCTCAAACCGGAGGAGCTCAAGGAGCCGCCGCTCGCGGAGAAGACGACCGTTCTCGACGCGACCGGCAAGCCGATCGCGCAGTTCTACGAGCAGTACCGCGAGGTCATCCCGCTCAGCGAGGTCGCGGACGTGATGAAGACCGCGATCATCGCGATCGAGGACGAGCGCTTCTACGAGCACGGTGCGATCGACCTCGAGGGCACGATCCGCGCGGCGATCAAAAACATCTCGTCCGGCGGGGTGAGCGAGGGCGGATCCGGTATCACCCAGCAGCTCGTCAAGCAGATCCTGCTCAACCAGGCCGAGACGCTCGAGGAGAAGAACAAGGCGGTCGAGGCGAGCCTCGCGCGCAAGCTCAACGAGCTGCGCTACGCGATGGCGATCGAGCAGAAGTACACCAAGGACCAGATCCTCGAGAAGTACCTCAACATCGCCTACTTCGGCGCGGGCGCCAACGGCATCGAGGCGGCCGCGAAGCGCTTCTTCGGCAAGCGGGCGAAGGATCTCAACCTGGTCGAGGCGGCCACCCTCGCGGGAGCCGTACAGGATCCCAACCGGACCGACCCTGAGCTGGGCAAGAAGAACCGGGACCGGCTGCTCGCGCGGCGCAACATCGTGCTCGACAAGATGGCCGAGCTCGGCAAGATCACCAAGGAGGAGGCCGAGGAGGCCAAGAAGCAGAAGCTCGGCTACAAGGGCACGCCGCTGCCCGGCGGGTGCGGCGCGAGCAAGTACCCGTACTTCTGCCTCTACGTCCGGTACGAGATTCTCAACAACCCGATCTTCGGCAAGACGCGGAAGGCGCGCGAGCGCCTGCTCAACCGCGGCGGCCTGACCATCAAGACGACGCTCGACCCGAAGATGCAGGCCGCCGCCGAGAAGGCGATCCGCAAGTGGGTGTACCCCACGGACAAGCCGGTCGCCGCCGAGGCGCTCATCGAGCCCGGCACGGGCGCGATCAAGGCGATGGCGGCGAGCCGTAAGTACGGCACGAACAAGCGCAAGAACGAGATCTCCTACAACCTCGTCGCCGACGCCGCGCACGGCGGTGGCATCGGCTTCCAGAACGGCTCCACGAACAAGGTCTTCGCGCTGATCACCGCCCTGAAGAAGGGCATGAAGATCAACGACGGGATCACCGTCGGCGCCAGCTACAGCGCGCCCGGCTACTACGCGTTCAAGAACTGCAAGGGCAACAACGTCGGCGAGCCGAGCCACGTGGTCACCAACTCCGACGGCGGCGGCGCCGGCTTCTATTCGCTGCAGACCGGCACCTGGGCGTCGTCGAACACCTTCTTCATGGCGCTGGAGCAGCGGGTCGGCCTCTGCGACACGATCAAAACCGCCAAGTCGCTCGGCCTGAAGCGGGCCGACGGCCAGCCGCTCACCGAGTACTCGACGTTCGTCCTCGGCACGAACGAGACCGACCCGGTGACCGTGGCGAGCGCGTACGCGGCGATCGCCGCGCGCGGCAAGTACTGCCAGCCCATGGCGATCACCGAGATCATCGACCGGTACGGCAAGAGCACCAAGTACCGGCCCAAGTGCAAGCAGGTGCTCGACCCCGAGATCGCCGACGCCACCTCCGCGATCCTCTCCGGCGTGTTCACCAAGGGCACGATGCGCGGCGTGGGCGGCATCGGGCGGCCGGCGGCCGGGAAGACCGGCACCACCGACGCGTACGCCACCGCCTGGTTCGCCGGGTACACCCCGAACCTCGCGGGCGCGGTGAGCATCGGTGACCCGCGCGGCGCGAACGTGCACCGGCTCAGCAACGTCACCATCGGCGGCAGGTACTACCCGGCGGTGTTCGGCGCCTCCATTCCGGGCCCGATCTGGAAGGACACCTTCATCGAGGCGCTGAAGGGCGTGCCGCCGCAGGACTTCGTCCCGATCAACTCGGCGCGCTTCGGCGGGTGCAGCACGGGCTGTGCCCCGAAGCGGAAGGAGCGCGACGAGGACAACGGTGACGAGGTCCTCCGCGACGAGGGGGGGGACCGCGGGGGCCCGTTCGGCGGGTTTGGCCGGCCGGACCCCGGGGTCGGCCTGCCGGGGGCCGGGCCGGGCCGACCGGGGGACGGTCCGGGCCGGGGACGCGGCGGTTTCGACCACTGACGGTACGGCCGGCGCCGCCCCGCGGCCACCGCGGCAGGCGGCCCGGCCGTGGCGTGCCCGGGCACCGGTCCCGTCGCTCAGCGCGGCGCCGCCGTGCCGGGGCGGTCCGCCGCGCACAGCCGGGCGAGGCGGCGCAGGGACAGCCGGAGGAAGGCGGCGCCCACCGGCCCGGCCACCCACCGGCCGAGGCGGCCGACCGGGCCGAACGGCAGGTCGAGGCGCTCCTCCCACCGGATCACCGCGCCGCCGCCGGGGCCGGGCCGTACCCGGAAGGCGCCGGTGCCGCGCACCACGCGCCCGGTGTGCCGCACCTCCACCGTGTGCGGCGGCTCCCACCGGGTGATCTCCATCGTGTCGGTGAAGCCCACCGGCCCGGCGCCGGTGAACGCGGCGAGCGCGCTTCCCACGCCGCGCCCGTCCCCGCGGGTCACCCGCGCCCGCGTCGCCACCATCCACTCGTGGTGCCGGTCCCAGTCGGTGAGCACGGCGAAGACCCGCTCCGGGCTCGCCGCGACCGCCACCGTCACCGCCAGCGCCGTCTCGGCCATGCCCGTACCCCTGCCCCGCCGCGCCCGCGGCAGGCGCCTCACAGCAGCCGGAGCTGCACCTGCCGCGGCTTGCGGCGCGGCGCGGCGTCCCCGGCGACCCGGTAGGCGGACGGGTCGAGGTCGTTGAGGAACGGGGACGGCCCGGTGGCGCGGGTCACGCCCTGCCGGGTGCGCTCGGCGGCGTGGCTGAGGTAGAGGTGCCGCTGGGCCCGGGTCATGCCGACGAACAGCAGGCGGCGCTCCTCCCGAACGTGCTCGGGGTCGAGCTCCTCCGGCCGGGTGCCGGGCGGGCGCAGCGGCAGCAGCCCGTCCTCGCAGCCGACGAGGAACACCACCGGGAACTCCAGGCCCTTGGCGGCGTGCAGGGTGAGCAGCGAGATGCGGTCGGCGCGCGGATCCCAGGTGTCCACCTCGACGCCGAGCGCGAGCTCGGTGCGGAACCGCTCCAGGTCGTCGCCGCACCGCTCGGCGAGCGGCTTGAGCAGCTCGACCGCGGTGTGGATCTGCTCCGCGGTGAGCCGGTCGGGCGGCGCCTCCCCGTCCTCTTCGGCGTCGCCCGCGTCGGCGGGCAGCCGTTCCAGCAGGGCGTCCGCGGCGAGCCGTACCCGGCGCAGCACCGGCATGCGCTCCTCCGCCCCGGCCCCGGCCGGCGCGTACGCGAGCTCGGCGAGGATCCGCTCCACCCCGGGCCGGTCGGCGAGCCGGTCGTGCGACCGCTTCTGGAACGGCAGGCCGGCGTTGGTGAGCGCGGCCATCACGGCCCGGGCCTGCCGCTCGGTCCGGTACAGCACGGCGAAGTCGGAGAACCCGAGGCCCGCCGCGCCGTCGGAGTCGACCCGGCCGCTGTCGAACGCGTGGAACGACGCCCCGCCGATGAGCTGCTCGATCGTGCGGGCCACGAACGCCGCCTCGGCCTGCTCGGTGGCCGCCCGGTGCACGGTCACCGGCTCGTCGCCGCGCTCGCCCACCGGGTGCAGCTCGCGGTCCGGCACGAGCGAGGTCGGCGCGATCACCTGCAGCGCGGCGGTGAGGATCGGCGCGGCCGAGCGGTAGTTGCGGGTGAGCCGCACCTCGCGGGCGGTGGGGAAGTCCTGCCGGAACCGCAGGAAGAACCCGACGTCCGCGCCGCGGAACCGGTAGATCGCCTGGTCGGGGTCGCCGATCGCGGTGAGGTTGCCGTCCGGCGGGGCGAGCAGCCGCAGCAGCCGGTACTGCGTCTCGTCCACGTCCTGGTACTCGTCGACCGAGATCCACCGGTACCGGTCGCGGTAGGCGGCGACGAGCCCCGCGTCGGCCTCGAGCAGCGCCACCGGCAGCGCGATCAGGTCGTCGAAGTCGACCAGGTCGTTCCGGCGCAGCGCCTTGGTGTACCGCTCGGCGAGCTCGGCGACCTCGTCGCCGGCCGCCGCGCCGGTGCGCCGCCACGCCGAGATCGCGGGCAGCAGGCGGCGCGCCGCCCGCTCGTCGCCGGTGATCTCGGTGGCGATCGCGAGCCGCGCGGCCTGGTCGGCGATGCCGAAGCCGGGGCCGAGGCCCGCCCGCTCGTGCTGTTCCCGCAGGATGCGCACGCCGAGGGAGTGGAAGGTGGCGGTGGTGATCCGAGGCGCGTGCTCGGGGGCGAGGGCGGCGAGCCGCTCGGCCATCTCCTCGGCGGCCCGGCGGGTGAACGTGATCGCCAGGCACTGCTCGGGCGGTACGCCGCGGGCGGTGACGAGGTGGGCGAGGCGGTGGGTGAGCGTGCGCGTCTTCCCGGTGCCCGGCCCGGCGATGATGAGCAGCGGGCCTTCGGTGATCTCGGCCGCGGCGCGCTGCTCGGGATCGAGCCCGTCGAGCAGCGACCCGGCGGCGTGCCCGGG
>QGUZ01000213.1 GCA_003242605.1 Actinomycetota bacterium
CGGTGTCCAGAATCCCTCGGACTGGTGAGACCAGTTCCGACGGGGGGCCCGGGCCCCGCCCAACCGGGTCGGGTCCCCGCGAGGAAGCCCGCCGGCCCGTCGTCCTCCTCCCGCGGCGGCTTGGCGGTGGGCCCGACCAGCCGGAGGGTGATCGTCGCCATGCCGGTCAGCGACGCGAGCGCCTTGCGGCGGGCCTGCAGCGACTCCAGCTCGGCCGTACGCTGGGAGATCTCCCGTTCGATGTCCAGGATCTCGCCGATCTTCTCGGCGCGGCGCAGCAGGGCGCGGAACTGGTCGATCGTCGCCTCGGCCGACTTGATCCGGCTCTCGACGTCGGCGACCTGTTCGGTGACGTCCTCGGTGCGCTGGGTGAGGCTCTCCCGCGTGCCGAGCTCCTTGCCGAACCGGGCGAGCACGGCCGCATACCGGTCCGGCGGCACCTTGAACGTGATGAGGGTGTGACTGTCGCCGTCGGCCGAGGAGGTGCTGTGCTCCTCGGACACATAGCCACCGGCCTCGGTGGCGATCCGCGTCGCCTTCTCCGCGGCGGCCGCCACGTCCTTGGCGCGCACCGTCATCTCGGCGCTGCGGACCAGTTGGCGGTCCTCCGGCGCGACCGTGGCCTTGGTCAGCGGCCGCTCGCCGGACTCGCCGGCCTCGTCGGCGGCGTTCCCGGCCGCCGCCGAGTCGCCGTCCGCGCCTGCACCGCCCGCCTCGCCGGCGTCCGGGCGTGCCTGGGTGACGGCCTCGCGGTCCCGGGCCACGGACGGCGCCTCGGCGCCGCCGGAGCATCCGGCGAGGGCCAGGACCGCGGCGATCGCGATCAGGGCGGGCCACGCGGGCCCGACCGTCCGGGGACGACCCCGGAGCCCGATGATCCTCATGCCCCCTTAACGACACGCCCGGGCCGCCGGTTTGGCCGGCGAGATCACGAAGCCGTCACGGTATCGGACATCCGCCGTTATCCGCGCGGTGGGTGCGGCACGCCGGGACGGCCCCGGGAACGACGCGCGACGCCGCGGCGAGGGCGGCGGGCCGTACCGGGGCGACGGCACGGTAACGTCTGTGGTATGGCAGGAAGATCGAGTCGCGAGAGCGAGTCCGGGAACGCCCCGGAGCGGGACGGGCGACGGCACGTCGCGATCGTCGGCGGGGGCATCGCGGGCCTCGCCGCGGCCTGGTACCTCGGGCGGGACGGCGGCGACCGGGTGCGGGTCACCGTGCTCGAGGGCGCCGACCGGGTCGGCGGCAAGCTGCGGGTCTCCGAGGTGGCCGGCGTCCCGGTGGACGAGGGCGCCGAGGCGATGCTCGCCGCCCGGCCCGAGGGCAGGGAGCTGGCGCAGGCCGCCGGGCTCGGCGACGAGCTGGTGGACCCGGGCGTCACCTCCTCGCTGATCTACTCCCGGGGTGCGCTGCGCGAGCTGCCCAAGGGCTGCGTGATGGGCGTGCCGTCCGACCTCGCGGCGCTCGGCCGTTCCGGCATCCTGTCGCCGCTCGGCTTCCTGCGGGTCCCGCTCGACCAGGTGCTGCCGCCCACCCTGGTGCGGACCGACGTCTCGGTCGCCGCGTACGTGCGCGCCCGCATGGGCGAGGAGGTGGTGGAGCGGCTGGTCGAGCCGATGCTCGGCGGCGTCTACGCCGGCCGGGCGGAGTACCTGTCGCTCGACGCCACGATGCCCCGCATCGCGACCGCCGCGCGCACCGAGCGGTCGCTGCTCGCCGCGGCACGGCAGATCGCCGGGGAGAGCGCGGGCCGGCCCCGCGGGCCGGTGTTCACCACGCTCGCCCGGGGCCTCGGCACCCTGCCGGAGGCGCTCGCCGCCGGGTCCGGGGCCGAGATCCGCACCGGCACGATCGTGCGCGAGCTGCGCCGTACCGAGCGCGGCTGGCGGCTGGTGGCCGGGCCGGCGAACGCGCCCGAGGAGATCGAGGCGGACGCGGTGATCCTCGCGCTGCCCGCGATCCCGGCGGCCCGGCTGCTGCAGGCCGAGGTGCCGAAGGCCGCGGCGGAGCTGTCCCGGATCGAGTACGCGAGCATGGCGATCGTCACCCTCGCCTACCCGCGTTCGGCGTTTCCCGCGCTGCCCGAGGGAAGTGGTTACCTCGTGCCGCCGGTGGAGGGCCGCGCGGTCAAGGCGGTGACGTTCAGCTCGGTCAAGTGGCCGCACCTGACCAAGGCCGCCCCCGACCTGCTGATCGTCCGGTGCTCGATCGGCCGGCTCGGGGAGGAGCACATGCTGCAGCGCGACGACGCCGAGCTCGTCTCGCTGGCGATGGCGGAGCTGACCGAGACGCTGGGCGTGCGCGGGCTGCCGAGGGACAGCCGGGTCACCCGGTGGGGCGGCTCGCTGCCGCAGTACGACGTCGGCCACCTCGACCGCGTGGCGCGCATCCGGTCCGCGGTGGCCATGCAGCCGGGCCTCGCGGTGTGCGGGGCCGCCTACGACGGGGTCGGCGTCCCCGCCTGCATCGCGACCGCACGTACCGCGGTGGGCCGGATTCTGGACCACCTCGACCCGCGGGGAGAATGGCGTCATGACCGAGGAAAGGCACCAGCCAGAAGCGCGTGATCTCAACGAAGTGATCCGGTACACCATGTGGTCGGTGTTCCGGCTGTCCGACCGGCTGCCCGACGAGCGGGACGAGATCGTCGGCGAGGTCGAGGATCTGCTCGCCCAGGTCGGGCAGAAGGACGTGGTGACCCGCGGCTGCTACGACGTCGCCGGGTTCCGCGCCGACGCCGACTACATGTTCTGGTGGCACGCCCCGTCCGCGGAGGACCTGCAGGAGGTCTACTCCCGGTTCCGCCGCACCCGCCTGGGCCGGGCGAGCGAGCCGGTCTGGTCGGTCGTGGGGCTGCACCGCCCGGCCGAGTTCAACCGCTCGCACATCCCGGCGTTCCTCGCCGGTGAGGAGCCGCGCGGCTACCTGTGCGTGTACCCGTTCGTGCGCTCCTACGAGTGGTACCTGCTCGACGAGCGGGAGCGGCGCGAGCTGCTCGCGGAGCACGGCGCCATGGCGCGCGGCTTCGCCGACGTGCGGGCGAACACGGTGTCCGGGTTCGCGCTCACCGACTACGAGTGGCTGCTCGCGTTCGAGGCGAACGACCTGCACCGCATCGTCGACCTCATGCGCCACCTGCGGGGCGCGCGGGCGCGCCGGCACGTCCGAGTGGAGATCCCGTTCTACACCGGCACCCGCAAGCCGCTCGCCGAGCTCGTCGCCGCGCTCCCCTGATCCGAGTTAGAGGGAGTTTGCCTGTTTTGCCGTAATCCCTTCACAACCTTGGCATACTGCCCTTCAGGATTACGGTGAGATAGGCGGCAGAGTGGCTCGGTCCAAGGGACGTAGGCGGAAACCACGGCGTTCACGGCCTCTGGTGAGGATCACGGCGTTCGCGGCCGTGCCGGTGGTCCTCGCCGGCGGGGCCGTCGCCACGGCCCGGTTGTGGGATCTCGGCGGCGTGACGTTCCGGCCGGGGAGCACGGCGACCGACGGCGCCGTGCCGTTCCGGTACGCGGGCGCCGATCCCGACCCGACGGCGCAGGCGACCGCGCGGCCTGCGCCGCCGAAGGCCGCGGCGGACAGCACGGCCCCCACGCCCGAGGCGGCCGAGCCGGCCGGGCAGCGTCCGCACGGGGCCGCCACGCCCCGCGCCGACCGGCCCGCGTCCGAGGCGGCGAAGGACGACGAGCCGGAGAAGAAGGCGGAAAAGAAAAAGGAAAAGAAGGACAAGAAGGGGAAGGGCGAGTCCGGGGCCTCCCCTGAGTCCGGCGGCGAGTCCGGAGACGAGGCCCCCGCATGGCTTCGCGGCGACGTGCTCGGCGCGAGCGACCTCTCCGAGAGCGAGCCGCTCACCCTGTACGGCGGCGTGGGCGAGCCCGGCGGCGGCGCGCCCGCGGACGGCTCCGGCACGGCCGGGCGGGACGAGGGCGCCTCCGGGCCGGTCACGCTCAGCCAGGTCGACCCCTCCGGGGCCGGCGGCGGCGCACCGGGCCGTACCGAGCCGGACGGATCGGCGACCCCGACGCCCCGGCCCGGCTACTCGAAGTACACCGACGTCGCGGCGCTGGAGTACTTCCTGGACCGCTGGGGCGCCAAGGACGCCGCGATGAAGAAGGTCACCGACATCCGCACCGTCGGCGGCTACCTGCGCATCTACACGTCGATGAAGGAGACCGCCGTCAACTCCAAGCACGCGGTACGGCTCTGCGAGCGCGGCCGCGACTACCTCGCCAAGGAGCGGGGGGTGCGCCACCCGGTGGTGTTCGTGCACGCGCGCACCGGGATCAACGGCAACCCCGTGCTCGCCAACGACCTCGGCCAGAGCGACAAGGACTGCCGCCTCACGACTCCTCGGCCGGGACGAGGCGCAAAGCGATCGAGTTGATGCAGTAGCGGTCGTCGGTCGGCGTCGGGAACCCCTCGCCGTGGAACACGTGCCCGAGGTGGGAGTCGCAGCGGGCGCAGCGCACCTCGGTGCGGATCATGCCGTGCGAGCGGTCCTCCAGCAGCCGCACCGCGTCGGACGAGGCCGGCGCGTAGAACGACGGCCAGCCGCAGTGCGAGTCGAACTTGGTCTCCGACCGGAACAGCTCCGCGCCGCAGGCGCGGCAGGTGTAGACGCCAACGGTCTTGGTGTCGACGTACTCGCCCGAGAACGGCGGCTCGGTCCCCGCCTCGCGCAGCACGTGGTACTCCTCGGGCGAGAGCAGCTGACGCCACTCCCGTTCGTCCTTTACCACCTTGTCCATGACCACCAGCCTACCTACGACGCAATCGACCGTCCGGGGCCGATCTCTGGCTCCCCGGGGCGATTGCGGAGGCGAGGCATCCTTTCGGCGGCGTTCCGGCGTCTATAGGGATGTGGGGTGTTGATCACCCTTCCGTGAGGGCGAGATCGCCTGCCGGCCGCCCTGGGAGCGGCGAACACCCGCACCCGTGCTGGGAGCCGCCGGGCGGCAGGGAGTTCACCGCCGCCGGGCAGGGCGCCAGTGCCCGGCGCGCCGAGGAGTAGGGCAGGCGGTCGCAGGTCCGTCCCGTGCGGGCGCCAGGCCCCGCCGCCGGCAGCCCCGGGACGGACCCGCCCGGCCCCTCGACCCCGGCGAAAGGTACGGCATGGCCCACGGTGGGAGGAATGCCGCCGCCGGCGGGTAGCGTCACGTCATGGCCTCGCCGTACATCGAGATCGACGCCGCCGGGCGGACGATCAAGGTCACCAACCCGGACAAGATCTACTTTCCGGGGATCGGTGCGACAAAGCGCGAGCTGGTCGAGTACTACCTCGCGGTCGGGCAGGGCGCGCTGCGCGCGCTCGACCACCGCCCCACCTACCTCAAGCGGCACCCCGACGGGGTGCAGACCGAGCAGATCTACCAGAAGCGCGCCCCGGCCCGCCGCCCGGAGTGGCTCGAGACGGTGACGGTGACCTTCCCCAGCGGCCGCACCGCCGAGGCGATCTGCGTCACCGAGGTCGCCGCGCTCGCCTACTGCGCGAACCTCGGCACGATCGACTTCCACCCCTGGCCGACCCGGTGCGCCGACGTCGACCACCCCGACGAGCTGCGCATCGACATCGACCCGCAGCCCGGCACCGGCTTCGCCGAGGCCCGCGAGGTCGCCTTCGCGGTCCGCGACATCCTCGGCGAGCTCGGCATCACCGGCTTCCCCAAGACCTCCGGCGGCCGCGGCATCCACATCGCCGTCCGGATCGAGCCCCGCTGGTCGTTCGTCGAGGTACGGCACGCCGCGATCGCCCTCGCCCGTGAGGTGGAGCGCCGCCTGCCCGCGCTCGCCACCACCTCCTGGTGGAAGGAGGAGCGCGGCGAGCGCGTGTTCATCGACTACAACCAGAACGCCCGCGACCGCACGATCGCCTCCGCCTACTCGGTCCGCGCCCGGCCGCACGCCCCCGTCTCCGCCCCGGTCACCTGGGCGGAGCTGCCCGACGTCGACCCGCGCGATTTCGACATCCGCACCGTGCCGCGCCGTTTCGCCGATATCGGCGATGTGCACCGCGCCATCGACGACCGCGCGTACTCGATCGCCCCGCTGCTCGAGTGGTACGCGGCGGACGACCGCGGTGACGAACCGTATCCACCCAACTATCCGAAGATGCCGGGCGAACCGAAACGCGTGCAGCCGAGCAAGGCGCGGCCGCAGCCGGGCGAAGGCGGTCGCGCCTAGTCGACGTGGTATTTTCATCGGCCGGTTCGCCGGGCAATCCGGCCGGGCGGCGAAATGACGCCCACGGGGAGCCGATCGCCGCGGCGCGTGATCTCCGGGCGGGCGTTCGCGGCCGGGCGGCGCGTGCGGCCGGGCACCCGGACCCCGGTGCCGGCCGCCCGGACACGAGCCGTTAACCTGCGGTTCGGCACGTCGTCCCGTGGCGTTCGGCAATTCGACGGGCGCGGGCGGGCCGCGGCGGCCGCGTTCCCGGGAAAGCGGGCCCGGTACATTTCACCCGGATCCCGTCCGGTCCCGGCGTGCCGCCGTACGGCACGGCCGCGCGCGATTCCGGCCGACCCCGGCACGGGTTGAGCCGCGCGGCGGGGCATGCGGTTTACTGCCAGTCGACGGTGATAATCAAGCACGACGAGAGGACGCCGATGACCGGCAAAGTGATTTCCGTGGACGCGCGCACCGGAAAGGAACGGCGGGAAATCGGGGCCGAGACGTCCGTCGAGGAGGTCGCCGCGATTTGCGCCCGGGCCGCGGAGGCGTTCCCGGTGCTGCGCGACCTCGGCCGGGAGGAGCGGGCGCGGCTGCTGGAGGCGATCGCGGCCGAGCTGGAGGCCGTCGGGCCGGAGCTGATCGCCGTCGCCGACGCCGAGACCGCCCTGGGCGAGGGCCGGCTCACCGGCGAGCTGGCGCGGACGTGCTACCAGTTCCGCTTCTTCGCCGAGGTGATCCGGGACGGCGGCTACCTCGACGTGGCGATCGACCACGCCGACCCGGCGGCGACGCCGCCCCGGCCCGAGCTGCGGCGCATGATGGTGCCGATCGGCCCGGTCGCGGTGTTCGGCGCCGCGAACTTCCCGCTCGCGTTCAGCGTGCCGGGCGGCGACACCGCCTCCGCGCTCGCCGCGGGTTGCCCGGTGGTGGTGAAGGCCCACCCGGCCCACCCGGAGACCTGTGAGATCGCCGCGGCCGCGCTGCGCCGGGTGCTCGAGGACGGCGTCTTCGCCCTCGTCCACGGGTTCGAGGCGGGCGCCGCGCTCGTCCGCGACCCGCACATCCGCGCGGTCGGCTTCACCGGCTCGGAGCGCGGCGGGCGCGCCCTGTTCGACCTCGCCGTCTCCCGGCCCGACCCGATCCCGTTCTACGGCGAGCTGGGCAGCGTCAACCCGCTCGTGGTGACCCCGGGCGCGGCCCGGCAGCGGGCCGAGGAGATCGGCACCGGCACCGCCGAGAGCCTCACCCAGGGCATGGGCCAGTTCTGCACCAAGCCCGGCCTGATCTTCGTGCCGCGCGGCGAGCACGGCGAGGCCGTGGTGGCCGCCCTGGTGCGCCGCGCGGGCGAGATCGCCCCCGGCGTGCTGCTCACCCAGGGCATCCGCGACGCCTACGTGGCGGGCGCGCACCGCGCCCGGCAGGAGGCGACCACGCTGCTCGCGGCCGAGGCCGAGGCCCCGGCGTGCGGCGCCACCCTGGTGCGGGTGGACAGCCAGGCGGTGATCGACGGCAAGGCGCCGCTGGAGGAGGTGTTCGGCCCGTTCGGGGTCGTCGTCGACTACGACGGCGAGGAGGACCTGTTCGCCGCGCTGGCCGCGCTGCGCCCGGCCCTCGTCGCCGCGGTGCACGCCGAGGAGTCCGAGGCCGAGCTCGCCACCCGGCTGCTGGAGCTGCTCACCGAGCGGGTCGGCCGCATCGTGTGGAACGGCTACCCGACCGGCGTCGCGGTCGCCTGGGCGATGACGCACGGCGGGCCGTACCCGGCCACCACCGCGCCCGGCCACACCTCGGTCGGCGCGAACGCGATCCGCCGCTGGCTGCGCCCGGTCACCTACCAGTCGGTGCCGCAGTCCCTGCTGCCGATCTCGCTGCGCGACACCTCCCCGATGCCCCGCCGCCTCGGCGGCCGGCCCATCCTCTGAGCCCGCCCGGTACGGCACGGCCGCCGGTCAGCCGCCGAGCAGCTCGTCGAGGTCGTAGCCGACCGGCCGGTCGAGCTGGGCGTAGCCGCAGGACTCGGGGGTGCGGTCGGGGCGCCACCGGCGGAAGCGGGCGGTGTGCCGGAACCGGTCGCCCTCCATGTGGTCGTAGGCGACCTCGGCGACGAGCTCGGGGCGGAGCGGGATGAAGGAGAGGTCCTTCTTCGCGTTCCACCGGGACACCGCGCCGGGCAGCCGGGGGCCGCCGGGGACGGGGTCGGCCGCCCGCTCCGCCCAGGCGGCCCACGGGTGCCCGCTCGGGTCGGCCATCCGGTACGGCGCGAGCTCGTCGACGAGCTCGGCGCGCCGCCGCATCGGGAACGAGGGGGCCACCCCGACGTGGTGCGGCCGCCCGGCCCCGTCGTACAGCCCGAGAAGAAGGCTGCCACGACCGGCCCG
>QGUZ01000518.1 GCA_003242605.1 Actinomycetota bacterium
CCGGTGCCGCGGACGGCGTCGAACGCTCCACTGGAGGTGCCCGAGGCGTGCGATCCGGCCGGGGTGGAGGCCGCCGGGGTGGTGGGGGAGACGGTCTCGAACGGGCCGGTGCCCCGGGCGGTGTCGAAGGAGCCGCCGGTGCGGCCGGTCTCGAGCGGGGAGCCTCCGGTGGGCCGCGCCGCGGACCTCCGGGAACGGCGCCGCGCAGTCCGGGCGGAGGACGGTGCGCCGTCCGCCGGCTGCGGGCCGGTGCCGGAGAGCGGGTCGCGGGTCTCGAACGAGCCCGAGGCCGGGCCGGTGGCGGGCTGCTGCAGGGGGCCGCCGGTCACGGCTCCGAACGGGCCGGTCGAGCCGGCCCCGATCGGGCCGGTGGTGGTGCCGGTGCCGGACGAGGACGCGGCCGCCGGCGGTTCGGTGGCGAACGACGAGGGGGTGCGGCTCGGCTCGGCGGACGACGGGTAGGCGCCCGCGGGCTCATCCGTGGCGGTGCCCGCCCCGGCGAACGACTCCGGAGGCGGGGCGGAGAACGTCATCGTCTTCTGTTCCGCGATGCTGGCGGCGGACCGTACCGGTTCACCCTGGTCCTTGGCCTTGACCGGACGCTGCGGTAACGGGGTGACCACCGTGGCCGCGTTGGGGTCGGCGGAACCCGGCGTCCGCTCGCGCTGCGGCTCATCGCGCAGCCCGTGGGACTTGGCGGCGATGCCGTCGTCGAGGCCCTCATCGGCCCGCATGCGGGTCCAGTACTCGTCGTCGTAGTCGTCCGGCTCGCCCCATTCGTCGACGCCTCGGCGGCCGCGCGACGCCGGCTTGCCCGCGCGCTGCGCGCCGCGCCCCTGGCGGCCGGAGGACTTGGCCCCCTTACGGGAGGACGAGGACTGTTTGGACTTGGACTGCTTCTGCCGGTCGCCCTCGTCGTCGAGTGAGTCGAAATCCTCGGGGAAGCTCTCGAAGAACGCCTCCGGGCGCCGTGGTTTGGGGCCTTTGTTCTCGGCCATCGCCTTTATCCGCTCCGGCGTGAGCGCGCTCTCCCTGCGGCTCATCGACCGCATGCCCAGCGCCACGATCGTCAGTACCAGGAGCACGATGGCGGCAAGGCCCACAATGACCGCAGTCATAGCATCACCCTCATTGCCATGGGGTTCCAGCGGCGCCGGTGAGATCGCGGGGTCGGCGGCGTGACCTGCCCCTCATCACCCGCACGTAGCGATTGAAGCTGATTCTGCTGAACCACGACGTCCGTTGTCACACCTCGCGCCTATCTGGAACCGACACGGCTACCTCCGGTGGTCGATGGGTCACTCAATGGTGGCGGCCGTCAGACGTCCGCGAGCGATCGTGTGGGCGGCGATCTCCCGTAACGTGTCCGGCAGTTCGGCACCTTGCGAAAGGTCGAGCTTGGCGTCGAGAGCGTAGACCGTGAAACGGTAGGTGCCCTCGGGATCGCACGGGGGCGCGTACCCCACCTTCCCGCTCGTCGTCTTGCCCTGGAGGGCGCCCCTCGGTACGTCGTCCTCCCCGATCTCGGTGGTGTTCGGGTCGATGTTGAACACCACCCAATGCACCTCCGCGCCGGTCCGGGGATTGCTGTCGTCGACCACGAGGGCGACCGACTTAGCGCCCACCGTACCGGACCAGCGGAGCGGAGGGTTGCCGAGGTTTCCCTTGCACGAATACTCCCGGGGCAGCGGACCGCCGTCCCGGAACCGAGGGCTCGACACACTGATCACGTCGAGGTTCCTGGGGGAGGCGGTTCCCAGGAAGCCACAGCCGGAGGCGAACAGCGTCACGGCCGCCACCGCCGCCATCGCCGCGGCCCGTGCGACTGCTGGTCTTCTCGGCGACCCCATGCCCGTTGATGCTACGCGCGATGTGATGGTGTCTTGACCGTATCGCGAAAAAACAGTGTCCTGACGACCGGCCCGCATGCCCGCTGACCTGGTCGATCGCCCGGCAGGACACGGCCGAGCGAGATGCGTTTCTCGTCACACTTCCGCGATCATCGGAGTGCCGGCGCGGCCGCGCGTGTCCGTGCCGCCGGGATCACCGAGAGCGTGCCGCGGCCCGGGGGCATGCCGCGGCGAGCCGTCCGGTGCCCACGCGAGCCGGCGCCGGCCCCGCCGCGTGGCAGGGCGCCCGCACCCGCCGCCTCACGCGTGGCGGAGGACCCGGCCGGAGCGGCGGGCGCGGTACGGCACCGCGCGTCCAGTGCGCGGCGTCCGAGGGGCGCGGCGGCCGTCGGGGACGCGCGGCC
>QGUZ01000519.1 GCA_003242605.1 Actinomycetota bacterium
CCGTCGTTCAACCGCATCGCGCGCGCCGAGACGCTCCGGGTACGGCAGGAGCCGTACGTGGAGGCCGCGCGGGCCACGGGGGCGAGCACGCCGCGCATCCTCACCCGGCACATCGTGCCGAACATGATCGCCTCGGTGTTCACCCTCGGCAGCCTGATCTTCGCCGGGGTGATCATCGCCGAGTCGGCGCTGAGCTTCCTCGGCATCGGCGCGCCGCCGCCCACCCCGTCGTGGGGGCTCATGCTCTCCGAGGGCGTGCGGTACGTCGAGCGCGCGCCCTGGCTGATCATCGTCCCCGCCATCGCGCTCTCCATCGCCGTGTTCAGCTTCAACCTGCTCGGCGACGCGCTGCGCGACCACCTCGACCCGCGCGTGCAGCGGCTGGTCATCCAGGAGCGGCGCGCCTGGTGGGGGCGCCGCCTCATCTCCCGCCTGGCGCCCAGCCTCGCCCAGGGCGCCGAGCGGATCGAGTCCTCCGACACGCGGGCCGGCGGCGCCGGCCGCGTCCCCGAACCACCGCGGTAACCGACCGATGAGAGGCAGGACCATCGTGGAGATCTCTCGTGGCGCCCTGCGCGTGCCGACGAGCCCGACCCGCGGCCCCGGCGCACGCACCGCCGGGCCCCTCGCCCGTCACCTCGAGTTCCCCGGGAGGCCGGCGTGAGACGGCGCACACTGCTCGGCGCGGCGCTCGCCGTCTCCCTCGCCCTCACCGCCTGCGGCGGCGGCGGTGGCGGCAACGGCGGCGCCGGTACGGCGAAGGCCCCGGCGGGCAGCCCCCGCCCGGGCGGCACGCTCGTGCTGCAGTCCCCCTCGGAGATCGTCAACGGCATCAACCCGCTGGAGACCATCGACCCGACCGCGTCGTCGATGATCTCCGGCGTCGTCTACAGCAAGCTGGTCGACGTCAAGACCGGCCCGGACGCCAAGACCGGGTACGAGATCGTGCCCGACCTCGCCGAGTCGTGGGAGATCTCGGAGGACGGCAAGACCTACACCTTCCACCTGCGCAAGGACGTCCGGTGGCAGAACATCCCGCCGGTGAACGGGCGCCCGTTCACCTCGGACGACGTGGTGGCCACCTTCCAGGCGCTGAAGAAGGCCACCCAGGTGCACCAGTGGATGATCGACCCGGTCACCGAGATCGAGGCCCCGGACGACCACACCGTCATCCTCAGGCTCGAGCGCCCCTACGCCCCGCTGCTCGACTACCTCGCCTACCACTTCATGGTGATCCTCCCGCGGGAGGGCGTCGAGGGTAAGTTCGACCTGAAGACCAAGGCGATCGGCACCGGCCCGTTCATCCTGGAGAGCCACAAGCCCGAGGTGGAGTGGGTCTTCAAGAAGAACCCCGACTACTTCGAGAAGGGCAAGCCGTACCTGGACGAGATCCGCCGCCCGATCGTCACGGACATCGCCGCGGTCACCGCGGCGCTGCGCAGCGGCCGCATCGACGTCGGCACCACCAGCGACGCGAACGTGGCCAAGGAGCTGGAGGCGAAGGGCTTCACGGTCACCGAGGCGCCCGGCGCGCCGGTGAGCATCTACCTCAACGCCAAGCGGAAGCCGTTCGACGACCTGCGGGTACGGCAGGCGTTCGTGCGCGCGGTCGACTGGGTCGGCATGGGCGAGAACATCCGCGGCCGGTACAACCTGACCTCGCTGCTGCGCCCGGACACCTGCAGCTGCGCGCTCACCAAGGAGGAGGTGCTGCGGCTGCGGCCGTACGACCCGGAGGGCGCCAAGCGGCTGCTCGCCGAGGCGGGCTACCCGAACGGCTTCTCCACCAAGATGATGGTGCAGAAGGTCGACGACGAGGACGTCCGCGAGGCGCAGTGGATCCAGGACGACCTGGCCAAGGTCGGCATCAAGCTGGAGCTGGAGATCGTCGATCCGGCGACCGGCATCGAGCGCCGCCGCAACCACGACTTCGACGTCGCCAAGGCGCTGCGCGGCGTGCACCTGCCCGACCAGATCTGGCGTGACTTCGAGCCCGACTCGCTGGAGAACTACGCCGAGATCAAGGACGACGTCCTGATGGACCTGCTCAAGCAGTCCCGCGCGACGCTCGACGAGGCCAAGCGCAACGAGATCTACCGC
Source organism: Actinomycetota bacterium (assembly GCA_003242605.1). GTDB lineage: Bacteria > Actinomycetota > Actinomycetes > Streptosporangiales > Streptosporangiaceae > Thermopolyspora. The sequence continues at coordinate 2,101 of QGUZ01000519.1, forward strand.
CGCATGCAGGAGCGGATGGAGACGGAGATCGTCCAGGCGCTCTACCCGATCCAGAAGTTCGACTACACGATCGCCAACCCGCGCGTCCAGAACCTCTGGCCGAGCCCGATCTACCAGGGCAAGCGGCTGGCGGACGTCTGGCTGAGCGACTC
>QGUZ01000214.1 GCA_003242605.1 Actinomycetota bacterium
GGCTACGGGTACACCAACGACTTCCCGGTCGAGCGCATGATGCGCGACGCCAAGATCACCCAGATCTACGAGGGCACCAACCAGATCCAGCGCATGGTGATGGCCCGCCAGCTGCTCAAGTAGGCCGGCCACCGTCGAGCGGACCCCGCCTGTCGCGTCGCCGGAGGCGGGGTCGCGCGCGTCCGGGGCCGGCCCGGCGCGCGGGCGCGGCCGCCGTGGCCGTGCCGTACCCGCCCGCCCGATCCGGTACGGCGGGCCGAGCCACCCGGCCCCCGTGCGGGTGGCCCGGCACCCTGCCGTGCGCCGGTCGCGCGGAGGTCCCCCGTCGTGCTCCCGAGCGCCCGGAGACCGGGAAACCGGGTGCGGAAACGTGAAGATCGCGCCGTTTGGTGGTCACTATTCGGATCCGGCTTGCATGCGGCTTGCAGGACACCTGATCCGAGATATCCGCCGCGGCCGGGCCGGTTTCGCCGGTGCCGCTACCGGCTCGTGAACGTTCCGCGTCACGGTCGCCGCACCCTGGCGGGAGGGGCGCGAAGCGACGGAAAGCCGATGCGGGCACTCGTGCCGGGCCGCCCGGGGCGTGACGCCGGAATGCCGGGGGAGCCGTGCCCGCATCCGCCACCCGTGGCGTCGTCAGAGAACGCCGCTCGCGATCAGGAAGATCGCGCCGCCGTGGGCGAGGGCCGCGGCGAGAACCCCGCGGCGGGCGCGTATCAGGGCGCAGACCGTTCCCTCGTAGGCCGTGAACACGAGCAGCGGCGCGCCGACGTCGGTGACGGTCGTGGCGAGGAAGACGTGACAGGCGGCGAAGAGCAGGGCCGAGAGAACGGCGGCGCGTCCCCGGCCGGCCGTGCGCTCCAGCCGCCCCTGGAGCAGGCCGCGGAACAGCACCTCCTCGGCGAGGTTGCCGGCGAGCGCGAGAAACAGCAGCGCCGCAAGCAGCCCGGCCGGTACGGCGGGCGCCGGGTGCGCCACCAGCCGCTGAGCCAGCAGCACCGGGGCCGCGACCAGCACCCCGCCGCCGAGCCCCAGGGCCAGGGCGGGCACGTCGAACCGGCCCCAGGCCACCAGCGCGCGCAGCTCGCGGTCGAGCCCCAGCACCCCGGCGACGAACGCGAGCGAGGCGACCCCGAAGACCACGAGGACCGTGCCGTCGTTCCCGAACCGCAGCCACGGCACCACCCCGCCCGCGGCCCCGAACGTCCAGAACCCCACCGGGGTCATCGCGTCCCGCACGAGCACGAAGGCGCCGATGAGCGTCACGATCCGCAACAGCGGATCCCGCTCGGCCCGCGCCAGCGCGAAACAGCCGCCGACGAGCAGCAGCCCGGGCAGGACGCGAAGGGCGTAGCCGGCGAGTTCGGGCACGAGACGCCTCCGCAGGGTCGGGGGTTCCGGCGGGAACGGCCGGTCGGAGAACCGGGGGCGAGCGCGCTCACCGGCGATAATGCAGGCGATCCGCGCTTTCCGGTACTCGCATTGGAGCCAGGTGGCCACCCCGCGCAAACGCCCACGTCAGCGACGCTCCCGCGAGACCGTCGCGTGGATCGAGGAGGCGGCGGCTCAGCTTTTCGACCGGTACGGCTATGCCGCGACCACCACCAACAAGATCGCTGAGCGCGCCGGTGTGTCGATCGGCACCCTGTATCGGTACTTCCCGAACAAGGACGCCCTGCTGTGGTCCCTCGCCGAGCGGCACCTGGAGGCCACCGCCGCCGAGGTCACCGACGCGCTCGCCCGGGCCGCCGCCGAGGAGCTCCCGCTGCCAAGCCTCCTCCACGACCTCGTCCACCGCGTCGCCGCCCTGCACACCGCCCGCCCCACCCTGCACCGCCTCCTGTTCGACCGGGCCCCGCGCACACCGGACCTCGTGGCCCGCTTCCGCGCCGCCGAACTCGCCATCGCCGCACGCCTCGCCGGGCACCTGCGCCGCCTCGGCGTCGCCCGCTCCGACCCCGAGACCGCCGCCCTGCTCGCCGTACAGGGGGTGGAGGCCCAGATCCACGGCGTCATGCTCACCCCGCCCGCCGGCCGCGACCGCGACACCCTGCTCGCCGCCATCGTCACCCAGTGGCACCGGGCGCTGACCGAATGGTGAGCCGGTGATCCCCCGGCGGGGTACGGCGCCCGCCGGGTGACCGGCGGAACCAGACGGCCTTCCCGACGCCGTCGGGGCCGGGGCGACGGATCCGGTCGCGGCGAGCTTGCCGAAGTACGAATCGGGAACCCGACCGGGCGGGCGGTGCCGCACGGGTCAGAGGTGCGCTCGTGGGTAAGGGGGCGCGCCCGCTGCAGGTAGGTTGTACTGCCCTCTTGCGTTCAGTTCACCGCTGGGCGGCAAAATTGTTGACGGTTTCGGAGGCGGTGGCTCAGAATGCCGGGCCGGAACCAGCCCCCTTTGGAGGCACCGTGAAGCAGGTGGAAGGCGCCAGAATCTGGATGGACGGCGCGCTGGTGCCCGCGCACGAGGCCCGCATCCACGTTCTGACGCACGCACTGCACTACGGCACCGCCGTACTCGAGGACACCAACGCGTACCTCACGCCGGACGGGCCCGCCATCTTCCGCCTCGACGCCCACCTGGAGCGGCTCTACCGCAGCGCGCGCATGATCGGGCTGCGGGTTCCGTACGACTTCGACGAGCTGCACGAGGCGACGGTGATGACGGTCGTCGCCAACGGCCACGCCTCCTGCCACATCCGGCACCTCGTCTACCGCGGCCACGGCGGGATGGGCCTGCTCGCCCGGGACTGCCCGGTATCGGTGACGATCGCCACCTGGGAGTGGCCGGACCGCACCGCCGACGGGGCGCGGCTGATGACGAGCCCGTGGCGGCGCAACGACCCCGCCGCCCTCCCCACCCTCGCGCGGGCGAGCGGCGCCCAGCTCAACGCCGCGCTCGCCCGGGCCGAGGCGGCCGAGGCCGGGTTCGACGAGGCCGTGCTGCTCGACGCCGCCGGGAACGTCACCGGCTGCACCGGCGCCGACCTCTTCCTCGTCACCGACGGCACGCTCGTCACCCCGCCGCACACCGCGGGCGGCCACGCCGACGTCATCCGGGACACCGTGGAGCGGCTCGCCACCGACCTCGGCATCCCGGTACGGCGCCGCGACATCGTGCGCGCCGAGCTGTACGCGGCCGACGAGCTGTTCCTGTGCGACGCCACCGCCGGGATCGTGTGGGTCGCCTCGGTCGACAACCGGGACATCGGCGGCGGCGAGGGCCCGGTGACCAAGACCGTCAAGCACGCCTTCGACGACGTGGTGCACGGCCGCGACGCCCGCTACAGCGACTGGCTCACCCTGATCATGTGAGCCGGCGGCGTCACCGCCGGCAGATGTTCTGCGTCGCGGTGCGCGCCGACGGGGACGGCGAGGCCCCGGGCGTGGCCGCGGGGGTGGGCTCGGCCACGGTCACCCTGCGCACGCCCGGGTGCCGCCGGCCCACGATGACCTCGACGCCCTCGATGTCGGCCTGCCGTACCTCGGCGCCGGGGATCGCGGCGGCGACCGTGCGCGCCGAGTCCTCCCGGCCCGGCGCGTACCGGATCACGGTGCGCTCGTATTCGGTCGCGGTGTTGCCCGCGGGGGAGGGGACGAGGAAGCCGGCGTCGATCAGCTCCTGCCGGGTGCGGGCGCCGAGACCGGCGATGTCGGTGCCGTTGTAGACGCGCAGCATGATCCGCGACGGCGGGATCGTGGGGGACGCGGCGGGCGAGGCGGTGCCCGACCCGGTGCCCGACCCGGTGGCCGACGCAGCGGGGCTCGCCGGGGCGCCCGGCGTGCCGGAGCCGCCGCCGGAGGGCGTGGCGGACGGCCGCCGCGTCGGCCTGATCAGCGGCTCGTCCGCCTTGATGCGGCGGAACAGCTCGGCCGCGGCGGCCTTGTCCCACAGCACCGCCGACTCGCCGGTGGGCGTGCGGTAGTCCACGTCGGCGAGCGGCACCGTGGTGAACTCCACGTCGTCGGTGGACACGTCGCGGAGCTGCTCGGCGAGGCCGAGCAGGTTCCGGCTGAGCGCCCGGTCCACGGTGATCGTGCGCAGCGCCGAGTTGATCAGGTTGGTGAGCCGGACCGGGTTGGCGAGCGTGCCGCCGCTGAGCGCCCGGTCGAGCAGGGCGGACAGCACCTGCTGCTGCCGGTCGATGCGGTCGAGGTCGGAGCGCGCGGTGGCCCGGGTGCGGGCGTAGAACAGCGCCTGCACTCCGTCGAGCCGGTGGGTGCCCGCGGGCAGCTGGAACTTCGTCTTCGCGTCGTTGATCGGCACCGGGGTGCACACCTCGATGCCGCCGACCGCGTCCACCACGTCGATGAAGCCGAGCACGTTCACCTCGATGTAGTGGTGGATCGGCAGCCCGGTCGCCTGCCGTACCGTCTCCACGGTCAGCTTCGGCCCGCCGAACTGGTACGCCGAGTTGATCTTGTGCTCGCCCTTGCCGGGGATCGTCACCCAGCTGTCCCGGGGCAGGCTCACCACGGTGACGCGATCGTGGTCCTCGGACAGGTGGATGATCATCATCGTGTCGGTGCGCCGCCCAAGGTCCCGGCCGAGGTGGAGTAGGTTCTGCTGCCGCCGGGTGAGGTGGTCGCGCCGGTCCACGCCGACGAGCAGGATGTTGAGCGCGCCGCGCGGCTCGGCCTCCACCGTGCCCGCGTCGACCGCCGCGACCCGCCCGGCCGCGTAGTTCGGCAGCGCCCACACCACGCCCGACCCGGCGAGCACGAGCGCGGACAGCGCGCCCGCGACGATCAGCCGGCGCAGCCGCTTCCGCGGATCCCGCCGCTTCCGCCGTACGGCACGGCGCACGCCGGGCGGCGCCGGCCGCGGGCCGGGCCGGCCGCCGGACCGGGACGCGCGCGGCGGGCCGAGCCGTACCTTGCCGTAGCCGTCCCCGCCCACCCGCACCCCCGAATCGGCCTCGGCCTCGTCACCGGAGCCGGTCACGCGGGCACCGGGGTCGTCGTCGCGCATCGCGGTGCCCCCTCTCCGTCATCCCGGGGCGTTCTCGACATCCCAGGGCGCGGGCCGCGCGGAATTCCGCGTCTGTTGCGATCCCTGCCCGCTCGTACAGTAGCGTGATCGCAGCAATGAAGCAGTTCCCCGACTCGCCACGAGTTGCCCAGATGACACGTGTCTGGCCACCCATATCAGTGATCATGCCGATCCTCAATGAGGAGCGGCATCTGCGCGACGCGGTCCACCAGGTGCTCTCCCAGCAGTACGACGGACCGATCGAGGTCGTGCTCGCCGTCGGCCCCTCCCAGGACCGCACCCAGGAGGTCGCCGAGGCGCTCGCCGCCGAGGACCCCCGGGTCCGGGTGGTGCCGAACCCCACCGGCCGCACCCCGAACGCGCTCAACGCCGCGATCGCGGCCACCAGGTACGACATCATCGCCCGCGTCGACGGCCACGCCATGCTCCCGCCCGACTACCTGCGGGTGGCGGTCGAGACGCTCGAGGCGACCGGCGCCGACAACGTGGGCGGCATCATGGCCGCCGAAGGGATCACCCCGTTCGAGCAGGCCGTGGCCCGCGCCATGACCTCGAAGATCGGCGTGGGCGGCGCGCGGTTCCACACCGGCGGCGAGCCCGGGCCGGCCGACACCGTGTATCTGGGCGTGTTCCGCCGCTCGGCGCTGGAGCGGGTCGGCGGCTACGACGAGCACTTCCTGCGCGCCCAGGACTGGGAGATGAACTACCGCATCCGCAAGACCGGCGGGCTGGTGTACTTCCAGCCGCGGATGCGGGTCTCCTACCGGCCCCGGCCGAACGTGAAGGCGCTCGCCAAGCAGTACTTCCACTACGGCCGCTGGCGGCACGTGGTGGCCCGCACCCACCCGGGCACGATCAACATGCGGTACCTCGCGCCGCCCGCCGCCGTGGTGGGCGTGGCCGCCGGGCTCGTGGCCGCGCCGTTCTTCTGGCCCGCGCTCATCCTCCCGCTGGGCTACCTCGCCGCGATCCTCGCCGGGTCCGTGGTGACCGGGTCGGGGCTGCCGGCCAAGTCCCGCCTCTGGCTGCCGATCGCCTACATCACCATGCACATGTCCTGGGGACTCGGCTTCCTCACCAGCCCGCCGAGCCTGGCGAAGAACGCCGCCGCGAGCCTCGCCCGCACCCAGCAGGGCACCGGGGCGAACCCCGCCCGGCAGGGCTGAGGCGTCCGGCCGGCTCAGCCCGCGGCGCGCACCCCGAGCACCGCGCCGGTACGGCCGGAGGCGAGCACGGCGAGCGCCGTCTCGGCGAGGGCCGCCACGTCGCGGGCGGGCCCGGCGTCCCCGCCGATCGGGGCACCGGCCCCGTCACCGATCCCGGTGGCGGGGTCGACGCAGTTCACCCGGACCTCGTCGCCCGCCCACTCCCGCGCCAGCGCGCCGGCGAGCGCGGCCACCGCGGCCCGCACCGGCGCGCCCAGGGCATGCCCCGCCTCCCCCGGGACCGGCGGCCAGGTGCACAGCAGCAGCTGGCCCCGGCTCTCCCGCAGGTACGGCAGGGCCGCCCGGGCCACCTGCGCCGGGCCTGCGCAGCCGCCGCCCAGCGCCGTGGCCACCGTCTCCGGGGCGGCCTCGGCCAGCGGCCTCGCGGGCGGCGGGTCCACCGCGCACACCACGTGGTCGACGCGGCCCGACTTCTCGGCCGCGGCGGCGAGCGCCTCCGCCACCGCCCGCGCGTCGTCCGGCCGCCACCCGTCCGCCTCGCCGTACCGGTGGACGGTCGCCCCGTACCCGGCGAGCCGCTCGGCGATCGCGGCCGCCGCGCCCCGGCCGTCGCCGACCACCACCGCGGCCCGGCCCGCCACGCCCGCCCGCACCGCCTCCGGGCCGGGGAGGCCGTGGCCGCGGCCGGACAGCTCGAAGAGCCGCTCGGCGATCGCCACGTCCACCGGGTGGGTGATCTTCAGGTTGCGCTCGCTGCCCGGCACGACGTGGATCGGTACCTCGGGCAGGTAGCGCAGCACCACGCCGCAGTCGTCGGTCGCGGGCCGCTCGGCGAAGGCCGGGTCGGCGAACGCCCGCCGGTACGCCTCGCGGATCACCGAGAGCCGGAAGCCCTGCGGCGTCTGGGTGCGGCGCAGCGTCGCCCGGTCCGGCACGTCCGCGACGACCTCCCCGCCGGGCCCGCCGGTCACCCGCACGATCGTGTCCGCGCTCGGGATCGCCACCTCCAGCGCCTCGCAGCGCTCCAGCGCGGCCACGCACGCCCGGACCGTCTCCGCATCCACGAGCGGCCGCACCGCGTCGTGCAGCAGCACGTCGCACTCCCGCTCGCCGAGCGCCGCGAGGGCCCGCCACGTCGACTCGGTACGGCTCGCCCCGCCCTCGACCACCGCGGTCACCTTGCGGAAGCCGCCGCGGGCCACGATGCGCTCCGCCTCCGCCACGTGGCCCGGGGCCATGAGCACCACGATCTCGTCGATCTCCGGCACCGACTCGAAGACGGCGACGCTGTGCTCGAGGATCGTCCGTCCCGCGATCGTGAGGAGCTGCTTCGGCACGGGCGCGCCCATGCGCTGCCCCACCCCGCCGGCGAGCACGACCGCCACCACGGGCCGCGCGCGGCGGGGCCGCCGGGGATGCCCATCGTTGTGCACAGTCCGACTCCTCGTCCGGCTCCTCGTCCCGACTTCACCCGCCCGACTCCCTGCCCCGACCGCTCACGACGCGTACCCGCGCCGGGACGCCCGGCGACGGGCGGGGCCTGCGGCGTCGGCGGGGCCAAACATACCGCCATCCGACTCGCCCCCGGAGCCGCGGTCGTACCGGCCCGGAAGGAAACGGCGTTTTTACTGTTACGAAGTGACCGCGTTTGGTAGCTTGAACGCTCACCACCTTTACTGCACGGGGAATTCGCGGCTGACGTCGTTCGGTCACCGTACCGGTCGGTTTCCCGCGAATCGGCACCGACCGGGGTGAGCCGGTGCGGCCGGGGCGCGCCCCGGAGGAACGGATGCGTGCTCGAATACCGCACGGCCGGCCGCCGGTGACCGGGGCGGGTACGGCCCCGAAGGCCCGCGGAAACCCGATAGTGCGATTCGGAGGCTCGGCCCGATGAAACAGGAGACCGCAGCACCGCCGAAAGAAGCGTCGTATCGGGATTTTCCACACTCGTCGTGCCGGGGAGTCTGAGTCGATTGCCTGATTCCGCCGTCGTATTACCGCCGGGCCTGAACGCGGTTCCGCACACCGCAGCCCTGATACTCGCGACCACACCCGCCGCCGGGCTCACCGTCACCGGGCCGCAGGCGGCCAAAGCGCCCGGGAAGCCGGACGACGGGGAGCCGAGCCCCGGCCCGGTCGCCCTGCTCGCCCGCCTCGCCGCCCAGCTCGGCGCCCTGCCCGTCGCCCGGCTGCACGTGATCGCGCGGGACGCCGGCGCGCCGGGCCACACCCGGTTCACCGCCGCCACCGCGGACCCGCCCGCCGAGCCGGTCACCGAGCCGCGCGCCCCCGGGACCGGCGCACCGGCCCCCGGACCCCTGCGGGCCCGGGCACCGGTCCCCGAGCCCCCCCCCGTGCCCCCCGACTCGCCCGGG
>QGUZ01000215.1 GCA_003242605.1 Actinomycetota bacterium
GGCAGGCGATCATCGCCGAGCTCGCCCGCCTGCGCGCCTCGGCCGCCGACGCCGAGGCCCGGATCGCCGAGCTGGAGCTGAAGATGCGCCAGATCGCGGCCGTGGACCGGGCGCTCGCCCTGGGCGGGCGGGGCAATCGCCCGCCTGCCCTCCTGCTCGACCTGTACCTCGGCAAGGACGGCAAGGCCGCCATCTCTTACGGCGACCCCGACGAAGCCGACAACGTGGTCGCCTACGTCCCCGGCACCGGAACCAAACTCGAAGGCATCCTCGGCGACGCGCAGCGCGCGGCCGTCCTGTGGGACGTGGCCAGCCTGTTCGGCGGTCCGGATCGAAAGGTCGCCTCCATCGCCTGGCTGGGATACGACGCCCCACAGTGGGACAAGACCCACTACATCGACCGCACCGTGGTGAACAAGAACGCCGCCAAGGCGGGTGTGCCCGCGCTGGTGAGCTTCACGGACGGCCTCCACGCCGCCCACAAGGCCGCCGCCGACGTTCGGCTGACCGTGCTGGCGCACAGCTACGGCTCGACGCTGGCGGGCCTGGCCGCCCAGGCCCGGCCGAAGACGTTCGCCGACCAGCTCATCGCGGTGGGGAGCCCTGGTCTCGGCGCGGCGCAAGCGAAGGATCTCGGTGTCGGCTCCGTCTGGGTGGGCGAGGCTCCCAACGATCCGGTGGGCGACGTCGGCTCGCTTCCCTTGGAGCCCACCGGCACCTTCGACCCGCTCACCGGGCTACCCGAATGGGGCGGCCCTCTCGGCCCCGACCCCAGCCACCCCCGGTTCGGCGCCAACCAGTTCTACGTGGAGGACACCGGCGACTCGACCCTGACCGCCAGAGCGCACTCCAGTTACTGGGACGTCGACCCCGAAACCGGCCTGCCGTCGGTATCGCTGAACAACATCGCCCGCCTGGTGAACGGGCAATACGACAAGCTGGAGCCGTTCCCAAGACAACCGGAACCGACCGCGACTCCTTCGCCCACACCGGCTCCCTCGCCCGCGCCCGTCACTTCGTCCACACCGGCTCCTGCGCCCACACCGGCTCCTTCACCAAGACCGGCAGGAGGATAGATGCCCCGGTTAGCCGCCATATTCCTGGTCGTCGTCCTCGTGGCCGCATGCGCCGCTTTGGAGGAGACCCCGAGAAAAGGACCGGGCGAAAGCCCTGTCAAACCGACGCTGACCCATGATGAGGCGGTCGCGCAGGTCGACCGGATCGCACGGGAGACCGCCGACGCGCTTGACCCCAAACCCACGCTCGACCTTTATCGGCCGAGTCTCAACACCCGGTATTGCAACCCCGACCGCAACTCGCCCAGCGATCCGATCATTGTGTACCGCGCGTACTATCTGCGCGGTGTCCCGAAGGATCGGCTCACCGACGTCGCCGCTCAGGTCCGCCGGTTTTGGGAACAGCGCGGCTTCGTGATCATTTCTGCCTCGGCGGACGGCCGGAATTTCACCGCCCGGTCCCCAGCGGATGGGTTCCGCGTGTCACTCGCGGAGACCGGCGAAGGCGTGCTGGCAATGCAGATCGGCTCACCGTGTGTCCTCCCGGACGGAGCGCCGACGCCTCACGGAGAGACGTGACGTCGCCTGCCGCTGTGCCTCGGATGCGTGCTCGCTCCGCCGCATTCCGACCGTCGCCCCGAGGCCGACGGTTCCCGGACGTCGCCCCGAGGACGAGGCGGTGAGCCCTGCCCCGCCCCTTCCGGGCCAAGCGAAGACCAGGAGGCCCTAGGAGTCCGGGCCCCGGCAGGCGCTGCCCCCTCGGTTTCGGGTACGACCGCCGGAGTGAAATCGCCGGCCGTGTCGCTCCGGATGCCTCCCGGGCCCCTTGCCTCGGTCGTGCCGGTGGGCCAGGCCGCGCGGGGCGGCCCGGCCCTGCCGTACCGGACGTCAGGTCAGGAGAGCCACTGGGCGGTGGGCCAGGTCTCCCGGCGGTAGGCGCTGTCCCAGAACAGCCACTCGTACTCGGTGGCGCGGAGGAACGCGTCCGTCATCGCCTCGCGGACCGGCGGCTCGGCCGTGGCCGCGTGGCGGTCGGCGATCTGCTTGACGCGCTCGACCGAGGCGGCGAACTCGGGGTCGGCGTAGGTGTTGATCCACGCGCGGTAGGGGTGCTTCTCCACGTCCCGGGTGCGCTCGAAGATGGCCGAGCCGACGTCCTCGTAGACCCAGAAGCACGGCAGCAGCGCGGCGACGAGCACCGGGTACGGCTCGGCGAGCGCGGTGGCCTGGAGGTACGACGAGTAGCCGAGGCAGGTCGGCGAGGTGACGATGCCCTCCAGGTCGGCGGCGGACAGGCCGAACTCCTCGATGTACCCGGCATGCAGGCTCCGCTCCACGACGAGCGCGGTGTGCGCGGCCTGGGCGAAGAACGCGGCCTCGTCGACGTCGGTCGCCCGGGTCGAGGCGGTGGCGAGCGCCTTGCCGAAGGCGATCAGGTAGCGGGAGTCCTGGACGATGTAGAACGCGAACCGGTCGCGGTCGAGCGTGCCTGCCTCCAGCTCGGTGTTGAAGGGGTGTTCGTGAATGGCCCGCACCAGCTTGGCCGCGCGCGCCCACACCTCATCGCAGAATGCGGTGGCCCCTGCCACGTGACGTTCCCTCCGCTAGTCCTAACTAGATCAGGTTCAACGGGTGTGATCTCAGCCCGGACATGCCGGGCACCCCGCGTCAAAAGGGCACCGTAGCAGTCCTCCGCCCGAACCGCACGATCGGGTCGCCGCCCGGCGATCACCGCGCACGTGGGCGCCCGCCCACCGGAGCGCTTGGCCGGTCCATCGCCGCCGCGGGGCCGCGACGGCCCGCCATAGGGAGAATTGCCACCTGACAGGCGACGTGATCCATTTGGTGAACCTTCGGTAATCCTGACGCTGTTCTTGGCCTTTCAAGCTTGTACGCCCGGGGCCGCCGCCGATCTACTTTTGTTCGGCCTCACCAGGCCGCAGAGCACATCAGATCGGGGGGATCGCCATGTGGGGAAGGGCGCTGACGGTGGGGGCCCTGGCAGGCCTGGTCACCGGGCTCGTCACCGTGGGTGCCGCGCAGGCCGCCGCGCCACGCTGTCACGGGCCGGTGACCGGCGAGACGACGCGGACGACGACGGTTCAGGGCGTCGGCACCACGGCCGAGGGCGCGCCCCGGCAGGACCAGGTGGTGTGGACGATCAACCGCGTCGACGGCATCCGGGTCAGCCTGAACTGCGACAGCGAGACCGACGCGGCGGCCGACGACGCGGGGGCCTCCATCGTCGTGGAGGACGCCGGGAACGCCCAGGCCGAACCGGCCACGCCGCAGACCACGCAGATCGAGCCGGCCGGCGGGGACGGCGAGCCGTCCCCGGACGAGGCGCTGTTCAACATCAGCACGATCGCGACGCAGATCGTGCCCAGGTGATACGCGCGTGCCGGCCGTACCTCGCACGGAAGGTACGGGCACGCGAGGGGCGGCCGACCGGCGAGGGGTCGGCCGCCCCGATACGTCCTCTTCGGCGGAGGCCGGAGGCCGGGATCAGGCGCCGCGCAGGGTCGCGCCGAACCGGGACGCGGCGACCGCGACCGCGGCGTCGCGCGCCGCGGTGGTCTCCTCGACCGTCAGCGTGCGGTCGGGCGCGCGGAACCGCAGCGTGTAGGCGAGGGACTTCTTGCCCTCCCCCACCTGCGCGCCGGTGTAGACGTCGAACAGCCGGATCGACTCCAGCAGCTCGCCCGCGCCCTCGCGCAGCGCCGCCTCCACCGCGGCCACCGGGGTGTCGGCAGGCACCACGAGCGCCACGTCCTGGGTGGCCACCGGGTAGGAGGAGACCGCCGGGGCGTCCACCGGCCCGGACAGCAGCTCCTCCAGCGCCGACAGCTCCAGCTCCAGCGCGCAGGTACGGCGCGGCAGCCCGTAGGCCTCGATCACCCGCGGGTGCAGCTCGCCCGCGTGGCCGATCAGCCGGTCACCGACATACAGCGCGGCGCACCGGCCCGGGTGCCACGGCGCGGTGCGGGCCGCCTCGACCCGCGGCTCGACGCGGGCCTCGCGGATCACCGTGCGGGCCGCCTCGATCGCGTCCGCCCAGCTCGCCTGGCGGCCCTTGCCCCACCAGCCGGACCGCTCGATCTCGCCGGCGAGCACGGCCCCCACCCGCAGCGGCTGGGCGGGCAGCGCCGACTCGATCCGGTCGAGCTCCTCGGCGGTGGGCCGCCGGTCGACGGCGAGCACCGGCGCGGTCTCCGGGGCGCCCGGGCGCGGCAGGAACACCGAGCCGCACTCGAACAGCGCCACGTCGGCGAAGCCGCGGCCCACGTTGCGCACGAGCGTCTTGAACAGGCCCGGCAGCAGCGTGGTGCGCATGAACGGCTCGTCCTCGCTGAGCGGGTTGGCGAGCCGTACCGTGACCCGCCGGTCGTCGTCCTGCTCGAGCTGGAGGTTGTCGAGGTCCTTGCCGGAGATGAACGGGTACGACAGCACCTCGACGAACCCGGCCGCGGCGAGCGCCCGGCCGACCCGGCGGCGCAGCCGCTGCGCCTCGGTGAGCCCGGACCCGGCGGGCGCGGGCGGCAGCAGCGACGGCAGCTTGTCGTAGCCGACCAGCCGGATGACCTCCTCGACGAGGTCGTTGGGGTCGGTGAGGTCGGGCCGCCACGACGGCGGGGTGACCGTGATCAGATCGGTGGAGTCGCCGATCACCGAGAGCTTGTCGGCGAGCGCCCCGCCCGACACGGTCGCGGTGTTGAGCGCCGGGTCCGCCGGGCGCGCGCCGGACGCCTCCTTGGCGCCCTCCTCCGGGCGGCCCGGCACCACGAGGCAGCCGACCTGCTCCAGGCAGCGGACCACGGTCTCCCGGTCGTACGGCACGCCGGCGACCCGCCCCGGGTAGTCCACCGGAATGGTGATCGTCAGCGGCTCGACGTCGTGGCTCACGTGGGTCACGCCCGGCTGGGCGGTGGCCCGGCCGTGGGTCACCAGCAGCTGCACCGCGCGCCAGGAGGCGTACAGCGGCAGCTCCCGGTCGACGCCCCGCTCGAACCGGCGGGAGGCCTCGCTCACCAGGTTGTGCCGCCGCGAGGTGCGGGCGATCCCGGTCGCGGAGAAGTGCGCGGCCTCGATCACCAGGTTGGTGGAGGTGTCGGAGATCTCGGTGCTGACGCCGCCCATCGTGCCCGCGAGCGAGATCGGCCCGGAGTCGTCGGTGATGAGGATGTCCTCCGGGTCGAGCTTGCGGGTGACGTGGTCGAGGGTCTCGAGCGTCTCGCCCTCCCGCGCCCGGCGGACGACGATCGTGCCCTGCAGCTTGTCGGCGTCGAACGCGTGCAGCGGCTGGCCGAGCTCGAGCATGACGTAGTTGGTCACGTCGACCGCGAGCGAGACCGGGCGCATGCCCGCGCGCGTCAGCCGTACCTGCATCCACATCGGCGTCGGCGCCTTCGGGTCGAGCCCGGTGACCGTGCGCAGCACGAACCGGTCGCACGCGGTCGGGTCGGCGATCTCGGCCGGGTAGGAGCCGCCGGTGTCGGCGGGCAGCTCGATGTCGGCCGGGTCGCGGAACGGCACGTCGAAGGCGATCGCCAGCTCGCGGGCGATGCCGCGGATCGACAGCGCGTACCCGCGGTCGGGGGTGACCTCGACCTCGAGCACCTCGTCGCGCAGGCCGAGCAGCTCCACCACGTCGGCCCCGATCGGCGTGTCGGCGGGCAGCACGAGGATGCCGCTGTGGTCGTCGCCGACGCCGAGCTCGCGCGCCGAGCAGATCATGCCGTCGGAGATCCGCCCGTAGGTCTTGCGCGAGCTGATCTCGAACAGCTCGCCCGGCTTGGGCCCGGGCAGCACCGCGCCGGGCAGCGCCACCGGCACCCGGTCACCGGCGACGAAGTTCTGCGCGCCGCAGATGATGCCGCGCGGCGCGGCCTCGCCCACCTCGACCTGGCAGTACCGGATCGGCTTCTTGAAGCCGGTGAGCTCCTCGATGGCGAGCACCTCGCCGACGACCACGTTCTTGATCTCGTGGCCGACCGACTCGATCGCCTCGACCTTGAACCCGGCGGCGGTGAGCTTGTCGGCGATCTCGTGCGTGGAGACGGCGGGCAGGTCGACGTACTCCCGCACCCAGGAAAGCGGGACCCTCATCAGACCTCCATCCCGAACGGGAGCGTGAAGCGCACGTCTCCCTCGACCATGTCGCGCATGTCCGCGGCGTTGTGGCGGAACATGAGCGTCCGTTCAATGCCCATGCCGAACGCGAAACCGGAGTACCGCGCCGGGTCGACCCCGCAGGCGACGAGCACCCGCGGGTTGACCATGCCGCAGCCGCCCCACTCGATCCAGCCCTCGGACTTGCAGGTACGGCAAGGCGCGCCGCCCGGCCGGGCCGAGTCGCCGCGGCAGACGAAGCAGCGCAGGTCCATCTCGGCCGACGGCTCGGTGAACGGGAAGTAGTTGGGCCGGAACCGGGTCCGGATGCCCTTGCCGAACACCACCTCGGCGAACCGGTCGAGGGTGCCCTTCAGGTGGGCCATGGTCAGGCCCTCGTCGACGGCGAGCCCCTCGATCTGGTGGAAGACCGGGGTGTGGGTGGCGTCGAGCTCGTCGGTGCGGAACGTCTTGCCGGGGCCGACCACGTAGACCGGCAGCTCGCGCTCGAGCAGCGCGCGGATCTGCACCGGGGAGGTCTGGGTGCGCAGCACCATGCCCGACTCCGGCGACCCGACGAAGAACGTGTCGTGCTCGGAGCGGGCCGGGTGGTCCCGGGCGATGTTGAGGGCGTCGAAGTTGAACCATTCGCCCTCGAGCTCGGGCCCTTCCGCCACCTCGTAGCCCATGCCGACGAACGCGTCGACGATGCGCTCCATCAGCGTGGTGAGCGGATGGCGGCCGCCGCGCGGGCGGCGGTCCCAGGGCAGCGTGACGTCGACGGTCTCCTCGCGGAGGACCCGCTCGTCGCGCTCGGCCTCCAGCTCGGCCTGCCGGGCGGCGAGGGCCTCGTTGATGGCCTTGCGGGCGGCGCCGACGCGGCGGCCCGCCTCGGCGCGCGCATGCGGCGGCAGCGCGCCGATCTCACGGTTGGCCAGGGCGATCGGGGATCGGTCGCCGGCGTGGGCGAGCCGTACCTGCTTGAGTTCGTCGAGGTCCTTGGCCGCGGCGATCGCCGCCAGGGCTTCGGCCTGCATGCGCGCCACCTCTTCGGCGTGCAGCGGCGTCACCTCGACGGGGTCATAGGTGTTCGACATGAGGAATCGAGAGCTCCGATGTCAGGGCTAAGCGGCAAGAGTCTAGTGTCCGAGCAGCCCACCGGCCCAAATCGCCTGTCGCCTGCCGCGTCGGAGAACGGTCTGGCGATTACAAATCAGGCGAAATCGGGTGCCCCGGTGGGCAAGGTAAATCGAAACTCCGCCCCGCCGCCGGGCGCCTGCTGCACGGTGATCGTGCCGCCGTGCGCCTCGACCAGGCCCTTGACGATGAACAGGCCAAGGCCGGTTCCGCCCCGGCGCCGCTTGTTGCCGCGCCAGAACTGCCGGAACACCCGTGCGGCGAGCTCGGGCGCCACACCCTCACCCTGGTCGCGCACGGACACGGCAACCCCCCACTCGATCGGCTCGATTTCTATGGTGACCGTGCCGCGGCCGTGCCGCACCGCGTTTTCCAGCAGGTTACCGAGAATCTGGTCGATTTTGTCCTGATCGAGCCACATCTCGGGGAGCTCGCCGCGGACCACGAGCTTGAACCGGTCCGCGGGCTCGCCGGCGGCGACCCGGCCCTCGATGAGCCTGCGGGCGCGCTCGGGGATGTCCACGATCTGCCGGTGGAGCTCCAGCCGCCCGGACTCGATGCGGGACACGTCGAGCAGCTCGGTGATGAGCCGGGTCACGCGGTCGGTGTCGGCGTTCACCGTCTCGAGCATGACCCGCTTCTGGTCGTCGGTGAGCCGGTCCCACTTGGCGAGCAGGGTCGCGGTGAAGCCCTTGACGCTGGTGAGGGGGGAGCGCAGCTCGTGGGCGACGGTGGAGACCAGGTCGGCCCGGCTGCGTTCCAGGCGGGCGCGGGCCAGCGCGTCGCGCAGCGTCACCACGACGCGCACCACATCGCCGCACCGGGCGGGCTCGCGCACGAACCGCGCCGCGACGAGCACCTCCTGGCCGCCGGGCAGGTGCAGCGAACGCTCCGGCATGCGGGTGCGGATGCGCAGCCCGCCGTGCGGGTCGAGCCACTTCCACCACTCGCGGCCGTCCGCGTCGCGGAGGGGGAGCGCGTCGGCAATGGGACGGCCGATCGCGTCCACGGCGCGAACCCCGGTGATCCGCTCGGCCGCCTTGTTGAAGACGACCACGTACCCGTCACGGTCGGTGACGACCACACCGTCGGGCAACTCGTCGACCGGTATCGCGCACACCGCATCAGCGTTCGGCTGACGGGTCCCTTCGCCGTGCACAACCGCCTCCTCGCCGCTACAACGCCGACAATAGCGGGTTTCCCGGGCCCAGTGGCAGCCTTACTTTCACGGCAAAAC
>QGUZ01000216.1 GCA_003242605.1 Actinomycetota bacterium
CGGGGGGCGGTCTGGGGCACGTATGGGTGTGCCGGGGCGGGGGGGGCGGCGGGTCCCGGGGCGCGTCCGACCCCTTGGGGGGTTTGGCCCGCCGTTACACGTCCGCCGGGGTGACCCGGGGCCGCTGCGGCGGGGCGGGGTCCCGGCCGGGCAGGGTGCCGTCGTCGACGGCGTCGGCGGGAGGCGCGAGCATCGGCTCGTCCTGCTTGGCGTCCGCGGCGCCCGCGAGCCGCCGGGTCGTGCGCTCGCCCCGCTTCGGGCTCCCTCGCTCCATGACCTTCTCCTCCCGTTCACCCGAGGTGCGAATCAGGCCATTTGCCACCCCGTACCCCTGGCCCGTCCGGCAAACGTGCGGCCGCCCGGCGGCCCGGCGCGCGATGGAGCACTTGGAAAGCACTTGAACGTCGGTTGAGTGCTTGCTTACCATCAAAGTCGGTGAAGGGGGACATATGCGGTCCGATAGCGACTTCCGTGCGGAACAGGCCGTAGCCGAGATCAAGCGCGTCGACCGGGAGGTGCGGCGTTCGTCGCGGCCCGCCGCGGTCTGGTGGCTGGCGTGCGGGATCGCCACGGCCCTCTACTGGTCGGTCATGCACTTCGGCGTCGAGCCGCTCGAGACCCTCGCGATCGTGGGATGGCTCGTGTTCACCGCCGTCTCGGCCTACTACATCTGCCGGCTGGGCGCGTGCGCGCGCAGCCTGCACCGGCTGATGCGGACCCTCACCGTGGTGTTCCTGGTGGCGACCGTGCTCAACGCGGCGGTGAACCGGTACGTGTACGACGGCGAGGGGGTCTGGCCGGTCGTCGTGGGCGTCGCCGGGATCCTGCTCGCGGCCGTCCCGCCGCTGTACGGCGGCTGGCGCGGGCTGCGGGAGCTGCGCGATCCGGAGGGGGAGGAGTCCGCGACCTCGTGACCCCGGCCACCGGAAACGGCCACCACCCCCGGCACAAGCTCGACGAGATCATCCACGCCCCGGTGCGCCTCTCCATCGTCGCGGCCCTCGCGGCGGCCGAGAAGGCCGAGTTCCGCTTCCTGCGCGACACGATCGAGGTGAGCGATTCGCTGCTGTCGAAGCACATCGCCACCCTCGAGGAGGCCGGCTACGTCCGGGTGCAGAAGGGATTCGTCGGCAAGCGCGCCCGTACCTGGCTCTCGCTCACCGACCGCGGGCGCAAGGCGTTCGCCGAGTACGTGTCCGTGTTGCAGGAGATCGTGAAGAACCCGACGAAAGGTACGGTGGATGCTCCGCATTGACGAGCTGAGGAAGCGGTACGGGGAGAAGGTCGCGCTCGACGGCGTCTCCCTCACCGTGCGGCCCGGCGAGATGTTCGGCTTCGTCGGCGCGAACGGGGCCGGCAAGACCACGACCATGCGCATCGTCATGGGCGTGCTCCAGCCAGACGGGGGCGAGGTGCGCTGGCAGGACCGTCCCCTCGACTTCGCCACCCGCCGCCGGTTCGGCTACATGCCGGAGGAACGCGGCCTCTACGCCAAGATGCGGGTCCGCGAGCAGCTCGAGTACTTCGGCCGGCTGCACGGCATGTCCCCGGACCGCGCCCGCCGCTCCGCCGACGACCTGATCGAACGGCTCGGCCTCACCGAGCGCCGGGACACCGAGGTGGAACGGCTCTCGCTCGGCAACCAGCAGCGGGTGCAGCTCGCCGTCGCCCTCGTGCACGAGCCCGAGATGCTCATCCTCGACGAGCCGTTCTCCGGCCTCGACCCGATCGCGGTCGACGCGCTCGCCGAGGTGCTGCTCGAGCGCACCGCCGCGGGCGTGCCGGTGGTGTTCTCCAGCCACCAGCTCGAGCTCGTCGAGCGGCTGTGCGACTCGGTCGGGATCATCGCGGGCGGGCGCATGGTCGCCACCGGCACCGTCGCCGAGCTGCGCGCCCGGGAACGGCACAAGCGGCTGCGCGTCGTGCTCTCCGAGGCCGAGCCGGGCTGGGCCGACCGGCTGCCCGGCACGATCGTGGCGAAGGACGGCGACGAGGTCATCCTCGAGCCCGACGACGACCAGGCGGTGCTGCTGGAGGCGATGCGGCTCGGGCGGGTCGAGCAGTTCGGCTGGGTCGAGCCGAAGCTGAGCGAGATCTTCCGCGAGGCGGTCGCGTGACCGCCGCCGGCGGACCGTCCGGCCGCGCGACCGGCGCCCGGCGGGGAGCCCAGCGGCGCGGGCCGGACCGGACACAGCGAGCGACACGACGAGGCACAGAGAGAGGGGCACCGTGAACGAACTGGGCCCGGTCTGGCTCACCACCCGCCGGGAGATCCTCGTGCGCGGCCGTAGCCGGGCGTTCATCATCGGCCTGGCCGTCACCGTCCTGCTCGTGGTCGCGGCCGTCGCCCTGCCGCGGCTGATGGGCGGGGGCGGCGACCGGTACGTCGTCGGCCTCGCCGGCGCGCAGAGCGACCGGCTTGCCGCCGTGCTGGGCGCGCAGGCCGAGGCGGCCGAGGACACCGAGCTGACCGTGGTGAGCTACCCGGACGAGGCCGCCGCCCGGGCGGGGATCGAGTCCGGCGAGGTCGAGGCGGCGGTGGTGGACAACGCGAGGCTGATCGTCGCGGAGAGCCCGGGCGCCAACCTGCGGACCATGCTCGACACCGCGCACCGCATCGTGGCGACCGAGGAGCGGCTGCGCTCGGCCGGCCTCGACCCGGGCGCGGTGCAGCAGGCGATGCAGGTCGAGCCGCTCGCCCAGGTCTCGCTCAGCGGCACGAGCGAGGAGGAGGCGGGGACGCGCCGGATGCTCGCCATGGCCGTCGTCATCCTGCTGTTCCTGCTGATCATCCAGGCCTGCACCATGGTCGCGATGGGCGTGGTCGAGGAGAAGGGCAGCCGGATCGTGGAGATCCTGCTCGCCACCATCCGCCCGGCCCAGCTGCTCGCCGGGAAGGTGATCGGGCTCGGCGTGCTCGGCCTGCTCCAGATCGCCGCGATCGCGGTCGCCGCCTACGCCGCCGCCCAGGTCGGCGGGCTGCTGCCCGAGCTGCCCGAGGACACCCCCGGCGTGCTCGCCCTCAGCGTCGGGTGGTTCCTGCTCGGCTACGCCTTCTACGCGGTGCTGTTCGCCGCGATCGCCTCCCTCGTCTCCCGCCAGGAGGAGCTGCAGTCCGTGCTCACCCCGGCGACGCTGCTGCTCATGGCGAGCTACTTCGTGGCGATCTACGCGGTGATGGAGCCCGCCGGCACGGTCGCCCGGGTGCTGTCGATCGTGCCCCCGTTCTCCGCGATGGTCATGCCGGTGCGGGCGTCCGGGGGCGAGGTGCCGATGTGGGAGACCGGCCTGGCGTTCGGGCTCATGCTGCTCGCCGTACTGCTCGTGCTCTGGCTCGGCGGCCGGGTCTACGAGCGGGCCGTGCTGCGCACCGGAGCCCGGGTGCGCATCGCCGAGGTGCTGCGCGCCGGGTGACGGGCACGGGGACCGGGTGCGGTCCCGGCGGGCGCGGCTGCGATAGTGGTGGGATGCGACCCGTACGGCCCGGTTTCGACGAGGGGTGACCATGCCAGGTTTCGACGCCGATCTCACGCTCACGTCGGAGCGGCTGGTGCTGCGCCCCTTCGGGCCCGGGCACGCCCCCCAGGTGCGCGCGATCGTCGCCGCCGGGGCCGCCTCGTTCCTGCCGCCCGGCGCGCCCGGCCACCTCGCCGGCGTCGACCAGTGGCTCAACCACGGCGTGCACGAGCCGCTCCGCTCGGGCGACGGCATCCACCTCGCGATCGAGGCCGCCGGCGAGCTCGTGGGCGCCGTCAGCCTGTTCAAGACCCAGTGGGGCGCGGGCACCACCGAGATCGGGTACGGCGTGCACCCCGGCCACCGTGGCCGCGGGTACGCCGCCGAGGCGGTGCGCCTGCTCACCTCGTGGGCGCTCGGCCCGGGCGGCCTGCGCCGGGTCGAGCTGCGGGTCAACTTCGACAACGCCGCGTCGATCCGGGTGGCGGAGAAGGCCGGGTTCACCCGGGAGGGCCTGCTGCGCGGCGGCGGCTTCGAGGAGGACGGCCCGCACGACCTGCTGGTGTTCGCCCGGATCGCCGGGGATCCGCCCATGCCGTACACCGGGTTCCACACCGGGGTGCGGCTGGAGAGCGAGCGGCTGCTGCTGCGCCCGTTCACCGCGGCGGACGCCCCCGACGTGCTCGCCGCGGTCGACGATCCGGAGATCCGCCGCTGGATGCCGTGGGCCGCCGGGTACACGATGGAGACCGCGCTCCAGTGGTGCACCCGGCTCGCCCACATCGACGTGGCGAACGCCGTGCACTTCGCCCTCGAGCCCAAGGAGGGCGGGCGGCTCGCCGGGTGCGCCGGGGTGCACCGCGCCGACTGGGAGCGCGGCTACGCCGAGGTCGGGTACTGGATGGCGCCGTGGGCGCGCCGCCGCGGCTACGCCGCCGAGGCGACCCGCAGGATCAGCGAGTACCTGTTCGAACGCGGCTTCCAGCGGGTCCACCTGATCGTCGCGGAGGGGAACGTCGCGAGCGAGGCGGTGGCGAGGAAGGCCGGGTTCACCCGGGAGGGCGTGATGCGCCGGGCGGTGCCGGTGCCCGGGGGATACGTGGACGGGGTCATGTTCAGCCTGCTCAGAGGCGAATGACCGGTTCCGTACTGAAAATTCCAAGCTCGGGACGCAGTGGTGCGGTTTGGAGTATCCTCGCGGTTTGCCGCTGCAGGCCGACCATGGGAGACCGCGATGAAGCCGCCGCTGCTGCTGATCGGGATCGGCACCGACGACAATAGCGGCACCGCCGAATTCGGCAGGTTCGTCCACCGGCTGCGCTGCCGCCTCGAGCATCTCGCGGCCGACGTGTGCGGCGGGTTCCTCGACCGGGCCGAACCGCGCCTGCGCGACTCGGTCGCCTCGCTGGTCGCCCGCGGGCACCACCGCGTCGTGGTGCAGCCCCTCATGCTCGCCGGGAACGACCAGGCGCTCGCCGCGCTGCGCGCGGCCCTCGCCCTGGAGCAGGAGCGCCACCCGACGCTGCGGTACGACATCGCCCGGCCGCTCGGCGCCGACCTCGACGTGCTCGGCCTGCTCGCCGAGCGGCTCGCCGACGCCGAGGCGGAGATCCCCCGGCTCGCCGTCGCGCCCGCGGCCACGGCCGCGGCCACCCCGGGCGTGAGCCGGGCGGAGACCGCGATCGTGCTCGTCGGCGGCGGGGCCACCGACCCGGCCGCGAACGCGGACGTGCACCGGGTGTCCCGCCTGCTGTGGGAGACCTACGCCTCCGGCTACCTCACCGTGGAGACCGCCTACATGTCGCCGCTCACCCGGCCGGGCGTGGCCGGTGGGCTGGAGCGGTGCCGGCGACTCGGGGCAAAGCGGGCGATCGTGCTGCCCTATCATGTG
This sequence comes from Actinomycetota bacterium, assembly GCA_003242605.1. GTDB lineage: Bacteria > Actinomycetota > Actinomycetes > Streptosporangiales > Streptosporangiaceae > Thermopolyspora. Next base: position 5,348 of record QGUZ01000216.1, read on the forward strand.
TTCGCCGATTCCGACCTGGAACGGGTCTGGGCCCAGGCGATGGCGTACGCGGCGGGCCACGAGGGGATCGACATCCGCTGCGCCGAGGCCATCGGGGACTGCGAGGGCCTCGCCGACGCCGTGATCGAACGCTACGAGGAGGCGCTGACCGTGGAGCTCGCCGACCGGCGGAAGGTGCTGCGATGACGCCCGCCGAGACCGTCGCCCGGGTCGTCGCGGCGATCGAGCCGCTCGACGAGGCCGCCGAGCGGGCCGCCCGCGAGCACCAGGACCGGCTCACCAAGCCGCGCGGCGCGCTCGGCTCGCTCGAGGACGTCGCGGTCCGCCTCGCCGGGATCGCCGGTACCTGCCCGGCGCCGGTCCCGCACCCCGCGGCCGTCGCCGTGTTCGCCGCCGACCACGGCGTGCACGCCCAGGGCGTCACCCCCTGGCCGCAGGAGGTCACCGCCCAGATGGTGGCGAACTTCCTCGCCGGCGGCGCGGTGGTGAACGCGTTCGCCAACCAGGCGGGGGCCACCGTCACCGTGGTCGACGTCGGCGTCGCCGCCGACCTGCCGCCCACCCCGCGGCTGGTCGACCGCAAGATCGCGTACGGCACCGCCGACCTGTCCCAGGGCCCGGCGATGACCCGCGACCAGGCCGAGCGCGCGATCGCGGCCGGCGCGGAGGTCGCCGCCGACCTCGTCCGGTACGGCGCCCGCTGCCTGATCGCGGGCGACATGGGCATCGCCAACACCACCGCCTCCGCCGCCCTCGTCGCCGCGTTCACCGGCCGGGACCCCGAGCTCGTCACCGGCCGCGGCGCCGGCGTCGACGACGCGACGCTGCGGCACAAGATCGAGGTGGTCCGGCGCGGCCTCGCCGTGAACGGCCTGCCGTCCGAGCGGGTGGACGCGATCGACGTGGTCGCGCGGGTCGGCGGCTTCGAGCACGCCGCGATCGCCGGGTTCATCCTCGGCGCCGCCGCCGCGCGGGTTCCGGTGATCCTCGACGGCGTGATCGCCGGGGCGGGCGCCCTGGTGGCCGCGGGCATTGCGCCGCGCGCGATCGGCTACTGCCTCGCCGGCCACCGCTCCGCCGAGCCCGGGCACGCCGCGACCCTCGAGCACCTCGGGCTGCGCCCGCTCGTCGACCTCGAGCTGCGGCTCGGCGAGGGCACCGGCGCGGTGCTCGCCCACCCGCTCGTGTGCGCCGCGGCCCGCGTCATGCACGAGGTCGCCACCTTCGACTCGGCGGGCGTCGCCGAGAAGGAGTGAGGCGCGGCCCCGGCCGCCCTTCCCTCTCGCTTTTCCCTCTCGGCCGGCCCCGGGCCGCCGTGCCGTACCGGACGGGCGCACCGGCCGTGCCGTACCGGCGCGCGGCGACGGGGGATCCCGACGGCGGCGGCCGGACGATGTGGGCGATCGCCGGGCGGGGCGATAACCTGCCTTTCCCTGAAACAATGGCGCTGTAGGTTAGCTCACGTACCCCGCCCCGCCGATCTGCCCGCCATGGAGGGAATCGCGTCATGTCGCCCTACATGCTCGGCCTGCGTCTGGAAGGGCGGCGCGTGCTCGTCGTCGGGGGCGGTCGGGTGGCCCAGCGCCGGGTACCGGCGCTACTCGCCGCCGGTGCCCGCGTCACGATCGTCTCGCCCAGCGTCACCCCCGCGCTCGACGACCTCATCGCGGACGGCCGGGTGCACTGGGAACGCCGCCGCTACCAGGTCGGCGACTGCGACGGCGCGTGGCTCGTGCAGGCGTGCACCGACGACCGCGCGGTGAACACCGCGGTCGCGGCCGAGGCCGAGGCGAAGCGCATCTGGTGCGTGCGCGCCGACGACCGGGACGCCTCGGCCGCGTGGACGCCGGCGAGCGGGCAGGTGGGCGAGATCGGCGTGGCGGTGACCGCGGGCGGCGACCCCCGCCGGGCCGCCGGCATCCGCGACGCGATCGTCAACGCGCTGCGCGACGGCACCGTCGACGCCCGCCGCAACCGCACCAAGCCGGTCGGCGTCGCGCTCGTCGGCGGCGGGCCGGGCGATCCCGGGCTGATCACGGTGCGCGGGCGGCAGCTGCTCGCCCAGGCCGACGTCGTGATCGCCGACCGCCTCGCCCCGCGCGCGCTCCTCGACGAGCTGCCCCCGGACGTCGAGCTGATCGACGCGGCGAAGATCCCGTACGGCCGCTACCTGGCGCAGGAGAAGATCAACGAGCTGATCATCGAGCACGCGCGGCAGGGCAGATTCGTGGTGCGGCTGAAGGGCGGCGACCCCTTCGTGTTCGGCCGGGGCGGCGAGGAGATGATCGCCTGCGCCCGGGCCGGCATCCCCGTCATCGTGGTGCCGGGCGTCACCAGCGCCATCGCCGCGCCCGCCGCGGCCGGGGTGCCGGTCACCCATCGCGGCGTCACCCAGGAGTTCCACGTGATCTCGGTGCACGTGCCGCCCGGCCACCCGCAGTCCACCGTGGACTGGGCGGCGCTCGCCCGATCGAACGCCACCCTGGTCCTGCTCATGGCCGTCGAGCGGATCGCGGCGGTCGCCGACACACTCGTCGAAAACGGACGTTCTCCAGAAACTCCCGTGATGGTGGTGCAGGACGGTACTCTTCCGACCCAGCGAGCCGTTTCCGCCACACTCGGCACGGTGGCGGAACGCGTGGCCGCGGCTGGGATCCGCCCGCCGGCGACGGTGGTCGTCGGCGAGGTGGTCAGGGTCGGCCAGGAGATCGAGATGGTGCGAGCGGAGCGGATTCCGTGAACCCGGCTGCGAACGAACCCACCGGGCGGACGCCGATGGGCGACGACGCCGAGTCGCCCGGCGAGCAGACGCTGTCGTTCGAGCCCATCCGCGACGAGGAGGGCACCGACCTCGCGGACGCGGCCGACCGGCCGACACGGCCCACGGTGCCGCGCGGCGGGCGCACCCCCGCCGCGGGCGCCCCGCCGTCCGCCGCCGAGGCCGCGGACGGCGAGCCGGCCGCCGGCCCCGCCGGGGGCGAGGCCACACCCGGCACGGACGGCGCGCCCGCCGTACGGCAGGGCGGGCCGCGCGCGCCCGCCGCGGGAGCGGGGCGGGCCGAGCCGGGCGGCCCCGAATGGCGCCCGTCCCGCGCCGCCCCGGAGCAGGGCGCGCCGGAGCCGGGCACCGCTGAGC
>QGUZ01000217.1 GCA_003242605.1 Actinomycetota bacterium
GGGACCGGCCGGGGGAGCTCGTGCCGTGGCTTAGGACGCACCTGGGGACAGGGTGGGCTCACGGCCGTACCCAGGGGTCAGGTGGACGCGCCGAGGCGGGTCGGGGGGTGGTCGTGGGCCGCGTCCGCGGCCGGCGCGGGGGCGGGGCAGGGGAGACGGGCCCAGACGATCTTGCCGCCGGTCGCGGGCCAGCGGACGCCCCAATCGCGGCTGAGGGACTCGACGAGCCAGAGACCGCGGCCGCCCTCGTCGTAGAGGTCGACGTCGCGGCGTTCGGGGGTCTCGTAGCGGGGGTCCCAGACCTCGACGACGAGTTCGCCGTCGTCGAGGAACAGGCAGAGGCAGACGTGCTCGGGGCGGTCGGATGGCGGGCCGGCGTCGCCGGGTAGGGAAGTCGTCGCTTTTATGGCATTGGTCAGTATTTCACTGACCACGACCTCGGCGTCGTCGACGACGGCCGGTACTTCCCATTTCTCCATGAGGGTGCGCGTATGGAGGCGCGCGGTCGCGACCGATGACGTCATCGCCGGGAGGGCGACACAGCTCACAAATCGACCGTTGACGTCCCCACCGAACCCGTTCACGAGATCTCCTACCTGAGACACCGGGCCGCGATCCGGCCCGGTAACCCGCAGCTCGCGGTCGTGCGGCCACTCTGTGGTGATCGCCTCATTTGGTGGCCCGCTAACCTCGGATCTGGGCCTGCGGATACGAAATTTGGGTAAGTTTTCCGCACGTCTCGGGAATTGGCTGGCAGGATGAAGTTCCGTTTCCGGCAGGCGCCCGGCAATATGCGGGTCAGCGACGCTTATGTGTAACGTGCCGAGCCGGATGCCTTTTTCCGGGGAAGGCCGGCGGCGGTTCATGTCGCGGATTCGGATGACGAGGGCGGCGGTCGGCGAGAGGCAAAGTCCGGCTCTCCTGACGCCGCCGTCGCCACGCATCGGGCCACGAGCGGTGCGTCGGCGTCGCTGACGGCCCGGTTCGCCCGCCCCGTCCCCGCCACCCGGCCCGAACGGCGGAGGGCCGCCCCCGGACGAGGGCGGCCCTCCGGACGGATGAGCACGTCAGCCGGTCTCCATGGGGAGGGACGGGTCGGCCGTCCACTCGTTGAGGGAGCCGTCGTAGACGGCCACGTCGCCGCGGCCGAGGCGGGCGAGGTCGAAGGCGACGAAGGTGGCGGCGATGCCGCCGCCGCAGTAGGTGATGACGCGCTTGCCCTCGTCGAGGGTGCCCTTCTCGGCGAACAGGTCGCGCACCTCGTCGGTGCCGCGGACGCGGCCGCTCTCGTCGGTGAGCTCGAGGAACGGGATGTTGACGCTCGACGGGATGCGGCCGCGGCGCGGGTAGGCGTTGGACTCGCCGCGGAACGTCGCGGGGTCGAGCGCGTTCACCAGGACCGTGTTCTCGTCGTTGATCGCCTTGGCGACGGTCTCCCGGTCGGCGAGCAGCTCGGGACGCCGCCGGGCGACGAACGTGGCCGCCGGTCGGGTCTCCACGCCGCCGCGGGTGGGGTAGCCGGCCGCCTTCCAGGCGGGCAGGCCGCCGTTGAGGACCGACACCGCGTCGAAGCCCTCCAGGCGCAGGTTCCACCACAGCCGGGTCGCCCACATGGTGGCGCCCTGGTCGTAGACGACCACCTCGGTGTCCGGGCCGACCCCGAGCGCGCCGATCCGGGCGGCGAAGGTCTCGCTGTCGAGCACGGTCATCGGCACCGGCGAGTCCGGGTCGGAGAAGTCGTTGAGCAGGTCGGCGAAGACCGCGCCGGGGATGTGCTCCTGCTCGTACGTGGCGCGGCCCGAGGTGACCTTGTGGTCCGTGCCCTCGGGGTCCATGTGCAGGTACGTGGTGGCGTCGATGATCACAAGCCGCGGATCGTCGAGCCGGGCGTGCAGCTCCGCGGGCTCGATCAGGAGCGACGGTTCGGTCACTGTCCCACTTCTTTCTGGAGCGAACGGCGGTCGGGCGGCCGATCACGGCAGGTGCTCGGCCCGCCTTGGCGTGTGGTCACCAAGGCTGTACCCAGCCAAAAGAGTATTACCTACCAATTAGGTAGAAATTCCGCCGGGGTGGTGAGCGGCGGATATCCGGGTGGCCGAGAAGCGCGGGTGAGCAAGCCTCCGATCACGGCCGGGGCGACGCGACCCGCCGCAGGGCCGCCTGTGGCCGCAGACCCGACGCGATATGTGACCGTTCGCGGGCCGGTGCCGTCTTCTGGGGCGTGCACGTTTCACCTCGCACGCGGAGGCGATCATCCGCACCGGCATCGAAGAGCTGTACCGGGCCCACTGGCCCCTGGCCTGCGGCCACCTGCTGCGCCGTACCCGAGACCCCACCTCGCCGAGGACCTCGCGCAGGAGACCTTCGTCAAGGCGACCCGGGCGCTGCTCGGCCGCCGCGGCGGGTCACCGGCCGCCTGGCTGCTCAGCATTGCGGGCAACGTCCTCATCGATCACGTACGGCGCGGCCGCCGGGAGCTCCCGCTGCCGGACGCGGAGGAGCTCGGAGTGCCGGAACTCGCGGGCGACGCGGTCGCGGTCCGCGACGTGCTCGGCCGGCTGCCCGAGCCGCAGCGCCGCCTGCTCACCCTCGGCTAATTCGACGGTTTCTCCCTTACGCGGACCAGGCCGTCCCGGTCGCCCAGGCGCGGAAGATGCTCGACGATCCGGCGGTGGCGGCCGTCCGGGTCGTGGACGTCGCCTTCGATCTGGAGCTGTGAGGCGGCGTTCGCCGCCCGGGAACGGCAACGAGGGCCCCGCCAGTGGTTGTGGCGAGGCCCTCGACGCCTGTGCACCGGTGTGCGTGTCGCCTCGCGGCGAAGGCTCAACGCGGCTCCAGCCGAACGGTATTCCGCGAAGGCAAATGGGTGAGGCCCGGGGACACTGGGCACACCGGCCACGATCTAAAGAACCACCGACGCAGGCCCGATGTTCCCGAGCTGCCATGAATTTTTTGCGCCGTCCGGTACGGCAGTGCCGTCCGGGACATCGCCACGGCGCCCGCCGGGCCCTCGCCCGGCGGTGCCGGGCCGCTCCGGGCACCGGGCGAGCGGCCCCGTCGCCCCTGGTCAACGGGGTTTCCCGGGGCCGGCACGTTTGCGGGCCGTACCCGGGATAGGGGGCTGGAGGACCGGCGCCGAAAGGAGGCGGAGATGCCCGCCAGGCAAGAGCTGCCGTCCACGCTGCGACGCTCGCCGAAGGAGGCCCAGGACACCTGGATCAAGGCGCACGACTCCGCCGTGGCGAGCTACGGCGAGGGGGAGCGCGCCCACCGCACCGCGTTCGCCGCGCTCAAGCACGCGTTCGAGAAGGTGGGCGACCACTGGGAGCCCAAGGCCGCCAAGGGCCCGTCCGACGCCCAGGCGCGCAAGGGCACGCCCCGCCGCGGCCGGACCGCCGAGGGCGTGAACGCCAACGCCACCAAGGAGCACCTCTACAAGACCGCGGCCCGCCTCGGCGTGAAGGGCCGCTCGAGGATGACGAAGAGCGAGCTCGTCGAGGCGATCCGGAAGGCGAACCGCCGGGCCAGTGCGAAGGCCCGCTGAGCGCGCCGGGCGGCCCCGCCCTGCGCCCGGCAGCGCGCGCGGTCAGCGGGCGGCGAGGGCGCACAGGTCGTGCACGGCCTCGCGGATCGCCCCGCGGTCGATGCCCGCGTCCTCCAGCTGCTCCCGGCTCGTGGCCGAGCCGGGCATCGCCCGTACCGCGAGCTTGACCACCTTGGCGTCGGTCTCGGCGAGCGCGTCGAGCACGGCGTCGCCGAGGCCGCCCTCGGGCCAGTGGTCCTCGACGGTGAGCACGCGGCCGGTGCGCTCCGCGGCCGCGCGGATCGTGGCCGCGTCGATCGGCTTGACCGAGTACGCGTCGATCACCCCGGCGGCGATGCCGTCTGTGGCGAGGGCGTCGGCGGCGGCGAGCGCCTCGTGCACGGTGATCCCGGCGGCGACGATCGTCACCGCGTCCCGGGCGGAGCCGCGCAGCACCCGGCTGCCGCCGACCGGGAAGCGCTCGCCCGGCCGGTACACCACCGGGGTGGGGTTGCGCGTGGTGCGCAGGTAGCTCACCCCGGGCAGGTCGGCCATGGCGGCGGTGAGTGCCACCGTCTGGTTGGCGTCGCACGGGTACAGGACCGTGCTGCCGTGGACCGCGCGGAACGCGGCGAGGTCCTCCAGCCCCATCTGGGAGGGGCCGTCGGGCCCGATCGACACGCCCGCGTGCGATCCGACGAGGCGCAGGTCGGCCCGGCTGACCGCGGCCATCCGCACGAAGTCGTACGCGCGGGTGAGGAACGCGGCGAACGTCGCGGCGAACGGGGTCCAGCCGCGCCGCCCCATGCCGATCGCGGCGGCGACCATCTGCTGCTCGGCGATGTAGAACTCGAAGAACCGGTCCGGGTGCGCGACCGCGAACGCCTCGGTGCGGGTCGAGTCCGCGACCTCGCCGTCGAGCGCGACCACGTCGCCGCGGGCCGCCCCGAGCGCGGTGAGCGCCGCCCCGAAGGCGTCCCGCGTCGCCACCGCGGTGCCGGCCTCGTACTGCGGCGGCCGGTACGGCCCGCCGGGGAAGCGGTGCGGCTCCCGCGCCGACCGCGGCGGGGCGACCGCCACGGTGATCCGCCGCGGCCCGCCGAGCTCCTCGATCGCATGGTCGGCGTCCGCGAGCGGCTTGCCGTGGAAGCCCTCGCGGTCCTCGACCGCGGCGACGCCCCGGCCCTTGCGGGTGCGCGCGAGCACGGCGGTCGGCCGCCCGCTCAGCACGGCCTCCCGGTAGGCGTGGTCGATCGCGACCGGGTCGTGGCCGTCGATCTCGATCGTGTGCCAGCCGAACGCGGCGAACCGCACCGCGTAGGCGGCGGTGTCCCAGCCGTGCCGGGTGGGGCCGCGTTGGCCGAGCCGGTTGACGTCGACGATCGCGGTGAGGTTGCCCAGCCCCTCGTGGCCGGCGTGCTCGGCGGCCTCCCACATCGAGCCCTCGGCGAGCTCGCTGTCGCCGCACAGCACCCACACCCGGTACGGCAGGCGGTCGAGCCGCCGCCCGGTGAGCGCGAGCCCCACCCCGACCGGCAGCCCGAAGCCGAGCGAGCCGGTCGCCACGTCCACCCAGGGCAGCCGCGGCGTGGGGTGCCCCTCGAGCCGGCTGTGCCGCGCCCGGAAGGTGAGCAGCTCCGCGTCGCCGATCGCCCCGGCCGCCTTGAGCAGCGCGTACAGCAGCGGCGAGGCGTGGCCCTTGGAGAAGACGAGGTGGTCGTTGCCGGGGGCGGCCGGGTCGCGCACGTCGTACCGCAGGTGGCGGGCGAGCAGCACGGCCATCAGGTCGGCGGCCGACAGCGACGAGGTGGGGTGGCCGGACCCTGCGGCGGCGGCCGCGCGCACCGCGTCCACGCGGAGCTGTGCCGCCAGCCCGCCCAGGTCGTTCGGGTTCTCGACGGCCATGCGCCGTCACTCCTTCGTCAGATGTGCCCGGTGGCGGGCGGGGCGGCGCGCCGCGCGGACGGGGCTGGTCACTCGAGGCCTTCGGAGCTGCCGCCCAGGCGGCGCTGCCGCCGTACGGCGAGCACGATGTCGACGATCGTGCCGAGCGCGATCAGGTAGAGCAGGATGCCGAGCACCGACGCGCCGAGCACGAACGCCAGCGTGCCGAAGGCGAGCGTGAACAGCAGGATGAACGAGCCGATCCGGATGTGCAGGACGTCGCGCGGGGTGGCCGGGACCATCGGTTTGCCGGTCGGCGAGCGTTCCTCGGGGATCTGGTTCATGGTCGCCTCCGTGTCGGCCGGGCCGGCCGGACGTTTCCCGCCCGGACCTGTTCGTCTACCCGGGCCGGGGCCGGCTATGCCTGGGCGCGGATGCGGTTGACGATCGCGGTGGTCGACCGGTCCGGCACGTAGTCGAGCACCCGGACCTCGCCGCCGAGCTCGCGCACGAGCGCGGCCTCGGGCAGCAGGTCGGGGTGGTAGTCCCCGCCCTTGACGTACACGTCGGGGCGGACCAGCCGGATCAGCTCGCCCGGGTCGTCCTCGTCGAACACCACCACGTAGTCGACGCAGTCGAGCGCGGCGAGCACGGCCACCCGGTCCTCGCAGGCGTTGATCGGCCGCCCCGGCCCCTTGAGCCGCCGCACGCTCGCGTCGCCGTTCACCGCGACGACGAGCACGTCGCCGAGCGCGCGGGCCTCCTCCAGGCACACCACGTGCCCGCGGTGCAGCACGTCGAAGCAGCCGTTGGTGAACACGATGCGGTCGCCCCGCTCGCGGTGCTCGGCGATCCGCCGGGCGAGCTCGCCGGGCGGCACGGCCCGCCCGCCGGCGCCGAGCTCCTGCACGAGCTCCTGCCTGCCGCAGGCGACCGTGCCGGGGCGGCGCACCACGACCCGGGCGGCGGCCTGCGCGATGTCGGCGGCCCGCTCGGGGGTCGCGCCCGCGGCGAGGGCGAGCGCGAACGCGGCGGTGAACGTGTCCCCGGCGCCGGTGCTCATGTGGTCGGGGGCGGGGACGGCGTGGGTCCGGTACGGCGGGCGGCCGGGGCGGTGCAGCAGGGTGCCCTCGCCGTCGAGCGTGGTGACGACCATCCGGGCGCCCGCGGCCTGGAGGATGCGCCGGGACGCGGCGGTGAGGTGGGCGACCCGGTCGGCCGCGCCGTCGGTCTCGCCGAGCAGGCGGCACACCTCGGCGTAGTTCGGCAGCACGGCGTCGGGGCGGCAGCCGGCCCACGGCCGCACGTCGTGCGCGTCGACCACGAGCAGCGGCAGGCCGCGCAGCGCGTGCCGTACCGCGTCGGTGCACACGCCCGCGCCGTAGTCGCAGGCGATCACGACGTCGGCGCGCGGGGCGAGGCGGCGCAGCCGGGCGATGAGCCGCCGGGCCAGGTGGTCGTCGATCGGGGTGCGGTCCTCCTCGTCGTAGCGGGCGACGAGCTGCCCGCCCGCCATCAGCCGCCGCTTCACCGCGGTGCGCCGGCCGCCGGTGAGCAGCCCGGTCACGCCGTGGCGGCGCAGCAGCCGGGCGAGCACCCGGCCCGGCCGGTCGTCGCCGACCACGCCGAGCATGTGCACGGTCGCGCCGAGCGCGGCGAGGTTCACCGCGGTGTTCGCCGCGCCGCCGGGGGCCTCCTCGGTGTGCTCGACGCGCACCACGGGCACCGGGGCCTCCTGGGCCATGCGGGTGGCCGGGCCGCGCAGCCAGGAGTCGAGCATCACGTCCCCGACGACCACGGCCCGCAGCTTGGCGAAGCGCTCGATCATGCCGGGGCCGCTACCCGGAGAAGTGGCACGAGAACGGATCGGAGCCGCTTCTTCCCGACGCTTGGTCCAGTACAGAACAAAGAGCGTGGACCAGGACGAGGTGCACTTCCTGGATGGTGGCGGTGCCCGCGGCCTCGACCGCGATCGCCTCGTCGCACACCAGGCCGAGCGGGTTCGGGGCGGGCCCGGTCATCGCCCAGGTGATCATGCCGAGCTCGCGGGCGGCCCGCGCCGCGGCGACCACGTTCGGGCTCGAGCCGCTCGTCGACAGGCAGACGAGCACGTCGCCGCGCCGGCCGTGCGCCCGTACCTGCCGGGCGAACACCTCCTCCGGCCGGTAGTCGTTCACCAGCGCGGTGAGCGACGAGGTGTCCGCGTGCAGCGGGATCGCGGAGAACGGCCGCCGCTCCTTCTCGAACCGGCCCACCAGCTCGGCGGTGAGGTGTTGCGCCTGGGCCGCGCTGCCCCCGTTCCCGCAGGCGAGCAGCCGCCCACCGGCGTGCAGCACCGACGCCAGACGGTCACCCCACGCGCCGATCACGGCGAGCGCCGGGCGGACGCGCTCGAGTGCCGTCTGCAGCCGATCGATGCACTCGTCCATGGTCGGGTAGTACCGCCCGGTTTGTCCGACAAACATCATGTTTGCCGGGGTGGCGGCCGGGTAGCCGGGGCAGCGTGTGCGCGATGGCCCAGCCCAGGCCGGACGGCCGTGCCCCCGGGCCGGCCGGCGCCGCCGACCTCGACGTGCTCGTGCCGACCAGGGACCGGCCCGAGGCGCTCGCCGTCACGCTCACCGGGCTCGCCGCGCAGACCGCGCCCGGCTTCCGGGTGATCGTCTCCGACCAGTCGGCGACCCCGGTGGCGGACGAGCCGATCGTGGCGGCGGCGATCCGCATCCTGCGGCACCGCGGCCACCCGGTCGAGGTGCACCGCCACGTGCCGCCGCGCGGCATGGCCGAGCAGCGGGCCTTCCTGCTGTCGCGGGCCACGCGGCGGGCCGTGCTCTTCCTCGACGACGACGTCTGGCTCGACGTCGACGGGGTGGCCGTGCTCGCGCACGCGCTCGCCGCGCTCGGCTGCGGCTTCGTGGGCTTCGCCGTACAGGGGCTGTCGTACCGGGACGACGTGCGGCCGCACGAGCTCGCGCCGTACGAGGAGTGGCGGGGCCGGGTGCGGCCCGAGCGGGTACGGCGCGGCGGCCCGGCCTGGGCCCGGCACCTGCTGCACAACGCGGCCAACC
>QGUZ01000520.1 GCA_003242605.1 Actinomycetota bacterium
ACGGCCTCGGCCACCGGGGCGGTGGAGGGCGTGACGGTGCGCCGTACCGGCCACATCCCGGAGGCGGTCACCGGCGGCATCACCGTGCAGGCGGCCGACCTCAACCTGCTCGGCACGCTGGAGGGCTCGGTCGCCCGCGGCACCTGGCTGAACGCGGCCACGGCGCGGCTGCCGGCCGTGGTGCTCGGCGCGAAGGCGGCCGAACGGCTCGGCGTCACCCGCCCGGGCGTGCGGGTGTGGCTCGGCGAGCGCTGGTTCACCGTGATCGGCGTGCTCGACCCGATGCCGCTCGCCGAGGAGATCGACCGGTCGGCGCTCGTCGGCTTCCCGGCCGCGAAACGGTACCTGGGGTTCGACGGCCACCCGACCACCGTCTACGAGCGGTCGCCGGAGGAGTCGGTGGCGGCGGTGCGCGCGCTGCTGCCGCGCACGGTGAACCCGGAGAACCCGGAGGAGGTGGAGGTGAGCCGCCCGTCCGACGCGCTGGCGGCGCGGGCCGCCGCGGCGGGCGCGTTCACCAACCTGCTGCTCGGGCTCGGCGCGGTGGCGCTGCTCGTCGGCGGCGTCGGCGTGGCGAACACGATGGTCATCTCGGTGCTGGAGCGCCGCGGGGAGATCGGGCTGCGCCGGTCGCTGGGAGCGACCCGGGGGCAGATCCGCGTGCAGTTCCTCGCGGAGTCGCTGCTGCTGTCCGCGCTCGGCGGCATCGCCGGGGCGGTGCTCGGCGCCGCCGCCACGGTCGGGTTCGCGCTGCTGCGCGGCTGGCCGCCGGTGGTGCCGCCGTGGGCGCTCGCCGGGGCCGTCGGCGCCACCCTGCTCATCGGCACGCTCGCGGGCGGCTACCCGGCGATGCGCGCCGCGCGCCTCTCCCCGACCGTCGCCCTCACCGCCACCTGAGGCCGACCACGGCGGCCGCCGGGGACACCCCGGCCGCGCCGTACGGCACGGCCACCGCGATCCGCCGCCCCGGCGGTGCCGGGGCGGCTCTCCGGTCACTCCTGTCAACCCCGCTGCAAGGCCCGCGGGGCGGCGAATTTTCCCCGACCGGGGCGGCGCGCGCAAGACCCGTTCTGCGATGCGGGCACGTATTCCCCGGAACCGGATTGTGACTGTGATTCTGGCCACGGCCGCCGCGCCCGCCGCGGCGGCCGTCCGCATGCGGACCGCGACCTTCCGAGCCGCTAGACTTCGTCCAGTTCAACCAGGTAGAAGGCCGGATTGGCGAGTTCCGCGTCACGATCGGCAGGTCACCCCGCACCGGGCGACGACCCTCGGCCGCCAGGCGGTCGCGACACGCGATGTGACCGGAATCACACCAAGCGCTGCACCTAGGTGAACCCCCTCTGTACTACGAGGGGACAGGGCGTCGTAACGTATGCCCCACCAAGTCGCGTGCCGAGTAGGCTGTGCGGTCCGCGACGACGAAAAGGCATTGAGTAAATACTCACCAGGACCACTCAGCAAGCGGAGTGAGGTCCCGGGGAGGTGGAGAGGTCGCCGATGACCCAGATGGTGGCCGGGCCCCCGGCCAGAGAACCCACGACGCAACGGAAGCACCGCGCCCAGATCCGCGCACGAACCCTCCGGACCGATCGCTGGTGGCTGGGACCACTGGCCACCTTCCTCGGCCTGACAGGCTTCGTCGTGTACGGCGTCTGGGCCGCCTTCGACCCCGACTACTTCGCCGAGCCGTACATCGCACCGTTCTCCTCGCCCTGCCTGGCGTCGAGCTGCCCGGAGGGCGCGCGTCTATTCGGATGGGCCCCGGTCGGGGACTGGTGGGTACTGCCACCGGCCCTGCTCATTCTCGCCTTCCCCGGCGGCTTCCGTCTCACCTGTTACTACTACCGCAAGGCCTACTACCGGTCGTTCTGGCTGTCGCCGCCGGCCTGCGCGGTGGGCGAGCCGCACCGGAAGTACACGGGTGAGCGCCGGTTCCCGCTCATCCTGCAGAACATCCACCGCTACTTCTGGTACGTGGCGCTCCTCATCGGTGCCATCCTCAGCTTCGACGCGATCCTGGCGTTCCGCGACGAGAACGGCGAGTGGGGTCACATCGGGCTGGGGACGGTCATCCTCGTGGTGAACGCCGCCCTCATCGTCCTGTACACGATCTCCTGCCACTCCTGCCGCCACATCGTCGCCGGGCGGCTCAACCACTTCTCCAGGCACCCCCTGCGCTACAAGGCCTGGACCTACATCTCCAAGCTGAACGCCAAGCACCAGCAG
>QGUZ01000218.1 GCA_003242605.1 Actinomycetota bacterium
AGCGGCTGCCAGGTCTTGAGCGTGTGTGCGGCCTCCTCGATGTCCACCCAGCGGTGGAACCAGACCGGGAACGGCGATTTCCGGGTGAGCGGCCACAGCCGCGTGAGGGCGTCATCCGTGCCGAGGGCGTCGTCGGCGAGCCTGGCGAACTCACGGGTCGGCGGACGCTTGCCGGTCTCGATCGCGCTGATCTGAGACGTGGAGTAGTTGATCTTCTCGGCGAGCTGCTCGATCGTGAGACCCGCTTTAGTGCGGTAGTGCCGCAGCTCTGAGCCGAAGAAGGTGAGCGGGCTCTCGGCCGGGTCGATTTCCCGAGGCGAGGGCATGGGGGAACTCCCTTTGAATCGGGGGCCGTATGCGGTTCCCACCGCTTCCCGTGCGTTCCCTCGCCGCCACCACGGCCCGCCATGCATTCCCGTGCCCGGCAGGCCGTACGGCGGCGCTCTCCGCACCGGCAAAAGCGGTAGCCGTTCGCTTACGAAGCGTAGTTGCCCGACGGCATCCTGGGAGCGCCAACGCCGAGAATTGCCGTCATCCGAGGACGCGTATGCCCTTTTATGTCCCCCAGTCCGAACGCAGGGAGCAGGACCAGCTCAAGCGCCTGGAACGCCTCGGCGACCTCCTCGCCGGCCACGGACTCCGCACCCGCGTGTATCGCCACGTCCGCCTGCGCCTGTTCCAGAACGAGTACAACCCCGTCCGCTGGCGCGAGCCCGTCCTGTCCGTCCATCGCCCCGACCCCGCCCCCTCCACACGCCTGGAGATCACCGTCAGCTCTGGCGATCACCCCTTCCGCGTCACCCCCGCCGGCCGCAGGCCCCGCTGGGCGTACCACGGCGACGACCAGGCCGTGATCTCCTTCGTCCGAGCCGTCCTCAACGCCTGGCCCGACGAACCCAAATCCTTCAACCCACCTCTCACCGACCCGAACGGCTACCCCATCCCAGCCCCAAGACCCGCCGACTGAGCCCGCCGCCCCTCCGCCTCGGGGCGGCGGGCTCCGGCCACCCTGTGCCGAGATCACCCGTAGGCCGCGACAGCCGCGAGAAAGAGCCCGAGAAAGGTCGCCGCAGCGCCCGCACCGGTGAGAACCGCCTGGGCGCTGCCGGCCCCGGCCGCCCGCGCGATCAGGTACGCCCCGCTCGCGACGTTGAGCGCAACCGACATCGCCAGCAGCAGCCCCAAGATCTCCGCGAGACTCACACGCGCCTCCCGTGGTCAACGAGCCGATGGCCGGCCCTTGTCGAGGGCCGCGCCCCATGGACGAAGCCGAGACTGCTTGTCCAACCGGCCGTCCAGCAGGAGTCGCATCGCAGTTTGGACACACGTGATCAGACGGGCTGGTAGTGCATTTAGGGTGAGTGCCCGGGGGCAGCCTGCGGTCCCCGGTGTCCAGGCAAGGGCTGGACACCGCCACATGGGCACGAGCGGCGAAGTGGGCCGAGTGGTGGCAGCGGGTGGGGCGACAGAGGACTTCGCGGAGCTGATCGCAGAGCTGGCGGCGTTCCGCAATGACCGTCTCCAGCGCCGGCCTTCGGACCGCACCCTGGCCAAGGCCGCCGACGTCCGTCCGACCACGGTCGGGGATTGGCTGCGCGGTAGCCGTTTCCCTCAGCAGATCGGGCCACTGTTGCGGGTGGTGCGCGCGGTGCGGGCGCAGGCCGAACGTACAGGGCTTTCCCGCGATCCGGCGGCGGCCTCGTTATTCGACGAGCAACGGTGGCGCGACGCCTACCAGGCCGAGGCCCGCCGCCGCGCGAACGCGACCCGCACCCACGTGCTGGCCGGGCAGGCCCACACCGTGCTGGAGGGGTTACGGCCGGGTCGGCCGCTGACCCAGGTAACCGACCCCTTCCAGCTGGAGGTCCACCGCGCCATCGAGGTCGGCGACGCGACCGGCCTGCCGCAACTGCCGAGATATGTGCCGCGCGAGCATGACCGCCTGCTGCGCAAGGTTGCCGAGCGAGCCGCCTCCGGCACCAGCGCCATCGCCGTCCTGGTCGGCGGCTCCTCCACCGGAAAGACCCGGGCCTGCTGGGAGGCGCTGAACCTGCTACGCGACCGCGACGAGCCGTGGCGCCTCTGGCATCCCATCGACCCCACTCGGCCGGACGCCGTCCTGGCCGACATCGGCAAGGTCGGCCCGTACACCGTGGTGTGGCTGAACGAGGCCCAGTTCTACCTCGCCGATGACGCGCTCGGCGAGCGCGTCGCCGCCGGCCTCCGCGAACTGCTGCGCGATCCCGACCGCGGGCCGGTGCTGGTCCTGGCCACGCTGTGGCCGAACCACTGGGCCACGCTGACCACACGCACCGATCCGGACCGGCACGCCCAGGCCCGAGAGCTGTTGGACGGGCACGACATCCGCGTCCCGGACGCGTTCTCCGAGACCGAGCTGAAGGCCCTGGCCGAGCACTCCGCCGAGGACCCTCGCCTGCGTGAGGCCGTCCGGTATGCAGCCGACGGCCAGGTCACCCAATACCTGGCCGGTGTGCCGGTCCTCATGCACCGTTACACCCATGCACCACCGATAACCAAGGCGCTGATCCACGCCGCCATGGACGCCCGGCGCCTCGGCGCGGGCCCGCACCTGCCGCTCGCCCTGCTCGCCGACGCCGCCCCGGGCTACCTCACCGACACCGAGTGGGAGCAGACCGGTGACGACTGGCTGGAACGTGCCCTCGAGTACGTCACGACGCCCTGCAACGGCATCCCCGGCATCCTCATCCCGGTCAAGACCGGAACACCTCGTAACCAGCGCAATCGCCGTGTGGGCACCACCCCCGACCGTACGGCTGCCGCGGACGGACAGGGACCCCGGTACCGGCTGGCCGACTATCTGGAGCAATACGGGCGCCGTTCCCGTTCGGACGAAATCCCTCCGATCGACTTCTGGACCGCAGCCGCCGCCCACGCTCCTCGTGCCGACCAGGCGGCGCTCGGCCGAGCTGCTCTCGAGCGCGGGCTGTACCGCGATGCCGCGCAACTACTGAAGAACGCCGCAGCCCAGGGCGATTCCTCCGCGGGTGCCGCCCTCGTCTCCCTCATGCACGCCGTTCGCCCGACCGATCGCCGCCCCGCCCACTGGGCTGCCACCCAGGTTCCTCTCACCGACGCGGACGGCGTGGCGCGGTTGTTGGACAGTTTGCGGGAGGCAAGGGCGGATGAGCAGGTTGCGGCGTTGCTGGCGCGCGATCCCGCCGCTCAGGTCGACATCGGCGATTCGCGTGATGTGCTCATGCTGATCCGCGGTCTGGAGACGGTCGGAGCGGCTGAGCAGGAGGCCGCCTTATTGAGGCGCGTAGCGGATCGGTCCTTCAGTGGCGCCGCCGAAGTGGCCTGGCAGCTGGACAACCTGCGGGCGATGGGGGCGGATGAGCAGGTTGCGGCGTTGCTGGCGCGCGATCCGGCCGCCCAGATCGACATTCGGGGTGCGTTCGGCCTGACCTGGCTGCTGGATAGCCTGCGGGCGGCGGGAGCGGAAGAGCAGGCCGCTGTGCTGGCCAGGCGGATCGTCGCGGAGTTTGATCTCCGTGACACTTCCGGTGTGGTCTGGCTACTGGAGAGGCTGCGGGCGACAAAGGCGCATGAGCACCTTGCGGCGTTGCTGGCCCGAAACCCGGCGGCTCAGGTGGACATCGGCGATGCCCATGATGTGACCAACCTGCTGGGAAAACTGCGGACCATAGGGGAACACAGGCAGGTGGCCGAACTGGCCGAGCGTATTGCGTCGGATTCGGATCTCGGGAATGCGGCCGCTGTGGCCAAGACGCTGGCCATGCTGCAGGCGTTCGGGGCAGACGAGCAGATCGCGACGCTGCTGTCCCGCAACCCGGCGGCCGAGGTCGAGCTGAGCGACGCCTTCGGCCTGACCAGCCTGTTGGATGGCTTGCGGGCGGCGGGAGCGGAAGAGCAGGCCGCTGCCCTGACCAAGCGGATCGTCACCGAGTTCGAGTTCATCGACCCCTACGGCGTGGCCTGGCTTCTGGGCCGGTTGCACGAGTCAGGGGCGCATGACGCGGTCGCGGCGTTGCTGTCCCGCAACCCGGCGGCTCAAGTCGATCTCGGCGATGCCCTCGGGGTGGCAGAGCTCCTGATCGTCTTGCGTGAGGTGGGGGCGAACGAACAGGTGGCGGCACTGCTGGCCCGTGATCCCGCCGCGAAGGTCTGTTTCGCCAGCTCGCTCGGCGGGATCCGCCTGTTCCACACCCTTCAGGCGTTGGGAGCGGA
This sequence comes from Actinomycetota bacterium, assembly GCA_003242605.1. Classification (GTDB taxonomy): domain Bacteria; phylum Actinomycetota; class Actinomycetes; order Streptosporangiales; family Streptosporangiaceae; genus Thermopolyspora. The sequence goes on from QGUZ01000218.1 coordinate 4,231, forward strand.
CGAACAAGCGGCCTCACTGATCCAGCGGCTACCCGCCGCGGGCCGGTTCAACGATTTCCTGCAGATCGACGACCATGGGGAGCGGTTCCGGTACGGGCGAGAACCCGATGGAAGCCCGGCCGAACCGTGGAGCTGGGACGACCTACAGTGATCAAACCACCTGACTTCAGCGGCGACCGTATCGAGGCGACGCGGCCACATCCCGCATCGCACCGCGCGGTTCATGACCTCGGCCCTTGCATCGATCTCGCTGCCTGGTTCGACCGGCAGTACTGCCTGACATGGGTCGGCTCCACATCTCTGGCCCATGTGGCGACCCGCTCCGGGGGATCCCTGCTCCCTTAGGCCACGATGACCGTGGAGGAGATCGAAGAAGAGATCGCCGGCGAGGCCTTTGACACGCCCGGGTCCTTGGCGCTCGTGGACAGGCTCGGCGACTGGGCCCTGATAGTCGAGCCGCTCGGCGGCGAGGGAATACGGCCAGAGGCCCTCCATTAGCCTGTCGGTCGATGGAGGGCGAGCATTCAGCGCATTCTCGGACTTCGTTCTCGACGTGCGCGTCGACTACGGGGAGAACGGGGAGCCGGTATCCCTTCCAGCCGATCCGACCTGGGCCCCTTCCACCGCTCGGCGATGACGGCGAGGTGACCGTCCGGAAGGCCGCCGCCCTGGCTTTTGGCGAGCGCATCTCCGGTACCCGTCTCGATGACCTGTGGCTGCGCTCTGCCCATCCGGTGATCGTGATCGTGACCCGGTGCCGAACTTCGTGGTCCCCTGGGATCTGCGGCACCACCCGGCACTTCGCGATGAAGACATAGCGGAGATCCTCGGCGATCTGAATGCGTCCCGCCTGTCGGCCGCCCTGGCGGCGATCGCCCGTACCGCGATCTTCGAATTGCAATGGGATGATGACCTGGCGACCGACGTCATCGAGGCGATCCTGCGGCATCCGAAAGGCGAAAGGGCCGGTCAGGTCAGCGCCCGGCTCCAAGAAATCGCCGCGGATCTCGAAGACGAGGCCAGGGGGACCCGCTGGGGCGTCGTGGCAGGGGCCGACGGCTGGGAGAAAGCTGATCGGCTGTCGCGACAGGCCGAGCTCGTCCGGCTCTTCGGGAGCCTCGTGGAGGCGGATGACATCGATCAGGCGTACGCAGCAGTCATGCCGAGCGTGCTCGATTCAGTGGTCCGCAAACAACAGGCACGGGTGATCGTATTGGTGAACTGCGTGCGCCATATCGCCACCCGGGGAGGGTAGGCGGCCCCGGCGAAGCACGGTTCTTCGTCTGCGGCCGGGTGGAGCCATACGGCCTTGCCGTTCTCGGCTACTGGCCTGGGCGTTGCCGATCCCGGCAGCCTGCGCGATCAGGTACGCCCCGCTCGCGACGTTGAGCGCGACCGACACCGTCGGCAGCAACCCCCGAGAGCTCCGCGAGACTCACACCCCGTGGTCGACGAGCCGCCGGCCGGCCTCGCGGAGGGCCGCGTCGCATGGACGAGGCCGAGACTGCTCGGCCAACCGGCCGTCCAGCAGGAGTCGCATCGCGTTTCGGACACATCCCGGCGCGAAGGCCTGATCACGGATCTAGGGTGAGCATCCGGGGACGGTGTGCCGCCCCCATTGTCCGGACGGACGTTGGACGCCTCCGCGTGTGATGAGCGGGCGAGTGGAACCGGGTGTGATTGCGACCGGTGGAGTGGAAGGGGAATTCGCGGCACTGATCGCCGAGCTGGCCGCGTTCCGCAATGACCGACTCCAACGTCAACCTTCTGACCGCACCATGGCCAAGGCTGCCGGTGTCCGCCCGACCACAGTCGGGGAGTGGCTGCGCGGAGGCCGCTTTCCCCAGCAGATCGATCATTGCTGCGACTGGTGCGTGCGGTACGGGTGCAGGCCGAACGGGCAGGGCTGTCCGGCGACCCGGCAATCGCCTCGTTGTTCGACGAGCAGCGGTGGCGCGACGCCTACGATGCCGAGGCTCGCCGCCGCGCGAACGCGACCCGTACCCACACGCTGGCAGGTCAGGCCCGCACGGTCCTGGAGGAAATGAGGCCCGGCCGCCCGCTGGCGGAGGTGACCGACCCCTTCCAGCTGGAAGTCCACCGTGCCATCGACGTCGGCGACGCGACGAACCTGCCGCAACTGCCGCCGTACGTACCGCGCGAGCATGACCGTCTGCTGCGCAAGGTCGTCGAGCGCGCCGCCTCCGGCACTAGCGCCATCGCCGTTCTGGTCGGCGGTTCCTCCACCGGCAAGACCCGGGCCCGCTGGGAGGCGCTCAACCTGCTCCGCGACCGCGACGAACCGTGGCGCCTCTGGCATCCCATCGACCCCACCCGTCCCGACGCCGCCCTGGCCGACCTGAAACGCGTCGGGCCCTACACCGTGGTGTGGCTCAACGAGGCGCAGTTCTACCTCGCAGACGCCGCCCTCGGCGAACGCGTGGCCGCCGGACTCCGCGAACTGCTGCGCGACCCCCAACGCGGACCCGTCCTCGTACTGGCCACGCTCTGGCCGAACCACTGGGACACCCTGACCACCCGCGGCAACCCGGATAACCACGCCCAGGCTCGGGAATTGCTGGACGGGCACGACATCCGCGTACCAGACGCGTTCACCGGTGCTGACCTGGAGGCGCTGATCGAGCGGAGTGATGAGGATCCACGCCTGCACGAGGCCGCTCAGAACGCCACGGATGGTCGAATCACGCAGTACCTGGCCGGCGTGCCAGTGCTGATGGGTCGCTACACCCATGCCCCGTCCGCGGCCAAGGCATTGATCCACGCCGCCATGGACGCCCGCCGCCTGGGGGCGGGCCCACACCTGCCATTGGCGTTCTTGGCCGCTGCGGCCCCTGGCTACCTCACCGACAGCGAATGGGAGCTGACCGGTCCCGACTGGTTGGAACGCGCCTTGGACTATGTCACAAAGCCCTGCAACGGCATCCCGGGCATCCTGGTCCCGGTTGAAGCGGGTGCGCCTCGCAACCAGCGCAAGCGTCGTGCCGGTACCGGCCCCACCCCGCCCTCGGCAACCGGGCAGGGTTCGCTCTACCGGCTGGCCGACTACCTAGAGCAACACGGGCACCGTACCCACGCCGAAGAGATCCCCCCGATTGATTTCTGGACCGCAGCGTCCACTCACGCCTTCCTCACCGACCAAGCGGCCCTTGGCTACGCCGCCCTCGATCGAGGGCTGTATCGCGATGCGGCTCAGCTGCTGAAGAACGCCGCCGCTCAAGGCGATCCCCACACCGGAGCGGCCCTCGTCTCCCTGATGCGCGGCGTGCACCCACTGACCATCGCGCCGCCCACTGGGTTGTCACTCATGCCCTCCTGAGCGTCCCGTCTGGTGTGGCTTGGCTGTTGGACGGTTTGGCGAGGGTGGGGGCGGATGAGCAGGTCGCGGTGCTGGCGCGGCGAGCCGCTGCGGAGGTCGGTCTCGCCGATCCGTTCGGTGTGGTTCGGCTGTTGGGCGTGTTGGCGAGGGTGGTGGCGGGTGAGCAGGTTGCGGTGCTGGCGGAGCGGGCCGCTGTCGAGGTGGATCTCACCGACCCCTCTGGTGTGGTTCGGCTGTTGGACGGCTTGGCGAGGGTGGGGGCGGATGAGCAGGTTGCGGTGCTGCTTGCGCGTGGTCCGGCCGCTGCGGCCGATCTGAGCGATCCGCTCGGTGCGGCTCGGTTGTTGGACGGCTTGGCGAGGGTGGGAGCGGATTAGCAGGTCGCGGTGGTGGCGGGTCGGCTTCCTCCGGCAGGGCAATTTGCCACGTTCATGCGGCTTGCCGATCACAATGAGCGGTTCAGGTTTGGGCGAGAAACCCGACGGGAGCCCCGCTGAGCCGTGGAGGTGGGACGACCTGAGGTGAAGCCAGAGGGCCGTTCAGCGAGTGACCTGTCGCCGGATCAGAGGCGGATGTGGGGAAGCGTTCCGCCGGAAACGGCGTCACCAGGCGGTGTTCTCCCGCGCACCCCGGCCGCTCTCGAGGGTCAGCCTTTCTCCGCGCCCATCGTGAGGCCGCCGGTCATGAGGCGTTCGCAGGCGAAGAAGATGATCACGATGGGGAGGGTGAGGACGACCGAGCCGGCCATGAGGACGGTGGTGGGGACCTCGATGGCGCCGGCGAGCTGGGAGAGGCCGAGGCTGACGGTCCAGCGGTCGCGGTCCTCGACGAGGAAGAGCAGGGCGAAGAGGAACTCGT
>QGUZ01000219.1 GCA_003242605.1 Actinomycetota bacterium
GGCCCCTCCGGGGCGGTGCCCGCAGGCGCCTCCGGCGCAGTACTCGGGGGCGCCTCCGGCGCAGTACTCGCGGGCGCCTCCGGCGCGGGGCTTCCGGACGCCTCCGGCGCGGGCGCGGCGGGGGCGCCGGGCGGGGCGGGCGCGGGCTCCTCCCGCCGCGGGGCCTGTGGCTCCGCGGCCGTCGCGGAGCCCGCCCCGGCGGGCCGGGCGTCCGGCGAGGGCGGGGTCGCGTCCGCCGCGCCGCGGGTGTCGGAGGTGCGCGCGGTGCGCCGCCCGGTCACCCGGTCCGGCAGCGAGCGGGCGACCGCGAGCAGGTCCACGCCGCGGCGGCGGGCGGCGAGCAGGGCGATCGCGGCCACCGTGCCGACGACCACGGTGCCCGGCCCCACGGTGTCGCTGACCAGGTTCATCATCAGGCCGAAGGCGAGCACCGCGGTGAGCAGGGCGAGCACCGTCTGCGCGTCGAAGCGGCGGCCGGTCCACTGCTCGGCGTAGCCGGGGCCGCCGTCGTCGCGGCTCATCAGCAGGAACGCCGCGATATACAGGAAGAAGCCGATACCCGACCCGAGGACGAGCACGGCGAAGCCCACGCGGATCAGCACCGGGTCGATCCCGGCGTACCGGCCGAGCCCGGCGCAGACCCCGGTGAGCAGGCGTCCCTCACCGGCACGCCGCAGGGCGCCCTCGCCGGCTTCGGAAGGCCGGGTGTCCGGTTCGGGCGTGGTCGTGCTCATCATGCTCCCTATCGTGCTCGGGCCGGACGGCCACGGCCATCGGGGAGACCCCTGAGCCGACCCCGAGAACTGGGGGAGGAGATCAGGGCGCACCCTGATGCGCGCCACCGCGCCTACGTGTGACGATGCAGGGACCATGCCCGACAAACCACCCACCCAGCCGCCGACAGCGTCGCAGGCCGCCGACGCGCCGTACCCCCGGCTGCGCCGGCCGGTCGAGGGCCGCCTGATCGCTGGGGTCGCGCAGGGCGTGGCCGAGCAGCTCCGGCTCGACCCCGTCGTGCTGCGGCTCGCCTTCGTGCTGCTCACCGTCGTGCAGGGCGTGGGCGTGGTCGCGTACGCGGCGCTGTGGATGTTCACCCCGAGCGTCCCGCACACCGGGCCCAAGCCCGCGCGGGACTGGGCGCAGCTCACCGCCTACGCCGCGATCGGCATGGCGCTGACCGCGCTCACCATGCTCACCGTCGGGACCCTGCGGGGGTTCGGCACCTGGGCGATCGCCGTGGTCGGCATCGGCGGCCTCGTGCTGTGGCAGCAGGCCGACTCGCTGCGGCAGCGGTGGGTGAGCGGCGCGGTCCGCAAGGTACGCAGCTCGTGGCTGCGCACCGCGTTCGGGCTGCTCCTCGTCGTCGTGGGCGCGATCGGCTTCCTCGCGGCGAGCGGCGAGCTCGCCGCCGCCCAGACCGGGCTGATGTTCACCGGCGTGGTGGTCGGCGGCATCGCGGTGATCGCCGCGCCGTGGATCACCGTGCTCGTCAAGGAGCTGCAGGACGAGCGCCGCGAGCGCATCCGGCAGGAGGAACGCGCGGAGCTCGCCGCCCACGTGCACGACTCGGTGCTGCACACCCTCACCCTGATCCAGCGCAACGCGCACGACCCGCGCGAGGTGCTGCGGCTCGCCCGCGCCCAGGAGCGGGAGCTGCGCAACTGGCTCTACCAGCCCAGGGCCGACGCCGACCGGACCGTGGCCGCCGCGGTGAAGCGGGTCGCCGCCGAGGTCGAGGACGAGCACGGGGTGCCGATCGAGGTGGTCTGTGTCGGCGACGCCGACCTGACGCCGCGGCTCAACGCGCTCGTGCAGGCGGCCCGGCAGGCGATGGTGAACGCGGCGAAATATTCTGAGGCGTCGGTCGTCTCGGTGTACGCGGAGGTCGAGCCGGAGGAGGTCACCGTCTTCGTCCGCGACCGCGGCAAGGGGTTCGACCTGGACGCGGTGCCGCCCGACCGCATGGGCATCCGCGAGTCGATCATCGGCCGGATGGAGCGGAACGGCGGAGCCGCCCGGATCCGGACGGCCCCTGGCGAGGGCACCGAGGTGACGTTGACGATGAAGCGGGAGGAGCCATGACGACCAGGGTGCTGATCGTGGACGACCACCGGCTGTTCCGGGCCGGCGTGCGTGCCGAGCTCGGGCCGGAGGTCGAGGTCGTCGGCGAGGCCGGGGACGTGGACTCCGCGGTGCGGGCGATCGAGGAGCTCAAGCCGGACGTCGTGCTCCTCGACGTGCACATGCCGGGCGGCGGCGGCCAGGAGGTGCTGCGCCGGGTGCTCGGCAAGGGCTCCCCGGTGCGGTTCCTCGCGCTGTCGGTGTCCGACGCGGCCGAGGACGTGATCGGCGTGATCCGGGCGGGCGCCCGCGGGTACGTGACCAAGACCATCGGCGGCAAGGAGCTGACCGACGCGATCCTCCGGGTCGCCGACGGGGACGCGGTGTTCTCGCCGCGGCTCGCCGGGTTCGTGCTGGACGCGTTCGCCTCCACCCAGGCGCCGCCGATCGACCCCGAGCTCGACTCGCTCACCCAGCGGGAGCGCGAGGTGCTGCGGCTCATCGCCCGCGGCTACGCGTACAAGGAGATCGCCAAGGAGCTGTTCATCTCGGTCAAGACCGTCGAGACCCACGTCTCCTCGGTGCTGCGCAAGCTCCAGCTCTCCAACCGCCACGAGCTGTCCCGCTGGGCCACCGCCCGCCGGCTCGTGTAGGCCTGTGCCGGTCCCGGACGGTGCGTGTGGTTCGCGAGTCAAAAATTGCGAACTGCACGACATGTCGGTGACCCATGGGTCACGATTGATCTGTGAAGCCTCGTGGTTTAGCCCCCTTGGCGACCGCGCTCGCCGCCGCCGTCGCGGTCGCCTGCGCTCCGATCCCCGGCTTCGAGGACATATTGGGCGACCCCCGCAACGCCGCGCGGGTCGAGGGGGAGTACGAGGAGGCGAACTCGGCGCGCGAGGGCGGATCGCTGACCCGGAAGTCGACCACCCTCGCAGGCGACAACTTCGCCGAGGACGTGGTGCTCGCGCGCACGCTCACCGAGGAGTACTGGCAGCAGCAGTTCGCCGCCGACGGGCGCGAGTACCGGCCGATCCAGCGCTTCATCCCCTACGTCGGCCGGAACGGCCCGGCCTGCGGTGACCAGGAGGCCGTGCCGGAAAACGCCTTCTACTGCCCGATCGGGCACTTCGTCGCCTTCGACGAGCGGTGGCTGGAGGAGCTGTACGACGAGATCGGCGACGGTGCGGTCTACGTGATCATCCCGCACGAGCTGGGGCACGCCGTGCAGGCGCAGCTCACCACGGACTTCCGGCTGAACAAGAACCGGGAGCTGCAGGCCGACTGCTACGCGGGCGCGGTGATCGGCTGGCTGGTGCAGGCCGGCCGGCTCACCAAGGAGGAGGGCGACGACGAGGAGCTGTTCGCCAACCTCGCCGCGGCCGGCGACCCCACCGACGAGTGGTGGCGCCCGGACGCCCACGGCACCGGGCCGGAGCGGCAGGCGGCCTTCCGCGCCGGGCAGGACCAGGGCGTCGCGGCCTGCGCGAAGTTCGGGGACCCGGTGCCGTAACGGCCCGGCCGGACGTCAGCCCCCCACGGCCGTACCCGCCGGGTGGGCGCGGATCCGCGCGTTCCGGCGCGCGGCGGTGTTGACTGGACGGCATGGTGCCGATCATCGCCGTGCTCGCGGCCGCGAACCTGCTCAACAACCGGGTCGCCCCGCGCCTCGCGCCGCTGACCTCCGCCGCCGCCACCGGCGCCCTGGTCGCGCTCGCCCGGCGCGCCGGGCTGTCCTGGCGCGAGCTTGGCTTCACCGCGGGACGGCGCGGCGCCCTCGCCGGCGCGGCGCTCGCGGCCGGCGTCGCCGCCGGGTACGCGGCCGCGCTCGCCCATCCGCGCCTCCGGCCGCTGCTGCTCGACGAGCGCGCCCTCGGCATCTCCCGCGCCCGGCTCGCCGAGGAGGTCCTGCTCCAGGTGCCGGTCGGCACGGTGCTGCTGGAGGAGGTGGGCTTCCGCGGCGTGGTGTACGGGCTGGCCGAGCGCGCGCACGGGCCGCTCGCGGCGACCGCGGTCTCCTCCGGCCTGTTCGGCCTGTGGCACGTGCTGCCCGCGCTCGACGCGTACCGCGCCAATCCCGCGGCCGCCGCCCTGCTCGCCAAACCGCCCAAACGGGATGAAAATTCCGCGGTTGCGGCGGAAAACGCGATGAAAATGGGCAGGGTCAATTTCACCCTCGGCACGGTGGCGGGCACCACCGGGGCCGGGGTGATCTTTTGCGAACTGCGTCGTCGATACGGCCTGCTCGCCCCCGCGCTCGTGCATTGGGCCACCAACGCATTCGGATATATGACGTCCCGGGTGGCGCGAAGGTTGTCCCGTTCCTAAATTGCCACGGATCGCGACGAGGCCGTCACGGTAATGGACCTCACATCCCTGGCAATGTTTTGGTAAAAACTGTTTACTGGGACTTTGCCGTGGCCTGGCACGGTGCTGTCGGCGCGGCGACCGTCCCATGCATTGCAACTCGACGATTGGAGTTCGCACCCTCATGAAGTCGATGTTCGTCCGCAAATTCGCGGCGGCCGGCGTCGGTGCGGCGATGCTCGCCACCGGGCTGATCGGCCTCACGGCCACGCCCGCGGCGGCGAGCGCCACCGGCGGGGGCAAGCCCAAGGCCCTCGTGACCACCCCTGTGGCGTCGCCCAAGTACTACGTCGGCGCCTGCCCGGCCACGGTCTCGTTCACCTCGAAGATCAAGGTCCGGGTCAAGGGCGTCACGAAGGTGGCCTACCAGTGGCTGCACGGTGACGGCTCGAAGAGCAAGGTCAAGACCGTGACCCTGCGCGGCCACGGCGTCAAGACCATCACCGTCAAGGAGAACGCGACCTTCTCCCGCAGCACGAAGGGCTGGCAGGCCCTCCGGGTGCTCGCCCCGTACAAGGCGACCACCGGCAAGGCCCACTTCACGGTCTCGTGCAAGCCGAAGCGGCCCAAGCCGGTGTTCGCCAAGGCCCAGGTGAACGTGCCGAACTTCGACGGCGTCTGCACGCCGTACCGGCGGGTCACGGCCGAGGGTGTGATCCGGGTCAGCCGGCCGACGGTGGTGACGTACCGCTGGATTCACAACGGCAAGGTCGTGGACCGGGGCCGGACCAAGGTGTGGGGCGCCAAGAAGGTGGCCTACTCCTTCGCTCCGGGCCGCAGCCACCGGGGCTGGGTGAAGCTCGACATCGTCCACCCGCGCTTCGCCAAGGATGACACCGACGGCTACGTGGTGCACTGCCACCGTCCCGGCCACCCCAAGCCGGGCAAGCCGCACCACCCGAAGCCCGGCAAGCCGCACCCCAAGCCGGCGCCGGGCTCGACGGCCCAGGTCGTCTCCATCAGCCTGACGCCGGACACCTCCAGCTGCGTCGGGACCAAGGGGTCGCGGGTGAACGCGGTGGGCCGCATCTCGGTGAGCGGTCCCGCCACGGTGTCCTACCGCTGGACGGCCGGCAGCGCCTCGAAGAGCGGCAGCTTCACGGTGAACCACGCCGGGACCTACCCGGTGAACTTCTCGATCGACGGTGACCCGCACGGCTCGAAGAGCTACGGCACGGTGACGCTCACCATCACCTCGCCGACCGCGTCGAGCGTGTCGCAGTCGTACGAGTTCGCCTGCCCGAAGAGCGCCGTGTGATCGTCCGCGCGATCCCAGGTTTCGCTCGCGTCTGAACGGAGCCCCGGCCGGTCCTCCCGGCCGGGGCTCTCCCGTTCCTCAGGCCGCGTCCACCGCGCCCGGCGCGACGGCGGTACGGCGGGGCGCACCGGGGCAGGCCGGGGTGCGCCGGTCAGGCCGTGTCGACCACCTGGAACAGCTCGGCGTACCGGCCCTCGGGCAGCCCGAACTCGGCGGCGTTCGCCGCGAGGCTGCGCCGGATCCAGTCCTCGAGGTCCGCGCGGTGCGCGGTCTGGCTCTTGTGCGCCCGCAGCGCGGCGAGCTTGCGGTCGAGCGTGTCGGTGACGTCCACGGCGTGGTTCGGGGTGGGGCTGGTGAGCCACACCTCGCGCACCGTCCACGCCTCGAGCCCCTCCTCCTCGAGCAGCTCGGGGAACGCGTAGGGGTTGCGCGCGTCGGGATAGACCGCGTCGAGCGTCGCCCCGCCCACCACCCGATGGTCGGGGTGGCTGCGGCCGATCCGCCGGTAGTCGCGCTCCGGGCTCATGGTGATGACCCGGTCGGGCCGTACCTGCCGGATGACCCGCGCGATGTCCCGCCGCAGCCCGAGCGACGGCTCCAGCCTGCCGTCCGGGTAGCCCAGGAACCGCACGTCGGTCACCCCGACGCACGCGGCCGCCGCGAGCTGCTCGGCCCGCCGCAGCTCGGCCATGCCGCCGTTGTCGACGTCGCGGTCGAACCCGCCGGCGTCCCCGTCGGTCACCACCAGGTAGACGACCTCGATGCCCTTGTCGGTGAGCGTGGCGATCGTCCCGGCGGCGGAGAAGTCGACGTCGTCCGGGTGTGCAGTCACCGCCAGCACCCGGCGCACCTCAGCGTCGTCCAGCACCACTTGACCTCCTCTTTGCCTGCCAACCGGCGCGTCACGTCCGGCATTCCGGCCGCGCCGCCCGGGCGATCGCCGGGATTCGAAAGGGTTTTCGCGGGACGGGCGCGACCGCGGCGGCCGGCGGCCATAACCTAGGGGACGTGCCGACCGGAACTTCCCACGCTTCGCCCCTCCTCGACGGACTCAACCCGCAGCAGCGCGAGGCCGTGCTGCACGAGGGCTCGCCGCTGCTCATCGTCGCGGGCGCCGGGTCCGGCAAGACGAGGGTGCTCACCCACCGCATCGCCTACCTGCTCGCCGAACGTGACGTGCACCCGGGGGAGATCCTCGCGATCACGTTCACCAACAAGGCCGCCCGGGAGATGAAGGAGCGCGTCGAGCGGCTCGTCGGGCCGCGGTCGCGGGCGATGTGGGTGATGACCTTCCACAGCGCGTGCGTGCGCATCCTGCGCCGGGAGGCGAAGCGGCTGGGGTTCCCCGGGAGCTTCTCCATCTACGACCAGGCCGACGCGCAGCGGCTGATGGCGCTGGTCTGCCGGGAGCTCGACCTCGACCCCAAGCGCTACCCGCCGCGCTCGTTCTCCGCGCAGGTGAGCGCGCTCAAGAACGAGCTGGTCGACTACGAGACCGCGGCGAACCGGGCCCGCACCCACCTGGAGAAGACGCTCGCCGAGGCGTACGCGGCCTACCAGCGGCGGCTCACCGAGGCCGGGGCGATGGACTTCGACGACCTGATCATGCTCACGGTCTCGCTGTTCCAGCTCTTCCCGGACGTGGCCGAGCACTACCGCCGCCGGTTCCGGCACGTGCTCGTCGACGAGTACCAGGACACCAACCACGCGCAGTACGTGCTCATCCGCGAGCTGGTGGGGCGGCCGGAGCGGCGCACCGCCGACGGCGAGCCGGTGCTCGAGGGCGGCGGCGACGGGGTGCCGCCCGCCGAGCTGTGCGTGGTGGGCGACGCCGACCAGTCGATCTACGCGTTCCGCGGCGCGACGATCCGCAACATCCTCGAGTTCGAGCGCGACTTCCCGGACGCGCGCACGATCATGCTGGAGCAGAACTACCGCTCCACCCAGACGATCCTCTCCGCGGCGAACGCGGTGATCTCCCACAACACCGGGCGCAAGCCCAAGAACCTCTGGTCCGACCAGGGGCCGGGCCCGAAGATCGTCGGGTACGTCGCGGACAACGAGCACGACGAGGCGATGTTCGTCGCCGAGGAGGTGGACCGGCTCGCCGACGAGGAGGGGGTGCGGCCCGGCGACGTCGCGGTGTTCTACCGCACCAACGCGGCCTCCCGGGTGTTCGAGGAGATCTTCATCCGCACCGGCCTGCCGTACAAGGTGGTCGGCGGCGTGCGCTTCTACGAGCGCAAGGAGGTCCGCGACCTGCTCGCCTACCTGCGGGTGCTCGCCAACCCCAACGACACGGTGTCGCTGCGGCGCATCCTCAACGTGCCCAAGCGGGGCATCGGCGAGCGGGCCGAGGCGATGCTGGAGGCCTTCTCCGCGCGGGAGCGCGTCCCGTTCTGGGAGGCGATGCGGCGCGCCGAAGAGGTGCCCGGGCTCGCCACCCGCTCGATCAACGCGATCCGGGAGTTCACCGAGCTGCTGGAGGAGCTGCGCCGCAAGGAGCTGCCGGTCGCCGAGCTCGCCGAGGAGGTGCTCGCCCGCACCGGGTACCGGGCCGAGCTGGAGAACTCCGACGACCCGCAGGACGCGAGCCGGCTGGAGAACCTCAACGAGCTGATCGCGGTCGCCCAGGAGTTCCAGGAGGCGAACCCCGAGGGCGGGCTCGTCGACTTCCTCGAGCAGGTGTC
>QGUZ01000220.1 GCA_003242605.1 Actinomycetota bacterium
CGAGCGTGCCCGTGGAGGGCGGTCGCCACCCCGGCGAGCAGCCCACCGCCGCCCACCGCGACCAGCACCGTGTCCACGTCCTCGGCCTGCTCGAGGAGCTCGAGCCCCAGCGTGCCCTGCCCGGCGCAGATCTCCGGCTGGTCGTACGCGTGGCAGAACAGCGCCCCGGTCCGCTCGCTCTCCGCCACCGCCACCCGGTACGCGTCGTTATATATACGCCCCGTCTGCACGACCTCCGCGCCGAGCTTGCGCAGCTTCGCCACCTTCACCTGCGGCGCGGTCTCGGGGACGAAGACGCGCGCCCGCACCCCGAGGCGGTTCGCGGCGTACGCGACGCCCAGGCCGGCGTTCCCCCCGGACGCGGCCACGACCCCGGCCTCCGGAATTCCGCCCTCCTCGGCGGCCTTGAGGATCCGGTTGAACGCCCCGCGCGGCTTGAACGACCCCGTGTGCTGCAGCAGTTCCAGCTTGAGCAGCACCGGGCCGCCGGGGAACAGGTCGCCGTGCTCCAGCTCGAGCACGGGTGTCCTGCGCACCCGGCCACGGATGCGCTCGGCGGCCTCGAGGACGTCTGCCGGTGAAAGATTCATCATGTCCGTTCCGTATCGGCGGCGGCCCTATGGCATGGTCGTGGCCGGCCCGAAGGCCGGCCACCAAGAATACCGCTCGCCATTCTCGCCCGAGCCGGCCGTGCGAGCGCCATCGGCCTGCTCCGATCCGCAGGCGCACGGCAACGCAACACATCCAGAGAAAGCGCACAAGCCCGCCTGCGGGAATCGCGCGTCTCGACCCACCGGCTTTAACGGTTTGTGACCGATCGGCGGTTGGTAGAGATTCGTTATGGGCCATGTCAGAACTGCGCTCTACCTCGACTTCGATAACGTCTTCCTCGGTCTGCACAATTTGGATCCGTACGCTGCGTTCACGTTCGCCGGTGATCCGGCGGCATGGCTCCGGCGCCTGTCGACGACGCTGATCACCGATGGCCCACGACGCTGGCTCATCCTTCGCTGCTACCTCAATCCGGCCGGATGGGTGTTTCACGGCGAGGCCGGGGAGCGGTGCTACTTCTCCCGATTCCGACAGAATTTCGTCCGCGCAGGCTTCGAGGTGATCGACTGCCCCCGTTACAACGCCACGAAGAACGGCGCCGACATCAGACTGGTCATCGACGCCGTTGACGCGCTCTCCGCGGACCCCACATACCAGGAATTCGTCATCGCCTCCGGTGATTCCGACATGACCCCGCTGCTGCAACGGATCCGGCGCGCCGACCGGCGGACCACGATCGTGTCTCCGACCGTCGCGGCGGAGGCGTACACCTCGATCGCCGACCGGGCGCTCGACAGCAGGCACTTGCTGGCGCTGGTCTACGGCGAGCAGCCGGACCTCGACGACGACGCGAGCGACGACATGGCGGCCGGGTTCGTGGACACCCAGGTCACACCCGTCTCGGTCGCGTCCTTCGACGGGGCATATGAGGCGTTTCGGTCACGGATCACCGCCGAGTACGAGAGCGCGCCCGCGGCGCTGAACATGGCCGTGTTGGCGCAGCAGCTCCACGACGACCTGGGCGATGTGATCAAGGAGAGCAACTGGTTCGGCTACGGGGGGTTCCGCCGAGCGCTGGAGAGCCTGAACCTGCCCAACCTGCGAGTCTCGCAGCACCACCTGTGGGACGAGTCCCGTCACGAGCCACCCGTCGAAGCCGAGCAGCTCCCGTTCCCGGGGACGAGCCTTCCGGATGCCGTCAAGCGGATGGCCGCGGTCGTCGGCCTGCCCCGATTGCCGCGCGAGTCATGGCCGCCGATCTACGAGGCGCTCTCCGAGTACACCCGCACCCATCCCTTCAACCTGACGCAGTGCACGAGCTGGTGCCGTGACCGCCTGCGGGAGCAGGGCCTCGCCGTCAGCCGAAACAGCATCTCCTATGTCGCACGCGGGGCAACCTATGGCGGCTGTCCCCTCTATCGTCAGCCGCCGCCGACCGCGGAGGAGATCAGAGAGGCCTTCATCGGTTATGTACTCGAGTACGCCGAGTCGGCGGACGCGCCGCTCACCGATGAGGAGGTCGCCGAAGTCCGGGACTGGCTGGGAGCCGACGAGGAGGCAAGTGGTCCCTCCGCCGTAGGAGGACATCCGGACGGCGGGGCGGTCGCTTAGGACTCGGATCCCCCGGACATCGCCCACCGATCGGTCGGCGTCGCCCGTCCGCCAGGTCGAGCGATGCCGGGGCCGCTCGCGTCCCGGGCCGGCGCGGCGCAGCCGCCCCGGCCCGGGACGCGTCTTCGCCGAGGCATCGGGTCCACCACCGTGCCCGCCGTACCGCCCGGTGGGGCCACATCCGGGTCGGATGCGCCGGAAGGCCGAGGAGCGCAAGGTCATCGACGATGTGGGGAGGTTCCTCGGGGAAGGGTCACCGGCCGCGATGTGGGAACGGGCGGCCCGCCGCAACGGCTCCCCGTCGCCGACCGCGGTCGGCAGTAGGTCGAGCCCATGCAGTCGCACCGCACCGTCCGGCACCGGTGATCGACGGCGCGGCCGCCCAGGGCCGTGCCCGGACGGCCGCGCCGGGCACGGGCGTCCGCCGCGCGCGAGCCGCGCGGCGGGCCGTGGTGCCACGGGACCACGGCGCATCCTCCCCGTGGGGCACCGCCGCCAGGGATACGGCCGGGAGTTCGCGCGAGGACAGGGTCTACCGCCGGGTCCGCGGTCGCGGTGCACCGGCCGTGGCGTTCGACCGCGCTCGCGCCGCATGAGACGACCGGTGAGACGACCGGCGATTCGCGCAACGGCTTCCGCCGCCGCGGTCACCGTTCCCGCCTGCCGCCGCAGAGGCGGCACTCCGCGCAGCGCGGAACGGCGGGAGGCGGGGGCGGTGCCTGCAACACGCCGGCGACACAGGCCTCCGTGATCTGCCGGGACCGTCTGGCGAGCAGCACCCGGGGACCGTACACGGACACCAGCTTGAGCAGGTAGACCGTGCGTTCGAAGGCAGGGTCGTCGACCCGCAGCGCCGCACGGAACAGCAGGATCGCCACGGCGCTCAGAAAGAGCGCCACGGCGACCGTCATCGCGATCCCGAAAATCGTCAATAGCGCCTCATTTGCGGCGAACGTGGCCGCGACCGCGATGGCGGCAATCGGCTGAGGCCTCCTGGCCACAT
This sequence comes from Actinomycetota bacterium, assembly GCA_003242605.1. Taxonomy (GTDB): domain Bacteria; phylum Actinomycetota; class Actinomycetes; order Streptosporangiales; family Streptosporangiaceae; genus Thermopolyspora. Next base: position 3,167 of record QGUZ01000220.1, read on the forward strand.
CGACGGCCCGATGGCATATTGTGTTCAGGCGCAGCATGGCGGCTCCTTGCTGTGTCTGCACGGGCCATCGCTTCTCGTCCTTGCCCGGGCCGAAGTGATGGCCCGACCGTTCTTTCGGCATATGATTCGCTCGTCACTACACGGCGACCACCCCTCACGTGCGGCCGGAGAATGCGGCGGTGGAATGCAACCGTGGATTGCGGCCGTGGAATACCGTGTAACGCCGGCTTCCCGCGCACGTCCACAGGTCCTGACGAGGGCGAAAGATGAACGACCATCGCGATCGACGGCGGAAATACGTAATTCCGCGGAAGGTTGCGGATGAGAACGGAAGCGGATGCAATGATGGCGTGAGCACCTCCCGCAGCTGAGGTACGCCCATGCCAGCGCCGCATCGACGTCTCGACCCCTCGGTGCCCCGGGAACGCTTCGCCCTGGAGCTCCAGGACCTTCATCGCATGGCGGGCAAGCCGCCGCAGCAGGCGCTCGCGGCCGCGATGCACTGCTCACCCGCAACGGTCTCCGCGATCCTCAACGGACACCGTTTCCCTTCATGGGAGCAGACGCGCGCGTTCGTGCAGGCCTGCAACGGAGAAGAGTCCGAATGGCGCAGGAAATGGGTGCAGGCCGACCGGGAGATCACCGGCGCACCGCCCCGCGGGGAGCTGGCCGTTCCGGAGTCGGGCGTACTGCGGCCCGCCTGGTACCTCGACAACGAACAGTTCTATCGCAACGCGGCCGAAAGGGTCGGAACGGCCCGCAGCCGGATTCTGGTCACCTATATTCGGCGCCACCCGCCCGAGCACTACACGAGCGAGGCCGCCGCCCGATATTTCGCGGCGGTGCTGGACTGGGCGCGCTGTCCCGGCGCCCGCTCGGTGCGCCGCATCATCGGCGTCTCCAACCGGGAGATGCGCAAGTGGACGGAACGCCACTACGAGGAAACCAAGGACATCCGCAACTATGACGCGCGGGTGATCAACTGGGAGCTGAGGGCGGACGGCCTCAACATGGCCCTGTTCGACGACAGCACCGTCTTCCTCGCCTTTTCCGGTGTGGCCAGCCAGGAGCTCAGCGGGTTCCGCGTGGACAGCCCGGAGTTCCTGCGCTACTTCGTCGGCTACTTCGATCAGCTCTGGGCCTGTGGCGTACCGCTCGAGACGTACGTGTCCGGACGGAGCGACGAGCGCTAGCTCGTCCCCGGAGTGAGGCCGGGCCGATCACCACGGCGCCATCGTCGCCGACGCGCCGTACGGCGGCGCAGCGGCGGCCCGAGACCGGTGGGCCGCCGCACCGGGCGGCGAAAACGGGCGGCTGCGCCTCGCCCGGGCCGAGCCGTATCACCGCCGGGGCTCGCCGGGTTCCCGGCCCTGGGCCGGCGGGTCCCCGTGGGCGGCTCGGGTGCGCAGGCGGATCGCCTCCGTCTCCAGGGTCTCGGTCATCTCGGTGACGAAGTCGGCGATGACGCGCAGGGCGGCCTCGTCGTAGCGGCTCATGACGGCGGCGACGCGACCGCCGAAGTCGGCGAAGACCCGGGAGAGCTCGCGGTAGGTGTCGCTGTCGGTCACCGGGTGGACCACGGTTCGGCGGCGGTCGGCGGGGTCGGGTTCGCGGCGGATGAGGCCGGCGCGTTCGAGGCGGGCGAGGACCTGGGCGGTGGCCGCGGTCGACATGCCGGTGAGCTCGGCGAGGCGGCCGGGGTGCATGGGACCGGCGCGGTAGAGGATGTCGGCGCACTTGTAGTCGGTGACGTTGAGGCCGACGCGGGCGGCCACCGCGGAGTGGAAGAGCACGACCGCGGTGCTGAAGCGGCCTCCGATCTGGCGGCCGACCTCCATCAGCAGCCGCTCGCCGGGATCCCTCGGGCCCGTCACGCCGGTCTCGCCTCCCTTCCGGGTGGACATCCTATCCGGATCATGCTAGAGATTTAGCTAAATTATTTAGCAAATCTCTTAGCCAAGGAGGTCGTGATGGCCGAGGCACCGCCACGGGTGCTGATCGCAGGGGCCGGGATCGGCGGGCTGTGCCTGGCGCAAGGGCTGCGCCGGGCCGGTGTCGAGGTGACCGTCTTCGAGCGGGCGTCGTCCCCGGAGGAGTTCCGGGAGGGGTACCGGCTGCACATCGACCCGGACGGAAGCCGGGCGCTGCACGCCTGCCTGCCGCCGGACCGGTTCGACCTGCTGCGCGCCGCCTGCGGCAGGCCGCCGCTCGCGTTCGCCTTCCTCACCGAGCGGCTCCGCACGCTGATGTCCGTGGACGTGGTACGGCCGGGCACGGCCCCCGACCCGGTCGCGGCCCACCGCTCGGTCAACCGGTACACGCTGCGCCAGGTGCTGCTCGACGGGATCGAGGAGCACGTGCGGTTCGGCAAGGAGCTCGTCCGGTACGAGACGGACGGACGGAACGTGACGGCCTTCTTCGCCGACGGCACCGAGGCCTCCGGCAGGGTGCTCGTCGGCGCCGAGGGCGGCCGTTCCCGGGTCCGCGCCCAGCTGCTGCCGCACGCCGAGCGGATCGACACCGGCGTGATCAGCATCGGCGGACGCCTGCCGCTCACCGCCGACGTCCGGGCGCTGCTGCCCGCCCGGTTGCGCCGCGGCCCGGTCATGGTGCTGGCACCCGGCGGGATCAACATGTTCCTCGCCCTGCACGAGCAGGACGAGCCGGACGGCGCGGCCCGGCCGCCCGAGCGCATGCTCCCGCCCGACCGCGGCGACTATCTGGTGTGGGCGCTCACCGGGCGGCCCCGCTCACTGGGTCACGCCGACGGGACCCCCGAGCGAGGCGCCGCGCCGTACCGCCTCGCCCTGGCCGCCGTGCGGAGCTGGGACGACCGCCTGCGGCGGCTGGTGGCGATGACCGACCCGGCGACGGTGACCACGCTGACGATCCGCACCGCACCCGCGGTGAAGCCGTGGCCGACGACCAACGTCACCGTCATCGGCGACGCGATCCACAGCATGCCGCCGTCCCGCGGCGTCGGCGCCAACACCGCCCTCCGGGACGCGGCCCTGCTCGCCCGCAACCTCGCCGCCGCCTGGCCGGACCGGGACCTGCTGCCGGCCATCGCCGACTACGAGCGGCGGATGCGCCGGTACGGCTTCGCCGCGGTGCGGGCGTCGGTGAACACGCTGCGGATGTCCGTCACCGCGAACCCCGTGGCGTTCGCCCTGGTCAAGGCGTCCCTGCGCGGCTCCCACGCCATGCTCCGGCTCACCGGCGCGTTCCCGGGCCGCACGGGCCGGCCCCGGCCACAGGAGGCGTCGTGAAGCTGACCGTCATCGGATCGACCGGCCGCACCGGCCGGCACGTGGTGGACCAGGCGCTCCGCCGTGGCCATCGGGTGACCGCGTTCACCCGCCGCCCGGACGCGCTCACCGAGCGGTCCCGCCTCGCCGGCGTCGTCGTGGGCGACGGCCGCGATCCCCAGGCCGTGGCGTCGGCCGTGCGCGGCGCGGACGCGGTCATCGCGATCGTGGCCGCCCCGTCCCGTGGCGGACCCCACCAGGCCGCCGAGGTGATCCGCGTGGTCACCGCGGCGATGGCCCGGCACGGCGTCCGGCGGCTGGTCGTGACCAGCGCGTATCCGATCGTCGGCGTCCGGCCGCGGCTGCCCCTCGCCGTCCTTCGCCTGGTGTTCAGGGACGCCTACGCCGACGCCCGCGCCATGGAACGCGAGCCGCAGGCCGGCCCGCTCGACTGGACGATCGCCCGCCTCAACCGGCTCACCGACAAGCCCGCGGAAGGCCCGCTGGAGATCACCACGGACCTGCTCGCCCGGCCACGGCCGATGACCAGGGCGGACACCGCGGCCGCACTGCTCGACATCGTGGCCGACCCGCGCCTCGTCCGGTGCGCGGTCAACCTGTCCGGGCCGAAGCGCTGACCCGCCGCCCCGCGCGGCCGGACAACGGGTTGTGATCCGGGCACTTCGGCGGCCCTCACCGCAAGGTTACGGTTCCCGATCGGTGCCGTTCGCGTGGCCGCGAAGCCGGAGAGCACGGGTTGCCCGCGCGGTTACCATCTCCCCGGGCGAGCCGGCGGAGCGGGGTTGTCGCCCGCGCCGTGCTCTGCGGGCGGAAGGAGCCACGTGGACTGGCGGGACGAGGTCACCACCGCGCTCGACGAGTGGATCGCGCTGGCGGGAGGAGCCGCGCACACACCACGGTGGCGGCGGGTCGGGGCCGCGCGGGCGACCGGTGAGCCCGGCGTGTTCGTGGTCGACATCCGCGGCTCGGAGCTGAGTGCCGACCAGCTCACCGAGCTGCGGCTGGCCGGCGCGGACGAGGGCAGCCTGCGCACCGGCTTCACCGTTATGGAGGCGACGGTCGAAGGACCGCTGTTACGCGTACGCGTCGCCGAGTTCGCCGACCCCGACGACCCGCACGTGTGGATCCTGCGGCAGCCGCCCACGTTCCTGCTCACCGCGCTGCGCGACGGCATCGCCGGGCTCACCGACGGCGGCCTCGCCAACCTGCTCGCCCGCAAGGAGATCGGCGGAACGCCTGGCCGGGTCCCGGCGCCGCCGGGGCTTCTCCCGCCGCAGGCCGACGCCTACCGGGCCTGCTTCGGCACGGGCGTGTGGCTGGTGTGGGGACCGCCGGGAACCGGCAAGACGCGCATGCTCCGCGCCGCCGTCGCAGACCTGATCAAGGAGGGCAGGCGCGTCCTGCTCGCCTCGAGCACCAACATCGCCGTGGACAACGCCCTGCTCGGCGTGCTCCGGGAGTACCGTCCCCGCCCCGGGCAGATCGTCCGCGTGGGCCCGCCGCAGCTCCGCGAGGTCGCCCAGGACCCGAGCGTCTCCCTGCCGCTGATCGTGCGGTCCCGGCTGCGGGACGTCGAGGAGCGGCGCCGGAGCGTCGAGCAGGAGCTGGTACGGCTCCGCGCGGACGAGGAGCGGCTCCGCCACGTGGCGTCCCGGATCGACGGCTTCGACGCCGCGGCGTACCGGGCCGCGGTCGCCCGGCTGCGGACCCCCGGGCTCTCCCCCGCCGAGCTCGCCGACGCCCTCGACCGGTGCGATCGGGAGGCGGCGGACGCGGCGGCGGCGCGCGGCGCCGGCGGCTGCGGGGCGGCGTCGGCCGCGCCCGAGCCCCCGGAGCCGCGCCGGTGCGGGCGCAATGGGAAGACCACCGCAA
>QGUZ01000221.1 GCA_003242605.1 Actinomycetota bacterium
ATGTGTTTAAAGGACCGGGCGCTGGCAGGGCCCGGGCCTTGTCCGGGGTGAGCCGCATGCCCGCGGCGAACCGCTCCGGGAAGCCGGGCGCCGGGGCCTAGACGGCCGCGGTGATCCGGGCCAGGTCGTCCCGGTCGCGGGCGGCGAGCCGCTGCCCGGCGGCCCGGCGGGCGGCCTCGGCCGCGCCGAGCAGCAGCGCGGCGAGGCGGGGGCGGCCATCCGGCACGAGCGCGGCCGCCATGCCGACGAGCGCCCACGCCATCTCCGGGACCGAGCCCAGCTCGCGGGCGACCGCGAACCCCTCGCGGAACCGGTCGAGCGCCCCCGCCGCGTCGCCCCGCCCGACGGCGAGCAGCCCCAGCTCGGCGAGCACCATCGCCAGGTACGGCGGCGGCCCCTCGCCGTCCCGCCGCCGGGCGGCATCGAGCAGCCCGCGCAGGTGCCCCTCGGCCTCGGCCGGGTCCCCGGCGCGACGGGCGGCGACCGCGAGGGCGAGGCGGGCGAGCACCTCCTCCTGGTGCAGCCCCTGCCGGGCGGCGAGCCGCCGCGCCCGCTCGCCGTACTCCCGGGCGCCCGCGACATCCCCGGTCCGCGCCGACAGCCAGGCGAGCCAGCCCAGCCGCCCGGCCACGTCCGGCCACAGGCCCAGCTCCTCGGCGAGCCGCAGCCCGTCCCGGCAGAGCCGCATCGCCTCGGCGTGGTCGCCGGACAGGTCGGCGAGGCCGATCAGCCAGTCGGTGCCCCGCAGCACCCCCCACGCGTCGCCGAGCTCGTCGAACAGCTCGGCGCTGCGCCGGGCGTCGCGCTCGAGCGCGGCGAGGTCGTGCCGCATGTGCGCGAGCATCGCCCGGGTGCTCAGCGCCGCCGCCTCACCCCACCGGTCGCCGGCGGCGCGGAACGCGGCGAGCGCGTCCGCCAGCGGGCCGGCGGCGGCCGCCCCGTCCCCGAGGCCGGCGCGCGCCATGGCGAGGAACCACTCGGCCCGGGCGCGCTCGGCCGGCCCGGCGAGCCCGCGGTACGCCGCCAGCGCATCGGCCGCCCGCTCCGGCCCGGCCTGCCCCTGCCAGATCGCGAGCCCGGCGTGCCACACCCCGCCCGCCGCCCGCAGCCCGTCCGGGGCCGGGCCGCCGATCGCGAGCGCCGCCTCCAGGGCGCGGCGCGCCTCGCCCACCCGGCCGCGCAGGAACCGGTACCAGGTGAGCGCGAGCGCGAGCCGCAGCGCCGGCTCGGCCGCCCCGCAGCGGCGGAAGGTGTCGAGCGCGGCCCGCAGGTTCGCCGCCTCGGCGTCGAGCCGCTGCAGCCACTCCCGCTGGCCGCGGCCGCGCAGCAGCGGATCGGCCCGGAGGGCGAGCGCCAGGTAGTGCTCGGCGTGGCGGCGCCGCACCGCCGCCTCCTCGCCGCTCTCCCGCAGCCGGTCGAGGCAGTACGCGGCGACCGACTCCAGCAGCCGGAACCGCGGCCCGTCGCCGCGCACCACGAGCGAGCGGTCGACGAGCCCGGCGAGCAGGTCGAGCACCTCGGCCCGGTCGACCCCGTCCCCGGCGCACACCGCCTCGGCCGCCTCCAGCGTGCAGCCGCCGACGTGCACGGCGAGCCGCCGCAGCACCGCCCGCTCGGCGTCGCCGAGCAGCCGCCAGCTCCAGTCGATCACCGCGGCGAGGGTGCGCTGCCGGGCGGGCGCGTCCCGCGGCCCCCGGCCGAGCAGCCCGAACCGGTCACGGGGAACCTGGAGCCGGGCGGCGAGCTCGGCCACCCCGAGGGCGGGCACCCGGGTGGCGGCGAGCTCCAGGGCGAGCGGGATCCCGTCGAGCCGGCGGCACCCCTCGGCGATCGCGCCGACGTCGGCGCCCCCGCCCAGGCCGGCCCGCGCCGCGACCATCCGTACCGCGGGGCAGGCGGCGAGCCGCTCCGGATCGTCGGTGTCCGGGACCTCCAGCGGCGGCACCTCCCAGCGGGCCTCGCCGCGCAGCCGCAGCGGCTCCCGGCCGGTGGCGAGCACGTGCAGCCCGGGCGCGGCGGCGAGCAGCGCCGCGACGAGGCCGGCCACCGGCTCGATCACGTGCTCGCAGTTGTCGAGCACGAGCAGGGTGCGCCGCTCGCGCAGCACGGCGGCGAGCCGGTCGGCGGCCGGGCGGGTCTCGCCGGGGGCGTCCGGTACGGCGAGCGCGGCGAGGACCGGCTCGGCGGCGTCCCCGGACCCGTCCCAGGTGGCGAGGTCGACGAGCCACACGCCGTCCGGGAACGCGTCGACGAGGGAGCGGGCGGCGGCCACGGCCACGCTGGTCTTGCCGACCCCGCCCGGGCCGGTGAGCGTGACCAGCCGCCCGGCGCCGAGCAGCTCGCGCACCCGCGCCACCGCGTGGTCGCGGCCGATCAGCTCGGTCACCGGGGCGGGCAGGTTGGTGGCGGGCCGTGCCGCACGCGCGGCCGCGGGCGGCGGGTCCTCGGCCGGGTCGCCGCGGAGGATCGCCTGGTGCAGCGCGGTCAGCTCCGGGCCGGGGTCGAGGCCGAGCTCGTCGGCGAGCAGCCGCCGCAGCCCGGCGAAGTCGTCGAGCGCCTCGGCGGTGCGGCCCGACCGGTGCAGCGCGCGCAGGTGGGCCGCGCGCAGCCGCTCCCGGAACGGGTGCCGGGCGACGAGCTCGCCCAGCTCGGCGACGAGCTCCCGGTGCTCGCCGAGCGTGAGCCGTACCTCGGCGTGCTCCTCGACGGCGGCGAGCCGCCGCTCCTCCCAGTGCCGTACGGCGTCGCGGGCGAACTCCTCGTCGGCGAAGTCGGCGAGGAACGGCCCGCGCCACAGCTCCAGCGCGGCGGCGAGCAGCGCCGCCCGTTCCCGTGCGCCGGCGGCGGCCCGGGCGCGCTCCACCAGGGCGGTGAACCGCGCCGCGTCGACCGCGCCCGGCCCGGGCCGCAGCGCGTACCCGGGCGGCTGGGAGACGACGAGGTCGCGCCCGCCCGGCTCGGCCGCCTCGAGCGCCCGCCGCAGCTGGGAGATCCGCACGTGGAGGGCGGCGGCCGGGTCCGCGGGGGCCTCCTCCCCCCACAGGTCCTCGACCAGCCGGTCCCGCGACACCACGTGTCCCTCGTGCAGGAGCAGGTCGGCGAGGAGCGCCCGCACCTTCCGCCCCGGAATCGTCACCGGCTCGCCGTCGTCGGTCCACACGGCGAGCGGCCCCAGCACGCCGAATCGCACCACCCCACGCTACGGAACGCCCGGCCGCCCGGCGACCCCTTTGGCCGATCATTCCGCGCCGGGCCCTCGCGCCGCGCCGGTAGGGGGTACGGCGGCGCGGCCGTGCCTCGAGCGGACAGGATTGGGCGCATGCAGACGTCCGCGTGGGAGAAGCTGGTCCGGGACCGGATCCCCGAGCTGTATGCGGAGGGGACGTATCGGGTGGCGGAGCCCGGCGAGCGCGCCGCGCTGCTCCGCGCCAAGCTCCTCGAGGAGACCGAGGAGTACCTCGCCGCCCCCGACCCCGAGGAGCTCGCCGACGTCCTCGAGGTGGTGCGCGCGCTCGCCCAGGCGCACGGGATCGACCTCGCGGAGCTGGAGCGGCTGCGCGCGGAGAAGGCCGCCCGGCGCGGCGGCTTCGACGGCGGCGTCGTGCTGCGCGAGACCCGCCCGGCACGGCAGAGCGCCCGCGCCGTCCTGCTCGACGGCGGCGACCTGATCCTCTTCCGCCGGGTACGGCCGGGCCGGCCCGAGCCGTACTGGGTCACCCCGGGCGGCAAGGTGGAGCCGGGCGACGCCTCGCCCGAGGCGGCGCTGCGCCGGGAGCTCGACGAGGAGCTGGGCGCCACCGCCGGGCCCGCCCTGCCGATCCTCGTCCTCGACGAGCCCGGCGCGCGGCACTGGTTCTTCGCCTGCCGGCTGCGCACCCTCGACCCCTCCCGGCGGCGCGGGCCCGAGTTCGGCGACCCGGCCCGGGGCCGCCACGAGATCGTGCGGGTGCCGTGCACGCCCGACGCGATCCGCGCCGTCAACCTCGTGCCGCCCGGGCTCGCCCGGTTCCTCGCCGCGAACGCCGCGCTCCTGCCCGGCCTGCTGGACGCGGCGACCTACGCCCCGGGCCGGTACCGGCCCGTCGTCGACGTGCATCTGCTCGTGCTCGACGGCGACCGGGTCCTGCTCGGGCGCAGGCGGAACACCGGGTACGCGGACGGCGAGTGGCAGATCATGCCCTCCGGCCACCTCGACGAGGGCGAGTCGGTCGTCGACGCGGTGATCCGCGAGGCGAGGGAGGAGCTCGGCCTGCACGTCGACCCCGCCGACATCGCGCCCGCGCACGTGCTCCACCACCGCAACCCCGGCGGCACCGCCCGCGTCGGCTTCTTCTTCGTCGCCCGCCGCCCGCTCGGCGAGCCGGTCAACGCCGAGCCGCACAAGTGCGCCGAGCTCGCCTGGTTCCCGGTCGGTGACCTGCCCGCGGACATCGTCCCGTACGCGGCGGCGGGTATCCGCCAGGCGCTGCGCGGAGCGGCGTTCTCGCTGCACGGCTGGGGCGATCCGGGCCCGGCCGAGCTGCGGGCCGAGGCCGCACGGGCCGGGTACGCCGAGCTGTCCGTCGCCGTCGTCGCCCACCGCGACGGTTCGGTCCTCGTCCTCTCCGACGAGCACGGCGACCGCCTCCCCGAGACCGTGGTACGGCCCGGCGAGCCGGTGGACCACGCCGCCGCCCGCCTGTGCCCCGGCCCGGCCCGCTACCTCGCCGCCGAGGACTACGTGTCCCCGGCCGGAACCCCGGCCCGCCGCTTCGCCTTCGCCGTCCCCCTCCCGCCGGACGCCCCGCTCCCGCCGAACGGCCGCCTGCTCCCCGCCGGCGCCCAAGCCCGACTCACCGCCGCCCAGCGCCGCTTCGTCGACGCGTGGCGGGCCTCCGGCGCACCCGGGTCCGGCCGCTGAGGCCGGCCGCAGGGGCGCGGCTGTCACGTCTGCGAGCGGCGGGCCGCCGCGGTGTGGGCACGGGCCGCAGGGCACGCCCTACCAGCGGGCGGCCGGCGCGCCGGGCCGGGGAAGCGGTCCGGGGCGTCCGCTACGAGGTGGCCGTGGTCGGTTCGGGGTGGGACGTGCCGCCGACCGGGGTCCGGCGGAGGAAGACGACGGCGAACAGGGCCGAAGCGGCGAGGAGGACGGCGGCGGCGATCGCCGCGGCGTGCATGCCGGCGGTGAACGCCTCGCGGGCGGCCGTGCGCACGGCCTCGCCGGTCGCGGCGGGCAGGTGCTCGGCGGCGGTGACCGCTCCGGCGAGGGTCTCGCGGGCGGCGTCGGCAACCTCGGCGGGGAGGCCGGCCGGGAGGGCATCGGCGGTCCGCCGGGTGTAGACGGCGGTGCCGATGCTGCCGAGGATCGCCATGCCGAGCGCGCCGCCGAACTCGGTGGTGCACTCCAGCAGCGCGGAGACCGCGCCGGCCCGGTTCGGCGGGGCGACGCTCATCACCATCTCGTTGCTCTGCGTGGTCACCACGACGAGGCCGATCGCGTACCCGCCGACGAGGAGCAGGAAGCCCCACAGCGGCGAGTCGGGGGTGATCCGCGTCATCCCCGCGAAGCCCGCCGCGGCGACGAGGAACCCGCACCCGACGATGTAGGCGCGGTCGAGGCGCCGCGCGAGCGCCACGCTCGCCGGTGCGGCGCCGGCGACGGCGACCGAGGGGAGCACGCTCCACAGCGCGGCCTCGAGCGGGCTCATGCCGAGCACGGACTGCAGGAACTGAGTGGTCTGGATGGCGAACCCGATCATGGCGAACATCGCCGGCAGGCCGACGAGGAGCGACCCGCCGAACGCGCGCCGCCGCAGCAGGCCCAGGTCGATCATCGGGTACGGGATCCGGGCCTGGCGCCTCAGGAACAGGACGGCGACGAGGAGCCCTGCCGCGATCGCGGCCACCGGCAGCGGCCGGTGGCCGTCCTTGGCGAGCTCCTTGATCCCGTAGCTGACCGGGAGCGCGGCGGCGAGCGACAGCACGGCGCTGAGCAGGTCGAACCGGGCCGACTCCGGCGCCTTGGACTCGGGCACGAGCAGCGGCGCGAGCACGAGCAGCAGCGCCATCACCGGGGTGTTCACCAGGAAGACCGAGCCCCACCAGAAGTGTTCGAGCAGCAGGCCGCTCATCACCGGGCCCACCGCCACGCCCGCGCTGAGCACCGCCGTCCAGATCGCGATCGCGGTGCCGCGCTGCCCGGGGTCGTGGAACATGGCGCGGATGAGCGCGAGCGTCGAGGGCATGAGGGTGGCGCCGCCGACGCCGAGCAGGGCGCGGGCGACGATGAGCAGCTCCGCGTTCGGCGCGTAAGCGGCGAGCATCGACGCCGCCCCGAACGCCGCCGCGCCCGACAGCAGCAGCCTGCGCCGCCCGATCCGGTCGCCGAGCGCCCCCATCGTGATGAGCAACCCGGCGAGCACGAAGCCGTAGATGTCGAAGATCCACAGCTGCTGGGTGGCGGTCGGGGCGAGCTGCCTGCTGATGAACGGCACGGCGAAGTAGAGCACTGAGACGTCCATCGAGACGAGGAGCAGGGGGAGCAGCAGCACCGTCAGGCCGATCCACTCGCGCCGGCCCGCCCGGGGTCCGGGGCCGGTGTCCGTCGAGGTCATACCGATCTCCAGGTCAATCGGAAGCAGGGGAAAGGCGGCGACGCGTGGGGCACGCCCGCCGGCGATGCGGCCGCTCACCTGAATACACTGTACGCATGGATGCGTACATGGCAAGCCGAGGTCGGAATTTCCCTTGCGAACTGCGACTTCATGGTGCCGGCAAATGCCTCGTGTACTAGTACATCAGCCGAATCCGCCGCCTGTGGGGATGTGCCGGTCGCCGATCGAAGCGCATGTGACCTGCGGTGACGCGTGATGGGTCGGCTACAGGTGTACTAGTACGCTAGGGGCCGCCGCGCTCGTGCCCTCAGCGAGAGGATGTCGGGGTGACCGCGTCATCCAGGAGACCCGAACCGCCGTACGCGCGGATCGTCACCGAGATCCGGCGTCGCATCGAGGCGGGCGAGCTGCGCCCGGGCGACCGCATCCCGTCGGCCCGCCAGATCACCAAGGAGTGGGGCGTGGCGATCGCGACCGCCACCAAGGTGCTCGCCGTACTGCGGCAGGAGGGCCTCGTGCACCCCCGGCCCGGTGTCGGCACCGTCGTCGTCGCGCCACCGGCCCCGGCACCGGCCGCGGCACCCGGCGCGCCGGGCGCCGTCGCCTCCATGCCCGGGTCGCGCTCCGCGGAGGCCGGGCTCCGCGGGCCCGGACCGGCGCCGCGCCGCGCCGGTCGCCACCCCGACCACGAGCTGACCCGGGACCGCATCGTCCGGGCGGGCATCGAGATCGCCGACGCCGAGGGCCTCGCCGCGCTCTCCATGCGGCGCATCGCCACCGAGCTCGATGTGGCGACCATGTCCCTCTACCGCCACGTGCCGAGCAAGGACGAACTCGTCATCCTCATGTACGACGCCGTCTTCGGCGCCGCCTCCTACCCCGACCCGCCCCCGCCGGGCTGGCGGGAACGCCTGGAGATCGGCGCCCGCACCCAGTGGGAGGTGTACCGGCGGCACCCCTGGGTGGCCCAGGCCGTCTCGTTCACCCGGCCCGTCCCGACCCCGCACGCCGTCGGGCACACCGAATGGCTGCTGCGGTCGATGGACGGGCTCGGCCTCTCCGACGAGCAGATGCTGTACATCGCCGTCACCGTCGCCAACTACGTGCGCGGCACCGCGGTCAACTTCGTGCTGGAGGCCGAGGCGCGCCGGGACACCGGCCTCACCGACGAGGAGTGGATGGCGGAACACGACCCCGTGATCGAGGAGGCCTTCACCGACGGCCGCCACCCGATCATGGCCCGCATCGCCCAGCGGCCCGGCCTCGACCTCAACCTCGACAGGCTCTTCGAGTTCGGGCTCGCCCGCCTCCTCGACGGCATCGAGGCCCTGGTGGCGGCGGAGGCCCGCCGTACGGGCCAAGGGTGACGGGCCCATGCCGCGCGCCGCGCAGCGAGCCGGAGAGGCTCGCCGGCGGCGACGAGGCTTCTTGGCGCTCGGGCCCTCGCCGGCCCGGCCTCGATACCGGGTGCCGCCCAGGCGCCCGGCGAGCAGCCCGACCGCGTCGACCGGACGGTCTCGGTGCGGAGCTCGCGGCGTGCAACGCCGGGTCGCCGCCGCGCTGCGGCGCACGCGGCCACCGCCGAGCACCGGGAGCGGCTCGTCTCCGCCCTGATCGGCCTGCCCCCCAGAGGGGTCCCCCGCCCCCCCCCCCCGGGCGCGCCCCCCCCCACATAGGGGACAACCACACCGCGCGGGGGGCCCGGG
>QGUZ01000521.1 GCA_003242605.1 Actinomycetota bacterium
CTGTCGCCCACAGTCTCTGGCGTGTGAAGCCCCGCGCCCCCTCCGGGGGGTCCCCCGGAGCCCCCGCTGGGCCCCCCTTCGGGCCGATGGGCGCACCCCGGTTTAGCCAAGGCCGACAGCCGGGGCCGCGCCCCCGGCCGCACCGCGCCGCCGGGGGCGCGGCCGTGCCCGGCCGCGCGGCGGCGTGACGGGAGTGACGGCGGGCGTGACGGTGCGGACGCGCCGGCGGGGCGCGGGCGGCGGTGCCGGGCCGTGCCGGCTCGGGGGCCGGCGCAGGAGCCGGGTCAGGAGCCGGCGCCGCTCACCCGGTAGACGTCGTAGACGCCCGGCACCCCGCGCACCGCCTTGAGCACGTGGCCGAGGTGCTTGGGGTCGCCCATCTCGAAGGTGAACTTGCTGATCGCCACCCGGTCGCGGGAGGTCGTGACCGAGGCCGACAGGATGTTCACGTGGTGGTCGGACAGCGTGCGGGTGACGTCCGACAGCAGCCGCGGCCGGTCCAGCGCCTCCACCTGGATCGCGACGAGGAACACCGAGTCCTCGGTGGGACACCAGGTGACCTCGACCAGGCGGTCCTCCTGCTCCTTGAGCTGCGCGACGTTCGGGCAGTTGGTGCGGTGCACCGACACCCCGTGCCCGCGGGTGACGAAGCCGACGATCTCGTCCCCGGGGACCGGGGTGCAGCAGCGCGACAGCCGTACCCACACGTCCGGATCGCCGGCGACCATCACGCCCGCGTTGTGCGGGCGCCCCCGGAACCGGTCGCGCTTGCGCATCCGGGTCGGCACCGAGGTCTCGGCGATGTCCTCCTCGGCGCCCTCGACCCCGCCCACCGACTGGACGAGCTTCTGCACGACCGTCTGGGCGGAGATGTGGCCCTCCCCCACGGCCGCGTACAGCGCGGAGACGTCCGCGTAGCGCAAGTCGCGGGCGAGGGCGAGCAGGGTCTCGCCGGACATCAGCCGCTGCAGCGGCAGGCCCTGCTTGCGCATCGCCCGGCCGATCGCCTCCTTGCCCGCCTCGATCGCGGTCTCCCGGCGCTCCTTGGAGAACCACTGGCGGATCTTGTTGCGGGCCCGGCCGGACTTGACGAACTTCAGCCAGTCCCGGGACGGCCCGGCGTCCGGCGACTTGGAGGTGAAGATCTCGACGGTGTCGCCGGTGTTGAGCCGGGACTCCAGCGGCACCAGCCGGCCGTTCACCCGGGCGCCGATGCACCGGTGCCCGACCTCGGTGTGCACCGCGTAGGCGAAGTCGACCGGGGTCGCGCCCTCGGGCAGCGCGATCACGTCGCCGCGCGGGGTGAAGACGTAGACCTCGGAGACCGACAGGTCGAAGCGGAGCGACTCGAGGAACTCGCCCGGGTCGGAGGTCTCCTTCTGCCAGTCGAGGAGCTGGCGCAGCCAGGCCATGTCGGTGACCGGCTTCACCTTCCCCCCGCCGCCGGAGTTCATCTCCTCCTTGTACTTCCAGTGCGCGGCAACGCCGTACTCGGCCCGGTGGTGCATCGCCCGGGTGCGGATCTGCAGCTCCACCGGCTTGCCCTCGGGGCCGATCACCGTGGTGTGCAGCGACTGGTACATGTTGAACTTGGGCATCGCGATGTAGTCCTTGAACCGGCCGGGCACCGGATTCCATCGCGCGTGAATCGTCCCAAGCGCCGCGTAGCAGTCCCGCACCGTGTCGACGAGGACCCGGATGCCCACCAGGTCGTAGATCTCGTCGAAGCTGACGTTGCGGGCGATCATCTTCTGGTAGATCGAGTAGTAGTGCTTGGGACGGCCCATGACCGTCGCCTTGATCTTCGCCTCCCGGAGGTCGGCGGAGACCTTCTCGATCACCTCCTGGAGGTACAGGTCCCGGCGGGGCGCGCGCTCGGAGACCAGGCGGGAGATCTCCGCGTACCGCTTGGGGTACAGCATGCTGAACGCCAGGTCCTCGAGCTCCCACTTGATGGTGTTCATGCCGAGGCGGTGGGCGAGCGGCGCGAAGATCTCCAGCGTCTCCCGGGACTTCTGCTCGCGCTTGTGCGGCGGCAGGTAGCGCATGGTGCGCATGTTGTGCAGCCGGTCCGCGAGCTTGATCACCAGCACCCGGATGTCCTTGGACATCGCGACGACCATCTTGCGGACGGTCTCCGCCTGGGCCGCGTCGCCGAACTTCACCTTGTCGAGCTTGGTGACGCCGTCGACGAGCGCCGCGAT
>QGUZ01000222.1 GCA_003242605.1 Actinomycetota bacterium
GGCGCCGCTCCGCACGCCGCGCCCACCGGGCACGAGCGCCCGGCTCCGCCCTCCCCCTCCGGCGAGCCTCCGGCGGGGGAACCCGCCGCGCCGGAGACCGCGGAGCCGGCGCGCGCCGCGCCGGCGGCCGCCGAGCCCGCCGGGACCGGCATGACCCCGGCGCGGCCTGCGGAGCCCGCCACCGAGCCGTCCGCGCTCGCCGCGGAGCTCGACGCCAAGGTCGCCGCGCTCGAGGACCGCTGGCTGCGGGCCGTCGCCGACCTCGACAACCTGCGCAAACGCATGCTCCGGGACATGGAGCGGGCCCGCGCCGAGGAGCGCGCCCGGGTCGCCGGGGAGTTCCTGCCGGTGCTCGACAACCTCGACCGGGCGCTGGAGCACGCCGACGCCGAGCCCACGGCCGTGATCGACGGCGTGCGGGCGATCCGCGCCCAGGCGATCGACGTCATGGCCCGGCTCGGCTTCCCGCGGCAGGAGGACGAGGGCGCGCCCTTCGACCCCACCCGCCACGAGGCCGTGAGCACAATCGCCGACCCGGCGGCGAAGCCCGGCACGGTCGCCAAGGTGCTCCGCCCCGGGTACGGCGAGCCGGGCGGCGGCGTGCTGCGCCCCGCGATGGTGGTCGTGGCCACCGAGGCCGGGCAGGACCGGACGTGACGGCGGGGCGGGCCGATGGCGCAGCGTGACTTCTACGAGATCCTCGGGGTGCCGCGGACCGCGACCCAGGAGGAGATCCAGCGCGCCTACCGCAGGCTCGCCCGCAAGTACCACCCGGACGTGAACAAGGACCCGGGCGCGGCCGACCGGTTCAAGGAGATCTCCGAGGCCTACCACGTTTTGTCCGACCCGAAGACGCGCAAGCGGTACGACGCGTTCGGGCCGAACTTCCGGCAGGTGCCCGAGGACGTCGACCCGGAGATGTACGCCCGGGCGGGCGCGGGGGCCGGGACCGGCGGCCGGGCCGGGTGGCGGCGGGCGGGCGGCCGCGGCCCGTTCGGCTTCGGCGGGTTCGGGGTCGACATCGACCTGGAGGACCTGTTCGGCGACATCTTCGGCGGGCGCGCGCACGGCCCGATCCCGGGCCCCGACCAGGAGGCCGAGCTCGTGCTCACCGTCGAGGAGGCGTACCGGGGCGGGCGGCGTGCGATCACCCTCGACGGCCCGTCCGGCTCGCGCACGCTCACGGTGACGATCCCGGCAGGGGTGACGAACGGCCAGCGCATCCGGCTCGCCGGGCAGGGCGGGCCCGGCATCGACGGCGGCCCGCCCGGCGACCTCTACCTGATCGTCCGGCTCGCCGAGCACCCCCGCTACCGCGTCGATGGCCGGGACGTGCACGTGCGGCTGCCGGTCACCCCGTGGGAGGCGGCGCTCGGCGCGACCGTGCCGCTCGACACCCCGGACGGCCGCGCCACCGTGAAGGTGCCGCCGGGCACCTCCAGCGGGCGGCGGCTCCGGCTGCGCGGCCGCGGCCTGCCCAACCCGCGCGGCGCGCCCGGCGACCTCTACGCCGAGGTGCGGATCATGGTGCCGGCCGAGCCGACCGAGGCCGAACGCCGCCTGTTCGAGCAGCTCGCGTCGGTATCCGGCTTCGACCCGAGGAGGCCGCGATGACCTTCAGCCTGGTCCGGGTCACCCGGCCCGACCTGATGGACCCGGACGCGTTCGCGCGGGCCTGCGGGCTCCACCCCGACCTGGTGCGCCGCCTGGTGACGCTCGGCCTGCTGGAGGCGGCCGTCGACGCCTCGGGGCGGATGTGGCTGCCGCGCTCCCAGCTCGCCGTGGTGGGGCGCATCCAGCGGCTGCGCGCCGCGCTCCCGGTCAACTACGCCGCGCTCGGGCTCGTCATCGACCTGCTCGACCGCATCGCCGAGCTCGAGGCCGCGCTGCGCCGCCGCCCGGCCGAGCCGCCGGACGCCGCGGCCGGCCGTACCGCGCACCGGCCCCAGCCCCTGGCGCCCAGGCCGCCCGGGGACGACGCCTACCGCACCTGGGGGTGACCGTGGATCCGAACCGTCTGACGCAGAAGTCGCAGGAGGCGCTGCACGACGCGCAGACCAAGGCGCTGCGCTTCGGGCACACCGAGGTCGACGGCGAGCACCTGCTCGCCGCGCTGCTCGACCAGCCCGACGGGCTCGCGCCCCGGATCGTGGAACGGGCGGGCGGCGACCTGGAGCGGCTGCGGGCCGAGCTGGAGGCGGAGCTGTCCCGCCGTCCCCGGGTGAGCGGGCCGGGCGCCGCGCCCGGCCAGGTGTACCTGACGCAGCGGGTGGCCCGGCTGCTGGACGCGGCCGACCGGGAGGCGCGGCGGCTGCGCGACGAGTACGTGTCGGTCGAGCACCTGCTGATGGCGCTGCTCGAGGAGGGCCCGGACACCGCGGCCGGGCGGATCCTGCGGGAGCAGGGGTTCACCCGCGACCGGTTCCTGCAGGCGCTCACCGGCATCCGCGGCCACCAGCGGGTCACCTCGGCGATGCCCGAGGTCGCCTACGAGGCGCTGGAGAAGTACGGCCGCGACCTGGTCGCCGACGCCCGGGCGGGCCGCCTCGACCCGGTGATCGGGCGGGACGCCGAGATCCGCCGCGTGGTGCAGATCCTGTCCCGCAAGACCAAGAACAACCCGGTGCTCATCGGCGACCCGGGCGTCGGCAAGACCGCGATCGTCGAGGGCCTGGCGCAGCGCATCGCGGCCGGGGACGTGCCCGAGGGCCTGCGGGACAAGACGATCTTCAGCCTCGACATGGGCGCGCTCGTCGCCGGGGCGAAGTACCGCGGCGAGTTCGAGGAGCGGCTCAAGGCCGTGCTCAACGAGGTGAAGGCCGCCGCCGGTCAGATCCTGCTGTTCGTCGACGAGCTGCACACCGTGGTCGGCGCGGGCGCGGCCGAGGGCGCGGTGGACGCGGGCAACATGCTCAAGCCGATGCTCGCCCGCGGCGAGCTGCACATGATCGGCGCGACCACGGTGCAGGAGTACCGGCAGCACATCGAGAAGGACGCGGCGCTGGAGCGGCGGTTCCAGCCGGTGCTGGTGGACGAGCCGTCGGTGGAGGACGCCATCTCGATCCTGCGCGGCCTGCGGGAACGCCTTGAGGTGTTCCACGGGGTGCGGATCCAGGACAACGCGCTCGTCGCCGCGGTCGTGCTCAGCCACCGGTACATCTCCGACCGGTACCTGCCGGACAAGGCGATCGACCTGGTGGACGAGGCGTGCGCGATGCTGCGCACCGAGATCGACTCGATGCCCGCCGAGCTGGACGAGCTCACCCGGCGGGTCACCCGGCTGGAGATCGAGGAGGCCGCGCTCGCCAAGGAGGAGGACGACCCGGCGAGCCGGGAGCGGCTGGCGGAGCTGCGCAAGGAGCTCGCCGACGCGCGCGCCGAGGCGGGCGCGATGCGGGCCCAGTGGGAGGCCGAGCGGAACGCGCTGCGCAAGGTGCAGGCGCTGCGCCAGGAGATCGAGTCGGTACGGCACCAGGCCGAGGTGGCCGAGCGCGAGTACGACCTCAACCTCGCCGCCGAGCTGCGCCACGGCCGCCTGCCCGAGCTGCGGCGGCGGCTCGAGGCCGAGCAGGAGCGGCTCGAGTCGCGGCAGGGCAGGCGGCGGCTGCTGCGCGAGGTGGTCACCGAGGAGGAGATCGCCCAGATCGTGTCCCGGTGGACCGGCATCCCGGTGAGCCGGCTGCAGGAGAGCGAGCGGGAGAAGGTGCTGCGGCTGGGCGAGGTGCTGCACGAGCGGGTGGTCGGCCAGGACGAGGCGGTCCGGCTCGTCTCGGACGCGATCATCCGGGCGCGGGCCGGGGTGCAGGACCCGCGGCGGCCGATCGGGTCGTTCATCTTCCTCGGGCCGACCGGGGTCGGCAAGACCGAGCTCGCCAAGTCGCTCGCGGCGGCGCTGTTCGACACCGAGGACAACATGGTGCGGCTCGACATGAGCGAGTACCAGGAGCGGCACACGGTGAGCCGGCTCGTCGGCGCGCCGCCCGGCTACGTCGGCTACGAGGAGGGCGGCCAGCTCACCGAGGCGGTGCGGCGCAAGCCGTACTCGGTGGTGCTGTTCGACGAGATCGAGAAGGCGCACCCGGACGTGTTCAACGCGCTGCTGCAGGTGCTCGACGACGGGCGGCTCACCGACGCGCAGGGCCGTACCGTGGACTTCCGCAACACCGTGATCATCATGACCTCGAACATCGGCTCGGAGTACCTGCTCGAGGGGGTCACGCCGGGCGGCGAGATCAAGCCGGAGGGCCGGGAGCTGGTGATGGCCGCGCTGCGGCGGCACTTCCGGCCGGAGTTCCTCAACCGGGTCGACGAGATCGTGCTGTTCAAGCCGCTCACCGAGCCGGAGATCGAGCAAATCGTCGAGCTCATGGTCGCCGACCTGCGCCGCCGGCTCGCCGACCGGCGGATCGCGCTGCGGATGACCAAGGCGGCGCGCGCCTACATCGCCCGGCAGGGGTTCGACCCGGTGTACGGGGCGCGGCCGCTGCGCCGGTACATCGCGCGCGAGCTGGAGACCCGGGTCGGCCGCGCCCTGCTCACCGGTGAGGTTCAGGACGGCTCGGTGATCAACGTGGACGTCGCCGAGGGCGAGCTCGTCATCGAGTTCGCCGACTTCGAGGACTGACCGCCGGTCACGGCAGGCCGGGCGCCCGGCGCGCCGGGTCGTCGGCGGCCGCGGCGAGCCAGGCGAGGTTCTCCTTGCCCTCGACCACGGAGGAGGTGAGCGTGCCCACCTCGGCGATGGTGATCGCGATCTCGTCGCCGGGGCGCAGCGTGAACGGCAGGTCCGGCACGAGGCAGGTGCCGGTGGCGAGCACCACACCGTCGGGGAACACGTCGGCGCGGAACAGGTACGCCACGAGGTCGTCGAGCCTGCGGTGGAGCTGGGCCGTGCTCGCCGTACCGGACCAGGCGACCTCGCCGTCGCGGCGGATGACGAGCTCGATGGCGAGCGCGTACGGGTCGGCCACCTCCCAGGCCGGGCGGATCGCCGGGCCGACGCCGCAGCCGCCCAGGTACACCTTGGCCTGCGGCAGATAGAGCGGGTTCTCGCCCTCGATGGTGCGCGAGCTCATGTCGTTCACCACCGTGTAGCCGGCGATCTCGGCGTGCCGGTTGAGCACGAGGCCGAGCTCGGGTTCGGGCACGTCGACCGCGGAGTCGGCACGGATCGCCACGGACTCGCCGTCGCCGGTCACCCGCCAGGCCGCGGACTTGAAGAACAGCTCGGGCCGCTCGGCGTCGTAGACGAGCTCGTAGACGTCGGCCGCCTTCTCGCTCTCCACCTTCCGGGCGTCCCGGGACCGCTCGTAGGTGACCCCGGCGGCCCACACCTCCATGCGGCCGTCGACCGGGGGCAGCAGCCGCGCCTTCGCGGTCTCGTGGCGGGGCCCGTCGGCGGCGGCGCACCGCTCGCGCACCTCGGCGAGCGGGAGCCGCAGCAGGTCGGCCACCCCCGTGAGGCCGGACAGCTCGGTGATCACTTCCCCGTCGTCGACGCCGAGCGCGCTGCGGCCGGTCGCCGGGCTGATAAATCGCACGACACGCATCTCCACTCCTTAGGTCGCGGCTCGCCTCCGTGGCGTCGTGACATAACGCGTCATAACGCTAGATAACACGCGTAACGGCCATCCGAGTATGACGTCCGGTCAGGCGGGGGAGAATGCCCGAGCGACGGCCCGGCCCGGATCCGGGGGATCCGCCGGTCACCGTCGCCCGTGTCCGGTACGCCCTCGGCAGGGGGCGAAGGTGTGCTAGGGATGTCCGGGTGATGCCGTTGACTCCGTTGCGATCACGCGGCGGCCCCGCGATGGGGCGGGCCGCCCGGGGCGTGCGCCGTCCGGTCGCGTCCGCCCTGCTCGCCGTGGCCATGCTCGCCGCCGCCGGATGCGCGGGCGGCGCCGCGCCGCAGGAGACACGGCAGGCCGGTCCGGGTACGGCGGGCGGCGGTGCGCCGCAGGGCGCCGCCGCGCCGGCCGGGGGCGCGCGGGCCGCGGCCGAGGCGGTGACCCGGCGGCCACGGATCCCCAAGGGCGTCACCCCCGGCTACATGGTGTTCGACACCAAGACCGGCAAGGTCACCGCGCAGTACCGGGCCCACGCCCGGTACCGGTCGGCCTCCGTGGTGAAGGTCCTCATCGCGCTCGACTACCTGGAGTCCCGGCCGCGCGGGTCGGCGATCCCCAAGCGCGATCTGGCGCTGCTGCAGCCGATGCTGCGGTCGAGCCACGACGACGCGGCCTCGGCGCTGTGGCGGCGGGGCGGCCAGCGGGCGATCATCCAGCGCATGGCGCGGCGGCTGCGGCTCACCGACAGCGGGCCGCCGCCCGCCGACAAGCCCGGGTACTGGGGCTACACCGCGATCAGCGCGGCCGACGTGGTGAAGATCTACCGCTACCTGCTGGAACGCGCCGACCCCGCGCACCGCGCGTTCATCCTCGGCAACCTGCGCAAGGCCACCAAGTGCGGGGCCGACGGGTTCTACCAGTACTTCGGCATCCCGGACGCGGCGCCGCGGCCGTGGGCGGTGAAGCAGGGCTGGTCCGGGTACGGCATGACGCCGCCGGTCCCCTGCGCCCGGACGCGGGCCTCGTCGCTGACGGCCACCCCCGCCGCGGCCACGACGGCCGCCGCGCGGCGGGCGGCCGCGGGGGCGCCCGGGGTCGACTTCACCCGGCCCGTGCTGCACACCACCGGCCTCGTCGGGCGAAATGAACGTTTCATCATGGCCGTGCTCACCTCCCAGCCCAGGGGCGCCACCTGGCAGAGCTCGGTGGCCCGGATCACCGCGCTGACCAAGGAGGTGTACCGGGCGGGCGTCCGCGAGTAGCCGCACCGCCCGGCCCGGCCGTACCGGGCGGGCGGCCGTACCGGCCGGATGCGGACAAAAGCCCACCTCCCAACCCTCGGGACGGCGCTGTAGCGTGTCGCCGAACCCACCCCGAACATCCCGAACCAGTGCGGTTCGGGCACACGTCAGGCGTTCACCGAGGGAGACGATATGGCGGTGAAGTGTCGCGCTGAGCACGTCGGCAGCCTGCTGCGTCCGCCCGCGCTGCTGGAGGCCCGCGCCGCGCACAAGCGGGGCGAGATCTCCGACGAGGAGCTGCGGGCCCGGGAGGACGAGGCCGCGCTCGCCGCGCTCGAGCTGCAGCGCTCGGTCGGCCTGCAGATCTTCACCGACGGCGAGGTACGGCGCGCCACCTGGATGGCCGGCCTGCTCGAGCAGCTCGGCGGCGTGGTGCCGGTCGAGGCGCCCAAGCACATCTGGCACCGGGACGACGGCGAGCCACCGGAGGACGAGACCGACTTCGAGATGGTGGCCGCCCGCGACAAGCTCTACCGGAAGAAGACGCTCACCCTCGCCGAGGCCGAGTTCCTGCTGCGCCACTCCCCCGGCCAGTTCAAGATCACGATGATGAGCGCGTCGATGGGCCCGATGCTCTGGCACAAGGACGTGAGCCCGCCCACCTACCCGACGCCGGCCGACATGATGCGGGACCTGGTGCCGCTGCAGATCAAGGAGATCGAGGAGCTCATCGAGCTCGGCGTCACCTGGATCCAGCTCGACTCGCTCGGCTACAACCGGGTCATCGACCGCCGGTTCGAGGCGGCGATCGGCGGCACGGACAGCGAGAAGGCGCGCCAGACCCACCTCGAGCGCACGGTCGCCGTCGACGCCGAGCTGGTCCGCGCCGCCAAGCGCAAGAACCCCGACGTGACGGTCGGCATGCACATCTGCCGGGGCAACAACCGCAGCGCCTGGATGTCCGAGGGCGGCTACGACCCGATCGCCGAGAAGCTGTTCACCCAGGTCGGGGTCGACCGGTTCCTGCTCGAGTACGACTCCGAGCGCGCCGGTGGCTTCGAGCCGCTCCGCTTCGTGCCGAAGGGCACCACGGTCGTGCTCGGCCTCGTCTCGTCCAAGACCCCCGTGCTCGAGTCCCAGGACGACCTGCTGCGCCGGATCGAGGAGGCGTCGCGGTACGTCGACCCCGAGTACCTGGCGATCAGCCCGCAGTGCGGCTTCGCGTCCACCGCGCTCGGCAACCTGCTCACCGTCGACGACCAGCGCCGCAAGCTCGAGCTCGTGGTCTCCACGGCCGAGCGCGCCTGGGGCTGAGCGCGCGCCTCGCCGTACGGGCCCGGAGGCCGTGTTTCTCCGGCGGCGCGGCCTTCGGGCCCTGTCGTGTGCGACGGCGCGGTGATCGCTGGGAAGGTGTCCTGCGGTGACGGGTGGCGTGTGCCAGGCGGGAGGACACGATGACCGATGCGCCGGACGGCGGCACGGCGGCCGG
>QGUZ01000223.1 GCA_003242605.1 Actinomycetota bacterium
GGCCGGGCCCCGGGGAGGCCGCCGCGCGCCCGGTGGGTTCCCCCCCCAACCCCCCGGGTTGCGGCGCGGGCGTTGGGGGCGCCTGCTCCGCCCCCGCCGCCGCCGTTGCCCGGCGCTCCCGCTCCCGCTCGGCGGTGGCGAGCGCCTCCCGCGTGCCGGCGAGCTCGGCGCGCAGGCGTTCGGTCTCGGCGCGGGCGGTGGCGGCGGCCTGCTCGGCCACCGCGGCGGCGGTGACCGCGCGCTCGTGGCCTTGCCGCGCGTCGGCGAGGGCGTCGCGCAGCCGGGCGATCTCCTCGGCGCGGGCCTCGGCGACGCCGCGCGCCTGGTCGCGCTCGGTCTCGGCGGCGCGGGCCCGCTCGCGCTGGCCGTCCAGCTCGCGCCGTGCCGCCGCCAGCTCGCCGGTGCGCGCGGCCAGCTCGTTCTCCAGCTCGGTGATCCGGGCGGTCAGGCGGCCGGTCTGCTCGGCCGCCCGGCGCCGTTCGGCCTGCAGCTCCTGCTCGGCCTGCCGCGCCCGCTCCTCGGCGGCCGCGGCGGCGGCGCGGGCCTCCTCGGCGGCGCGCTCGGCCAGATCCCGCGCCTTGGCGTGCTCGCCGGCCTGCTGCCAGGCCTGCCGGGCGCGTTCCTCGGCCCGGTCGCGCTCCTGCTCCGCCCGCTCCCGGTCCCGGCGGGCGGCGTTCACCTGCGCGGCCGCGGTGTTGGCGGCGGCCACCGCGCGCTGCTCGGCCGCGGCCGCGGCGGCGCGGGCCTCCTCGGCGGCCTGTTCGGCCGCCTCCGCCTGGGCCAGCAGGCCGCTGCTCAGCTCGGCCAGCCGCTCGCGCAGCGCGTCCTGGGCGGCCTGCCAGCGCTCGCCCGCCTCCAGCAGCGGGCCGAGCAGCTCCTGGGCGCGCGCCAGCGCCCCGGCGACCGGGGCGGCGTGCGCGCTCGTGCGGGCCCGGTAGGCGGCGGCGCGGCAGGCGTCACTGCAGTAGCGGGCGCGGCTGCTGCGCCCGGGGAGGGTGTTGGTGCAGCCCGGCCCGGCGCAGCGGGGCTCCGCTGGCACCTGCGCGCCGTCGGCTGCGGGGGTGGCGGCGGTCTGCTCCTGCGTCACGCCCGCGATCATAGCGTTCCGAACGAACGAAATCGAGTTGCGAACGTTCGCGAACGCTAAAACAAGATCGTTTAGACATTATGAGAATGCCTGTTATCATCGTGTCGTGACGAGTGTCGAACCGGATCGCACCCAGCCCCGGCCCGTGGGCGCCCTCGTGCCCGCCGCAACCCCGCTGCGCGGCCGCCCGCCCGCGCGCACCGCCCAGGAGCTCGCCGACCTCATGCGCGGGCTCGGCCTGCCGCAGCACGTGCTGGTCCGCACCGCCGCCTGGCTGTCGAGCGACCGCCGCCGATCCCCCCGCACCCACGACGCCTACGCCCGCGACCTGTCCTGGTGGCTCGCCTACCTGCACGCCCGCGGCGTCGACCCGCTCAACGTCCCCGCCACCGAGGCCGACCTGTACGCCGGGGCGCTGCGCGCCGCCGGGCTCGCCGACGCCACCCGCGCCCGCCGCATCAGCGCCGCCTCCTCCTGGAGCCGCTACCTGGCCCGCCACGGCGACGCCGCCGACCCGTTCGCCGGCATGGACCGCCCCAAGGCCCCCAAGCACTCCACCACCCGCGGCCTGTCCCGCGACGAGCTGGCCCGCATGCTCGACCACGCCCGCCGCCACGAGTCGGCCCGCACCTACGCGATCCTCGCCGTGCTGGTGGTCACCGCCTGCCGCGCCTCCTCGCTGATCGGCGCGGACCTGGCCGGCTACGGCAGCGACCGCGGCCACCGCACCCTCGACGCCCCGGTCAAGGGCGGCCACACCAAACGCTGGGTGCTGCCCCCGTTCGCCTGCGAGGCCATCGACGCCTACCTCGCCGAGCGCGGCACCGCCCCCGGGCCGCTGTTCGTCACCTCCACCGGCAGGCGGCTCACCCAGCCCTACCTGCACGAGATGATCAACCGGGTGGCGCGCGCCGCCGGGGTGCGGTTCCCGATCTCGCTGCACAGCATCCGGCACAGCGTCATCACCGACCTGCTGTCCGACGGCACCCCGTTGCACATCGTCCAAGACCTCGCCGGGCACGCCGACCCGCGCACCACCCGCCGCTACGACCGGGCCGCCGGCTCGCTCGACCGCTCCCCCGCCTACGAGCTCGGCCGCCGCTTCGCCACCGCCCTGGCCCGGCTCGACCACGACCGGGCCGACCGCGCCGAGCCGTACCCGGCCCGCTGACCACTGCCGCGGCGGAGCAGACACCCCGTACGGCGCGGCACGCCCTGGCCGGCGCTCGGCCGGCCTTCCCGCGCGTGATCGTGCACGGAACCGCCGATCGTCCGCTTGGTTTGCCGCCGCCCGGTCACCGCACGGCCCAGGCCCGCAGCGGACCGGTGGCCCAGGTCGGTCGAGGCACGCCCGCCCGTACCGGTGTGGCCGAGGTGCCCGTCCGTGCCGCGCGCGACCGCTCCCCGGGCAATCGTCCATCCGGCCGAGCAGGCGCCCGGGCTCGGACAGCGGCTGCATGGGCCCGGCATCGGCCCGCGCGCGGCATGGTCCCCATGGGCACGGCGCCCCGGCCCTCCCCGCCGCGAGGTCAGGAGCGGCCGCGCAGCACGCAGAAGGGGTTGCCCTCCGGGTCGGCCGGCACCTTCCACGGCACGTCGCCCTGGCCTAGGTCGGCGTACGTCGCGCCGAGGGACAGCAGCCGCGCCACCTCCGCCATCTGGTCGTCGCCCTCGCCCGGCAGCACGTCGAGATGGGTGCGGCCCCACACCGCCGGCGGCCCGGAGGCGCGGCTGAACTCCAGGTAGGGGCCGACGCCCTGGGCGCGGCGCAGCCGCGCGAAATCGGCGCTCACCTCGTGCACGGTCCAGCCGATCGCCTCGCCCCAGAACCGCGCCATGGCCCGCGGGTCCGCGCAGTCGACCACCACCGCGGCGATCGGCCCGGTGCCGCGGTAGACCTCCCGGGGCTCCAGCACGCAGAACACGTTCCCCTCCGGGTCGGCCATCACCTGCCAGGGGACGTCGCCCTGCCCGATGTCGGCGGGCGTGGCGCCGAGCCGCCGCAGCCGCTCGACCAGCTCCGCCTGGTGGGCCGCGGACTCGGTGGCCAGGTCGAGGTGCACGCGGTAGCGGGCCGCCTCGGGGGCCGGGACGGTGACGACGTCCACGCACACCGCGCCGGGGTCCGGCCGGTCGAAGCCCACGGGCTCCACGTTGGTCACCCCGGGCCCCTCGCTGGAGACGCCCCAGCCGAGCGCCGCCGCCCAGAACCGGCCCAGCGCCGCGTCGTCGCGGGCCTTGATGTTCACCTGCACGAGCTGCACGGCCATACCGGGACCGTACGCCTGCCGGGTGCTCCGCAACCAACCATTGAAGTTCGCGGGGCCGGCCCCGCCACCGCGCCCGCCCGGCGTCCGGCGCGACCGTCGCGCGGGCGCGACGCCTCGAGGGCCGGGCCGCGGGACCGGCCCTCCCCGCCCGCCCGGCCGCGCCCGGACCGGCGGGACGGCCGTACCGGGGGCTCAGCGCAGGGTGAGCGCCGTCCGGCGGCCCACCCGGCCGAGCTTGTCCGGATTGCCGACGTAGTACAGGCCGGTGATGCGGCCGTCCTCGACCCGCAGCGCCACGGCCCCGTCGAGCTCCCCGTCCACGCGGGTGATCAGCGCCGGGGCCCCGTTGAGCACGGCGGGATGAACGGTGACCACGCCCGGCGCCTTGCCGAGGAGGCCCGCGATGAAGCGGACCACCCGCTCGGCGCCGACGATCGGCCGCCGCGCGGCCCCCCGTACCCCGCCGCCGTCGCTCAGCCACACCACGTCCGGGGCGAGCACGTCGAACAGGCTCTGCAGATCCCTGGTCTCGACCGCGCGCCGCAGCGACTCCGACGCCGCCCGCACCTCGCCCGGCGAGGCGGCCCGGCGCGGGCGGCGGGCGTCGACGTGACGGCGGGCCCGGTGCGCGATCTGCCGGACCGCGTCCGTGCTCTTGCCCACCGCCGCCGCGATCTCCTCGTACGGCGCGCCGAACACCTCGCGCAGCACGAAGACGGCCCGCTCGGCCGGCGCCAGCGTCTCCAGCACGACCAGCAGCGCCATCGACACGCTCTCGGCGAGCTCGACGTCCTCGGCCACGTCGGGCGAGGTGAGCAGCGGCTCGGGCAGCCACTGCCCGACGTAGGCCTCCCTGCGGCGCTTGACCGCCCGCAGCCGGTTGAGCGACTGGCGGGTGACGATCCGCACCAGATAGGCGCGCGGCTCGTCCACCCGTCCCGGCTCCACCTCGACCCACCGCAGCCAGGTCTCCTGCAGCACGTCCTCGGCGTCGGCCGCCGAGCCGAGCATCTCGTAGGCGATGGTGAACAGCAGGTCGCGGTGGGCGAAGAACGCCTCGGTCGCCGCGTCGGTGGCCTGCCCGCTCATGTTGTCCTCTCCGCTCTCCCGCGCCCGGCCGTCCCGCGGCCGACCGTCTCCTTCGGCGTTCGATCCCGCCCGGGCCCCCATGCCCGTGCCCGGGCTCCGGAATCAGGCGGCCGGCCGCCGCTCGCGGCCGGTGGCCAGGGTCGGCCGGGCCGCCCCGTCCGCGGTCCGCCGCGCCCGCCGGGCGGCGCGGCGGGCCTCACCGGCCAGCAGGTGCAGGGTGCCGCGGCAGATCAGTTCCTTGACCGCCGCCCCCGTGCGCCCGCCGACGAAGCCGCGGGCCGGGCGGTCGTCCCGGTGGGTGAGCTGCACGACCCCGGCCTGCCGGCCCAGGCTGACGCACTGGGCGACGAACCGCACCCGCAGCGGCGCCGGGTCGGCGCCCCGGATCCGGGTCAGCACGGTCTCGGCGGCCTGCGGCCCGGCCTGCACCGCCGCCTGGCAGCTCATCCGGTACCGCCCGGCCGCCGGCGCCGCCGCGTCCCCGGCCGCCACGATCCGCGGATCGTCGACGCTGGTCAGCGTCTCGTCGGTGACCATGCGGCCCAGCGCGTCCGTGCGCAGCCCGCTGCGCGCGGCCAGATCCGGCGCGGCGAACCCGCCGGCCCAGACCGTGACCGCCGCGGGCAGCTCCCGCCCGTCGGCGAGCCGTACCTCGCCGGGCGTGACCTCGGCCGCCTCGGCGCCGGGGCCGTCGAGCACCCGCACCCCCAGCCCGCCCAGCAGGCGGGCGACCGCGCGGCGGCCGGTCGCGTGCAGGGACGGGGCGAGCCGTGCGCCGCAGACCAACGTGACGGCGCGGCCCTGCGCGGCCAGCTCGGCCGCGGTCTCGACGCCGGTGAGCCCGCCGCCGACGACGACCAGCGGGGCGGAGGCGGGGGCGCTCCGGACGGCCGCGGCGAGCCGCCGCGCGTCCTCCAGGGTGGCGACCCCGTGGGCGTACGCGGCGGCGCCGGGCACACCGGGGTCGGCGGGCCCGCTGCCGACCGCGTAGATCAGGTAGTCGTAGCCGAGCGTGTCCCCGTCCGCCAGCGTCAGGGCGCGGCCCGCCGCGTCGATCCGGGTCACGGTGCCGGCCACGAGGCGCACGCCGCCGGCGAGGACGTCCCGGTAGTCGGCGACCGCCTCGTGGGTGCCGGCGGCGAGCTGGTGCAGGCGGATCCGCTCGGTGAAGTGCGGGCGCGGGTTGATCAGGGTCACCGCCACGCGGTCGTGCCCGGCCAGGCGGTTGGCGGCGGCGACGCCCGCATACCCGCCACCGATCACGGCCACCTCAACGGTTCGCGGCATGGTCTCTCCTTCGTCGCAAGGGTTCGACCTCAAGACACCGCGCCACCGTCCGGCGTGACAGGGTGTGACGCGGATCACGCCGCGCTGCGGCCGTCCCGCCCCGCGTGGCGCGCGGCTACGGCGTGGCGTGGGCGGAGTTGACCACGTCGGCGAGCGTGACCTCGCTGAGCAGGGCGTTCTCGTGGTCGTAGAGCCGTTCCAGGATCTCGGTGAGCGGCGCGGCGGCGCCCGAGAAGCGGATCAGGGGCGGCTCGACGCCCTCGGTGACCCGGATCACGTCGGCGAGGGTGATCTCGTGGGCGGGGCGGGCGAGCCGGTAGCCGCCGTCCGGGCCGCGCTGGCTCACCAGCAGCCCGGCCCGGCGCAGGTGCAGCAGGATGTTGTCGCAGAACCGGCGCGGGATGTCCTGCTCCATGGCGATCTTCTCGGCGTGCATGAGCCCGTCGCCGGCCGCGAGGGCGACCATCGCGCGCAGCGCGTACTGGGTGCGGGCGGAGATCCGCATCATGCCGCCCACCGGCACGCGGCGGTACGGCACGGCGCCGGCAGGCCGGCCGGGCGGGCGGGGCCGGGACGGACCGGTGACGGGTGGTGGCTCGCTGTCGCAGTCACGCAACACTCCTGTCGTCTCTCGGGCATCCACACGGGTGCGGCCGGTGCGCCGCGGGGCCGGCCGGGAACGCCGCTCGGCCCGGATCCGGGGCGGAACCGGGCCGAACCGGGGACGTGCGGCCGGGCACGGTCAGGCGGGGGTGGGCTCCTCCTCGGCCTGGCGCTTGCGCAGCTCGGCCTCGACCGCGTCCACCGACTCCTGCTCCTTGTGCCTGCGGTACTCGCGCACCGAGTAGGCGATCGCGGCGGCCCAGATCAGGGCGATGGCCGTGTAGGTGATCGTCTGCACGTCGCCGGGGGCGTCGATCCAGTCGCTGCGCAGCAGGGTGCGCACGTTGGTCAGGATGATCAGGCCGCCGACCGCCGAGCCGAGGATGCGCGGCGGGATGTGGCGCACGAGCCAGGCGGCGATGGGGGCGGCGATCACGCCGCCGGCGAGCAGCACGGCCACCCAGGCGAAGTCGATGTTCTCCGAGCCGAGGCCGACGAAGAAGCCGACGCTGGCGGCGATCGCGATGAGGAACTCGCTGGTGTCGATCGACCCGATCACCTTGCGGGGCGGGATGCGGCCGCTGGCCAGCAGGGCGGGGGTGCCGACCGGGCCCCAGCCACCGCCGCCGGTGGCGTCGATGAACCCGGCGAACAGGCCGAGCGGGGTGAGGAAGCGCTTGCGCAGCGGCTTGCCGAGGTTGTCGCGGCTGAGGCCGAAGGCGGTGAAGCGGACGAGGATGTAGACGCCGAGGGCGAGCAGGATGAGCGACATGATCGGCGCGGCGACCTCGGTCGACAGGCTGGACAGGAAGGTCGCGCCGGCGAACGCGCCGATCGCGCCGGGGATGCCGATCTTGGCGATCACCTTCCAGTCGACGTTGTCGAAGCGCCAGTGGGAGATGCCGGAGGCCAGCGTGGTGCCGATCTCGGCGAGGTGCACGGTGGCCGAGGCCGCGGCCGGGTTGGTGCCGATGGCGAGCAGCAGCGTGGTGGACGTGACGCCGTAGGCCATGCCGAGGCTTCCGTCCACGAGCTGCGCGGCGAAGCCGACCAGGCCGAGCAGGACGAGTGACCGCACCCCATCCCCTTTCCCGGTTATTCCGACTTTATGGGTAGGAATAATAATCAAAGTGGTAACGGCGAACGTCAAGTCACGGTCCGGTCACGCCGCGGACACCGTGCGAGGCGGCGCCGCCGCGCCCGCCGCCCACCTGGTGCAATGGCGTGCGTGACGATCGTCCGTTCCCTTGCGCTGTTCGCCCTCACCGCACTCTTCGAGATCGGCGGCGCCTGGCTGGTCTGGCAGGGGCTGCGCGAGCAGCGCGGCCTGATCTGGATCGGCGCCGGCGTGATCGCCCTCGGCCTGTACGGGCTCACCGCCACCCTCCAGCCCGACCCGCACTTCGGGCGCGTGCTCGCCGCCTACGGCGGGGTGTTCGTCGCCGGATCGCTGCTGTGGGGCGTGCTCGTCGACGGCTTCCGCCCCGACCGGTGGGACGTGATCGGCGCGCTGATCTGCATCGCCGGCGTGTTGGTGATCATGTACGCGCCGCGCGGCTGACCCGCCCGGCCCCCGTCAGCCCTCCCGGGCGCGCAGGTACGCCTGCAGGTCGGCGGCGCCCGCGAGCATCGCCCGGCCCCGGGCCGACAGCCGCTCCCGCCAGCCGCGCAGCGCCGCCTCCAGCGGCTCCACGCCCCCGGCCGCCCGCACCTGGGCGATCAGCGGGGCGATCTGCTCCAGCAGGTAGCCGCCCCGCCGCAGCTGATGCACCAGCCGGGCGTCCCGCACGTCGGCCGCGCCGTACACCCGGTAGCCGGTCCGCGGATCGCGGCGCGGCCGCACCAGCCCGGCCCGCTCCCACTTGCGCAGTGTGGCGGGCCGCACCCCCAGCCTGCGGGCGAGCGCGCCGATGTGCACCCCGCCCGGCTCCGGCGGCGGCACCGGCGCGAGGTCGCGC
>QGUZ01000224.1 GCA_003242605.1 Actinomycetota bacterium
CTCTCCCTGCGGCAGCTGCGCCGGATCGTGTACGGCTGAAGGAGGAATTGCATGTGCGGAATCGTCGCCTACGTGGGCCCGAAGGACGCGGCCCCCATCCTGCTGGAAGGGCTGCAGCGGCTGGAGTACCGCGGCTACGACTCGGCGGGCATCGCCGTCGCGAACAAGGGCATCAAGGTGCGCAAGACCAAGGGCCGGGTCGCGGATCTCGCCGCCGCGGTGCCCGCGCGGTTCAAGGGCACCACCGGCATCGGGCACACACGCTGGGCGACGCACGGCGAGCCGAGTGACATCAACGCGCACCCCCACCTCGACGCGGCGGAGCGCATCGCGGTGGTGCACAACGGCATCATCGAGAACGCCGACGACCTGCGCAGCCGCCTCGAGGCGGAGGGGGTGACCTTCGTCAGCGAGACCGACACCGAGGTGATCGCCCACCTGATCGCCCGGGCGGTGAAGGAGACCGACACGCTGGAGGAGGCCGTGCGCACGGCGCTGAAGAGCGTGGTCGGCACCTACGGCCTCGCCGTGATCGACGCCGAGCGCCCGGACCAGGTGGTGGTCGCGCGCAACGGCAGCCCGATCGTGCTCGGCCTGGGGGAGAAGGAGATGTTCGCCGCCTCCGACGTGGCGGCGCTGGTGCGCTACACCCGCCAGGTGGTGCACCTGGAGGACGGCGAGCTCGCCGTGCTGCGGGCCGACGGGTTCCAGACGTTCACCATGGACGCGCGGGTCACCTCCAAGGAGCCGCTCACCGTCGACTGGGACGCCGGGCACTACGACACCGGCGGCTACGAGCACTACCTGCTCAAGGAAATCTCCGAGCAGCCGGAGACGGTCGCCCGCACGCTGCGCGGCCGCATCGACGACCGGTTCCACGTGGCCCACCTCGGCGGCCTCAACCTCACCCCGCACGAGACCCGGGCGTTCCGCCGCGTGAAGATCATCGGCTGCGGTTCGGCGTACTACTCCGGGCAGATCGGCGCGCAGATGATCGAGGAGCTGTCCCGGATCCCGGCCGACGCCGAGCCCGCCTCCGAGTTCCGCTACCGCAACCCGGTGGTCGAGCACGACACCCTCTACATCGCGGTGAGCCAGTCGGGGGAGACCTACGACACCCTCGCCGCCGTGCAGGAGCTCAAGCGCAAGGGCGGCCGGGTGCTCGGCATCGTCAACACGGTCGGCAGCGCGATCGCCCGGGAGTGCGACGGCGGCATCTACCTGCACGCCGGTCCGGAGGTGTCGGTCGCCTCGACCAAGGCGTTCACCTCGACCGCGGTGGCGTTCGCGCTGCTCGCCCTGCACTTCGGCCGGGTGCACGACCTGTCCCCGGCGGACGGCCGCCGCATCTGCGAGGGCCTGCGCAGGCTGCCCGACCAGATCGAGGAGATCCTCAAGCAGGGCCCGCAGATCGCCGACCTCGCCCGTAAGTACGTCGGCCACTCGTCGATGATGTTCGTCGGCCGGGTGCGCGGCTACCCGGTGGCCCGCGAGGGCGCGCAGAAGCTCAAGGAGATCTCCTACATCCACGCCGAGGCGTATCCGGCGAGCGAGCTCAAGCACGGCCCGCTCGCGCTGATCGGCCCGGAGATCCCGACGGTCGCGATCGTCCCGGACGACGAGCTGCTCGACAAGAACCTCACCACGCTCGGCGAGATCAAGGCCCGCGGCGGCCAGGTGCTCATGGTCGGCCACCGCACCCCGGACCCCAAGCTCGCCGAGGACGTGATCGTCGTGCCGAAGAACGAGACCGAGCTCGACCCGATCCTGCTGACGATCCCGCTCCAGCTGTTCGCCTACCACGCCGCCGTCGCCCTCGGCCGCGACGTGGACAAGCCGCGCAACCTCGCCAAGAGCGTCACCGTGGAGTGACCTCGCGGGCCCGGCGCGCGTCCGCCGGTCCCCGGCGCCGGTCCGGGGCCGGCGGGACGGCCGGGTCGCGGCATCCGGCCGGACGGCGGCCCACCGGCCTCGGCCCGAGGCCGGAGCACGGCCCGAGGCCGGGTCTCAGCCCAAGGTGACGTTGAACAGCGTGCCGATGCCGTAGGTGACCGCGGCGGCCGCGCCGCCGAGCAGCAGCTGGCGCAGCCCGCCGTACCACCACGGGCGGGCGGTGAGCACGGCGACGAGCGCGCCGGTGGTGAACAGGGCCAGCACGGTGAGCAGTACGGCCAGCCCGAGCGACGGCACGCCGAGCAGGAACGGCACCAGCGGCACGAGGGCCCCGAGCGCGAACGACACGAACGAGGAGATCGCCGCCGTCCACGGGGAGGGCAGGTCGTCGGGGTCGATGCCGAGCTCCTCCCGGGTGTGGATGCGCCAGGCCACCTCCTTGTCCCGGTGAAGCTGGCGGGCGACCTCGCGGGCGAGGCCGGGCTCCACGCCGCGGGACTCGTAGAGCAGGGCGAGCTCCCGCTCCTCCGCCTCGGCGTTGCGGTGGATCTCCCGCCGCTCGACCTCCATCTCCGCCAGGGAGAGCTCACTCTGCGACCGCACCGAGGTGTACTCACCGGTCGCCATGGAGAACGCGCCCGCGGCGAGCCCGGCCAGGCCGGTGATCGCGACGGTGGACGCGCTCGCGCCGCCGCCGACGACGCCCGCGATCAGTGCGGCGTTCGACACCAGCCCGTCCATCACCCCGAACACGGCGGGCCGCAGCCAGCCGCCGGCGATGTCCCGATGGTGCACTTCGGCAACGGACATGGAAATGGCTCCCCTCGCGTCAAATACAGGTAATTCAAATATAAATGACGCAGGCAATACTCATTTCCATCAGGCAAGGCGATCCTAATTTTCGGTTAGCCTCACCTTAGTTCGTCACCATGCTTTCTCCACGGCCATCGGGTGCTTTCCCGGCGCGTTTCCCGGCGGGCCGCCGTGTGTTCCGGGTCACGTTTTCGCGTGCCTCGCGCCCGCGAGGATCGTGCCGTACTGAATCGCCACCAGGTGGCGCAGCGGAATCGGCTCCGGCGTGGTCTCCGCGGTGGCCGCGGCCGCCCAGGCCGTGTAGATCTCGTCGAGCACGCGGTACCGGGCCCGGATCGTGGGCGTGCCGTTGCCGATTCCGATCTCGGCCTCCAGCGCCCGCAGCAGCATCCCGGTGTAGCGCAGCCGGTAGGTGTGCACGAGGCCCCGGCTCGACCGCACCTCCGCGACCGTCGCCTCCCGGTCGTTGCCCGGCTCGCGGGAGCGGATGCGCTCGGCCTCGGCCACGTCGGCCAGCAGCGGCACGAAGAACCGCGAGGCGCGCAGGAACGGCGAGTTCGACACCACCTCCCCGAGCACCGCGTCGAGGGTGCACCGCAGCACCTCGGCGAGCTCGGCGAGGTCCGCGGCCGTGTCCCGCACCACCTGCGCGTACCGCACGCCCGCCGGCGAGTGGTCGCCCGCGGCCTCGTCGCGCCAGTAGGGCAGCTCCACGATCGCGACGAACGTGCCGTGCCGGGCGGCGTACTCCGTGCTCGAGGCCCCGGCGATCTGGCCGTCGAACTTCTGCCCGATGCTCTCCAGGTAGTCGTACTGGGCGCGGGCGTTGAGCGCGAGAAAGATCGCGTCGTCGAGGCGGCGCACCGAGGGGTGCTCCGGCTCGCCCAGGTGCAGCGGCAGGCCGTACCGGCGGGGGAGCGCCTTCAGCGCCGGGTGGAGGGCGGGCTCCGGGCGGCTGACGTAGTAGAACACGCCGCCGCGCTCGGAGTTGTGCAGCGAGGTCATGAACGTGGGCCGGACGTCGTCGATCAGCCGCATCCAGGCGAGGGTCTCCGGCAGCACCCGGTCGAAGTAGGCGTCCTTGTAGGCGAACGGGAACGTCCACTCCACCTGCTCGTCCCCGGCGGGACGGTAGAAGTTGCGGCCGTAGCGGCAGGGGGTGAACTCGCCGGTGAACCAGGCCTCGTTGAGCCGGGTGCCGTCCGGGTCGATGCACCCGACGATGTGCCAGGTGTAGCCGGTCGACCGGCGCAGCGCCGCGTCCTCGCACATGCGCCGGGCGAGATGCATCACGGTGAGCCCGCCGATCGGCTCGTTCGGGTGCGGCATGCCGACGACGACCCCGTGGGCGGGGCCGTCGCCGACGGTGAGGCATAACAACGGCTCGCCGAGCCGCGAGGTGCCGATCCGCCGGAGCACCGCCACCGACGGGTGCCGCTCGGCGAGCCGGGCGAGTTCCCCCACCACCTCGTCGACTCCCGCGAAGCGGTCGAAATCCGGAACAGTGTCGAGTTCGTGCGTGAGGTCCTCGTTCAGCACCGTCGATGTCCTCCCGGGGCGGGCCTGCGTTGCATCACGGACGGCGTTGTTCCCTGCGGAGCGGGGGATGCGGCGCTCGCCCCCGTCATCCTCACCACGTTCGGCGTCCCTATCAATGTCGAAGCACGCCGAGTTCGCGGCGCGCGGGCGGGAGGGCCGGGCCGCGGACGGTGGCGGCCGGTGGCGGCGCGCCGGATGACCTGCGGCTTTCTGGGCACGGGCAGGTCTATCCGCCCGGTGCCGGGTAGTGACGAATCGAGGTGTGTGCCATGTGGAACAGTCCACCCACCCGCCTGGCCCGCTGGCTGGGCCTCGACCGCAACCCGCTGCGCCGTACCTCGGACCGGGTGGAGTGCGCGCTGCGGCTGATCGCGCTGCTCGCCGTCGCGATCGCCGTCGTGATCGGGATCGGCATGGGCACCCGCGCGTACGACGAGGGGGTGCGGGCCGAGCAGGAGCAGAAACGGACCCGGTACCGGACACAGGCCGTGCTCCTGCAGGATCTCGTCCGCCCCGGGATGACGCCCGCCGGCGGGGTCGTGCCCGGCCGTGCCCGCGCCCAGTGGGCCGCGCCCGACGGCACCCTGCGCCGCGGCCTGGTGGACGTCGATCCGGGGCGGCGCGTCGGCGACACCGTCCTGATCTGGGTCGACGCGCGCGGCGTGCAGACCCGCCCGCCCCAGGACCGCGGCGCGACCACCGCCGCCGCGATCAGTACCGGGGCCGCCCCGCCGTTCGTGACGCTCGCGGTCGCGACGCTCCTGCTCACCGCCACCCGGCTGATCAACCAGCGGCTGGCCGCCCGCCAGTGGGAGGCGGAGTGGCGGGCCGTGGAACCCACCTGGCGGCACCACATCTGAGCGGGCGGCGGCGCGACGGCCCGGGGCGGATGAGCCCGGGCGCCCGTCACCCGTGCGGTTCCCGCGCCGCCGCGCCCGGGGCCGGCATGGAACGCCGCCCGGCCCGCCGCGCCCCCGGCAGGCCGCGGACGCCGGCGCCCGCCGCCTCGTCTACACGGGCCGGTCGATCGCGATGCCGCATTCGCGGCTTTTTTCATTTCTCGGAGATTTCGCGATTCGTCCCACGCGCGGCACGCCGAGATGAGCGGTTGCGTGTTCACAGAAATCATCGGTCACGCAGTGTAAAAGAACTGCTACGCTGCACCACGTGCGGGTGCAGCGGCGAACCCGCAACGCTGATGCGCCACCGGTCGAGCATGCCGGAAATGTGCTGGTACCGACATGCGCGAAAGGGATTGCCAATGGGCGAAAACGGTCACAGTCCCACGGTGCGCCTCCGTCGTCTCGGGCACGAGATGCGCCGGCTCCGGGAGGCCGCGGGCAAGAGCATCCACGAGACCTCCGCCGAGCTCGAGTGGTCCACCTCGAAGATCTCCCGCCTGGAGAACGGCCTGACCAAACGCCCGGACGTGCAGAACATCCGCGTGCTGTGCGCCGCGTACGGCGTGACCGACCAGCAGGTGATCGAGCGGCTCGTCACCCTCGCCCGCGAGGCCCGCCGCCCGGGCTGGTGGACCAAGTACCCGGACGTGTTCCGCTCCTCCTTCGTGGGCCTGGAGGCCGAGGCCTCCGCGATCACCACCTTCGAGCTCGCCCTCGTCCCCGGCCTGCTGCAGACGGCGGACTACATGCGCGCGATCATGCGGGCCGGCCTGATCGAGGACCCCAGGGAGATCGAGCGGCGGATCGAGGCCCGGCTGGAACGTCAGCGCATCCTCACCCGCGCCGACCCGCCGCGGTACTGGGCGATCATCGACGAGGCGGCCCTGATCCGGCCCGTGGGCGACCGGGAGGTGCACCGGCGCCAGCTGCGCAGGATCGCCGAGACGGGCCCGCTGGAGCACGTCACCGTGCAGGTCCTGCCGCTGTCCGCGGGCCCGCACCCGGGGCTGGCCGGCTCGTTCGTGATCCTCGACTTCCCCGAGGAGGGCGACCGCAGCGTGGTCTACCAGGAGACCGCCACCGCCTCCCACCTGCTGGAGGAGCAGGCGGACATCGACCGCTACACGCTGCTGTTCCGCCACCTGTGCGCCTCGGCGCTGCCCGCCGAGGACTCGATCGCGTACCTGTCCCGGCTCGCCGACCGGCTGTGAGGAGGCATGGCGTCCCCGTCAGCGGCATGGCGCAGGAGCAGCCGCAGCATCGGCAGCGGCGACAACTGCGTGGAGGTGCGCCCGCTCCCCGGCGCGATCGCCGTCCGCGACTCCAAGCGCCCCGACGCCCCGCCGCTGCTGGTCACCCCGGCGGCGTGGCGGGAGTTCCTCGCCCGGATCAAGTCCGGCGCGGCCTGAGGCCCCGCCGGGCCGCCCGGCCGCCGCGGCGGCCCGGGGCTAGCCGGCGTCGCCCTGCCAGGCGAACCCGTACGACTCGCCGTCGAGCCAGTGCACGCCGAAGACCTCGTCGATGACGTCGTCGAGGTCCTCGCCCGGGGCGCGCAGGTGGCGGGCGCGGGTGACCGCGGCGGTGCGCTCCAGCCGGGCGGTGATCACCTCCTCCGGGGTCTCGGCGAGCGCGAGGCAGGCCACCCCCCACGCGTGCCGGTTCGACTCGGCGACGAGGGTGCGCAGCGTGTCGGGCGCGACCGCCCAGCCCGGCGGGCAGGTGAGCCGGAACATCGCCGGGGCGCTGTCCGGCGGGACCGACTCGGCGAGCCGTACCCGGGGCTCGTGCTCGTAGGTGTGGCGGACCAGCCGCAGATCGAGCCAGGGGTCGTCGAGCGGGGAGCGGCGGCCGTCGGGCAGCGCGGACCACGGCGCGACGAGGGTGACGACGACGTCCGGGAGCGTGCTCGCCAGCACCGCGTCCGCGGTGGCGCGCACGTGCTCGTACGGCGCGTCGCCCACCTCGACCACGACCTCCACGCACGGCACCAGCCAGGACCGGCGCGGGTGCTTGCGCAGCCAGCGCAGCGCGGGCACCCGCTCGGCGAGCAGCGGCCAGTTGTGCCGCTTCGCCTCGGCGCCGCGGCGGGCCATGGTGTGCGGGCCGACGTGCCAGGCCTGCGCGGCGACGTCGCGCAGGAACACCGCGCCCTGCTGGGCGAGCCGGTAGCCGAACTCGGTGTCCTCGCCCAGCGGCAGCGCCGGGTCCATGCCGCCCGCGGCCCGGTACAGCCAGGCGGGCAGCGAGGCGCTCGCCCCGACGGCGACCTTGAACGCCTCGATCGGCGCGTCCCGCAGGTCCCGGGTCTTGGCGACCTGCTCCTCGATCCAGGCGTGCGGCCGGGAGGCGGCCCAGTCGAACAGCGACGCGGCCCGGTCGCCGGCGACCGCGGCGCGCACCTCGGCGGGGGCGGGGAGGTCCTCCTCGGTGAACCGCAGCGCCCCGGTCACCACGAGGTAGTCGGCGAGGTGGTGCCAGCGCAGCAGCGCCTCGACGTGCCGCCGGTACGGGATGACGTCGGCGTCGAGGCGGAGCACGATCTCGCCGTCGGCGACCCGGGCCGCGGCGTTGCACGCCCAGGCCGCGCCCCAGCCGTCCGGGGCGCAGCGCACGATCCGGGTGCGCTCCGGCGCGATCTCGGGGAGCCGGAGCGGCGGCTCGCTGCCGTCGTCGGCGACCACCACCTCCAGCAGGTGGGCCGGGTAGCTCTGCGCGGCGAGCGCGGCGAGGGTGAGGTCGAGGGTGCGCTGGCCGCCGTGGCACGGGATGAGCACGCTCACCGACAGGCGCGGGGTCCACGCGCCGAGCGGCGGCGGGGTGAGCACGGCGTGGTCGTTGCCGCGGATGCGCGGCATGCGCGGCGGGGTCGGCCCGGCCGCGGTGACGGGGCTGCTCGGGGTCGGTGTGGTCATCGGCGATGAGGTTTTGACGGTTCGGGACACGGGAGTGGGTACGGCGGGCCGGTACGGCGGGCCCGCCGGGCCGCGGGCGGGCGGCGCGCGGCCCCGCGCCGCCCGGCGGCCGGAATGCCGGGCGCCGCGGCGATGGCGTGCCGGGCCGGGACGGGCGCGGCCGCGGGGCCGGTCACAGCTCCATGAGCGGGTTGGCGTACCAGCCGCGCCACTGG
>QGUZ01000225.1 GCA_003242605.1 Actinomycetota bacterium
GCTCGCGGCCGGTGTCGTGCGGCTTGCGGTGCTTCACTGCCCCTACCCTTCGTCCTGTCTGCCGCTGGATCATCGGTACGCCGCCTCGTGCCGGGGCACGACGAAGATGAGCGCCACCGGGAACAGGTGCGGCCGCGGGTCGCTGTAGCGTCGTTCGATCACCTCGAGCTCACGCTCGAGATCGGATTCGAGCCGGTCGAGGCGGTCCTGCCAGGACTGGCGGTCCCGCTGGTACTGGGCGAGCTCGCGCGGGTCCTTGAGCTCGGACCGCTTGATGAGGGCGCCGTCGTCCTCGGTGTCCTCGGCGAGCTTGGCCTCCAGGGTGCGCCGGAACTCCTCGATGTTGGAGCGGATCCGCTTCCGCTCCGCCTCCTTCCGCTTCTCCAGCAGGCTCATCAGCGAGTCCTGCCGTTCGGCGGCGCGTGCGTTGACGGCGTCGAGCAGGCCCTTGCGGGCGCGCGGCCAGGCGTCCTCGGCGAGCCAGGTCTGCAGACGCGGCGAGGCGGGGACGCACCCGGAGAGAGCGTGGCCGAGGATGTCGCGGAGCGTGCCCAGGGTCTCGACGCGGGCGAAGCCGGGGTGCCGTTCGCGCAGCCAGCCGCCGGCGTACAGGACCTCCTCGTGCAGCAGGACGCCGTCGCCGCCGACGAGGACGAACCGGGA
Source organism: Actinomycetota bacterium (assembly GCA_003242605.1). GTDB lineage: Bacteria > Actinomycetota > Actinomycetes > Streptosporangiales > Streptosporangiaceae > Thermopolyspora. The sequence goes on from QGUZ01000225.1 coordinate 664, forward strand.
GTACGCGCCGACGAGCGTGGTCTCCAGCTTGGGGTGGTCGCTGACCACCGCGGTGACCCGGTTGAGGCCGATCTCCTTGTTCGACACCGCGGCGCGCAGCAGCCCGGTGGACATGGCGACCAGCGGGTGGTTGAGGTGGGCGAGCACCACGTCGTCCCGGACCCGGCCCTCGGGGTCCTTGGTCGCCGCCGGGTCGAAGGTGATGGGCCTGCGGCGCGGCGTCTCGTTCTTGTCGGGGTTGAACTTCTCCAGCAGCCCTTCGGTGCCGCGCTCCCACGACCCGGTGAGCACCGGGACCTCCCACAGGCCCTCGGCGTGGTGGCGCTCGTCGAGGTACGGCCGCAGCGGCTGCTGCCGGGCCAGCTCGAGCGCGGTGTCGACCACCCGCTTGACGTTCGCGGGCGTGATGCCGAGCTCCTCGACGGTCCTGTCGATCCGCTCCCGGAGCCGACGCACCTGCTCGGGCACGTCGTGGTCGAGCGGCAGGTTCTCCTCGGGCGTCTCGGCCTCGACGTTGTCGATCGACACGTTCTCGCCGAGCATGCGCCGCTGCACGCGCTCGGAGATGACCGCGTTCACCGGGCCGAGGTCCTTCTCCTGCTGGGCGACCTTCCGCGCCACGCGGGCGAGGAACTCCAGGTCGGCCTCGTAGGTGTCGACGTGCTCCCCCTTGAACACGCCGACGAAGTGCCGGACCTCGGGGGTCTGCCGCTGGCCGTACCGGTCGATGCGGCCGATGCGCTGCTCCAGCTTGTTGGGGTTGAACGGGATGTCGTAGTTGACCAGCCGGTGGCAGTACCGCTGCAGGTCGATGCCCTCGCCGGCGGCGTCGGTGGCGAGCAGGATGCGCACCGGGTGCTCGTCGGGGGCCTTCTGGAAGGCGAGCCGTACCTGCTCGCGCTCGTCGGCGCTCTTGCCGCCGTGCATGGTGGCCACGCGGTCGCCGCCGAGGCCCTCCTGGCGGAGCAGGGTCTCCAGCCAGTCGAGGGTGTCCTTGTACTCGGTGAAGACCACCACCCGCTCGTTCGTCCAGTTCTTGCCGTCCGGCAGGCAGACCGCCTTGAGGTACGTGATGAGCTCGGCGGCCTTCGCGTCGGGCCGTACCTTGCGCCGCTCGGCCCACTCCCACATCCGCTTGAGCAGCTCCGCCTCCTCGGGCGTGGCGCCGCCCTGCAGCGGGTGGGCCTGGACGACCGCGTCGTCCTCGGCGTTCGCCATGCCCTCGTCGTCGTAGTCGGCGACGTCGTCGACGAAGTCCTCCAGCCACTCGGGGACGTCGTCGCTGTCGGTAAAGTTCTCGACCTTCTGCTCGATCGTGCCGAGGTAGACGTCGACGGTGCGTGCGAACGCGGCGGGGCTGGAGAACAGCCGCTTCTTCAGCAGCAGCGTGACGAGGTCGGCGGCCTTGCGCCCGCGGGCCTTGGTGAGGCGCTTGCGGCGCAGCGCGGCGAACTGCTTGAGCAGGTCGTGCACCTCGCGCTCGTCCGGCGGGTACTCGACCGGGATCTCCTTGGCGACCCGCTTGGGGAACTTGGGCCGGCCGTTCTCGAGGATCTGGGTCTTGAGGCGGCGGACCACCGTCTCGCTCACCGCGCTGCGCGACGGCTGCACGCCGCGGGCGAACCGCTGGTCGTCGAGGATCTCCAGCAGGGCGGTGAACGACTCGTTGTAGCCGTTGTGCGGGGTCGCCGACAGGAAGAGCCGGTGGGTGAAGTGCGGGGCCAGCCGGCGGATCAGCTTGGTCTGCTGGGAGTCGACCGCGTACGCCTGCTTGGGCGCGGCCGGGGCGATGTGGTGGGCCTCGTCGAGGATGAGCAGGTCGAAGGTACGCGGGTACGTCGGGCCGTCGGGCGGGAGGACCTCGGCGAGCAGCCGCTGGGCCTTCTGGCCGCGCAGCCACGGCAGGCTGACGATGGTCAGCGGGTAGATCTCGAACGGGTTGGCGGCGCTGCCGTACGCGCGGCGGACCTTGGCGCAGCGGTCGGTGTCGATGATGGTGAAGTCGAGGCCGAACTTCTCGGCCATCTCGTCCTTCCACTTGATCGTCAGCCCGGCCGGGCAGACGATCATGATGCGGCGGCCGCGCTGGCGCAGCATGAGCTCGAGGGCGACGAGGCCGGCCTCGATCGTCTTGCCGAGGCCGACGTCGTCGGCGAGCAGCAGGTTGACGCGCGGCGAGTCGACGGCGCGGGCGACCGGTTCGAGCTGGTAGTCCTCGACGGCGACGCCGGAGCGGAACGGGGCCTGGAGGGTCCGCACGTCCGCCGAGGCGACCGCCGACCAGCGGATGGCGTCGAGGAACGCGGCGAGCCGTTCCGGCCGGTCGAACCCGTTCGGGGTGACCTCGGGCAGCGAGCCGCTGGGGAGCACCTTGCGGCCCGGCTCGATCTCCCACACCACGGTGAGCGACTCGCCGTACCGGCCGTCCTCCACGCTCTGCAGCGTGACGATGGTGTTGCCTTCGGCGGGATCGACGTCGCCGACCACCCAGCGCTGGCCGCGAACTACCACCAGGTTGCCGATATCCGGCTTATCCGATGTCGCACTCGGCACGAGTTCACCCCATCCGTCACAGCCGCTTGCCCCCGGACGGCGTTGCCTGGACCGGCCGTCAGAGGGCACAGTGGACCGGTGCAAGGACAGCCCTTCGGGCGCTGACGCGAGCGCGCGCACGGCACGCGAAACGTCAGCGCTGCGGGGACCTTACGCTATTTCGGTGCACGCTGTCTAGCGGTCAATCATTTGTGCAGTTAATTCACACGCTAGCCGTATCAACATCCCCGGACGCCCTCCGCCGTCGGCGGACGGCAACATCGGGCACCACCGCAGAGACATCCCATCCCGTCCACCTCGACCACAAAGCGCACTAGCGGACCACTGAGCATATTCACGCCCTATTCCGGCATACATCACCTGTGTGGCAGGAGTTCACAATTGTCTCATCTTGCACTCTTCGCTATGCTCGCCGCAGCTGCATCCGCACCTCCTACCGGTCGTGCGGATACCGACTTATGCGGCGAGTCGGACCAGTGACCGTGTTCGCGTCGCTGTGGCGCCGACTCCCTGTAAGGCAGCCGCCCGTCAGGCAGCGGTCGAGCGCGAGCCGCTCGCTTCCGCGACCGTTCCGGCTGGAGTTCTCCATGGCGGCATCGCGCAGGCCACGACTTGTCGACGTCATCCAGAAGGCACTGGCGAACGGGCCGATCTCACGGGACGCCCTGCTCACCGCCCTACAGCAGGCCGGGTTCCGCGCCGACGAGGGCGTGGTATGGGAGACCTGCCGCCTCCACGGCATCGCCGACCTGAAGGGCGACATGTGGATGCCCCGAGGGTGGGCGGCGCCGATCGGCGCAGATCCTCAGGCGAATGGCGGAACATCCCAGCAGAGACGGCCGGCCATCAGCCCTGTGGACCGTTCCGCCGAGGAGCAGGCCGACGCCGAGGTACAGCGGCTCGCCGTCCGCCACGGTCTCCCGCTGTCCGAGCCCGTGGCGCCGGTCGGGCCGGTGCCCGACGGCTGGGCGGAGGTGGCCGCGGCTGCCGCCCGCGCGTTCCGCGACGAGCTCAAGGAGGTCGCGAACCGCCGTACCCAGAGCGACATGCCGCTCTCCTCCGGCGAGGAGGTGAGCACCGCCGGGAGCCAGCGCAAGCTCGTGCGGTACGAGGTCGAGGGCGAGCTGGGCGTGGCCGAAGGGACGACCGCCCTCCTCATCGTCGACGACGTGCAGATCCCCGTCGAGGTGGTCTCGGTCTTCGGCAACGTGGTCACCCTTTCCCTGCCCCACGGCGCCGCCGTCGTCCCCGAGGCGACCCTCCGCCTCGACCTTTCCTGGCTCCTCACCGCGCAGAGCGAGCGGCTCGGCGAACTCGCCCACGGCGGTCCCGGCTTCAACGCGGAGGCCGCCCTCGCCGTGGTCACCCCGTGCCGGGACGGCGGTCCGGCGGCACGGGTCAGGCTGGCCGAACACGAGGCCGCCGGTCTCAACGCCGGGCAGCGGAACGCCGTCGAACTCGGCCTCGCGCCCGGGCTCACCTGGCTCTGGGGCCCGCCGGGCACCGGAAAGACGACGACGATCTCGGCGCTGGTGGCGAAGCTGTGCGAGCAGGGGCGACGCGTGCTGCTCGCCGCGCCGACGAACGCCGCCCTCGACGTGGCGATCAAGGCGGTGCTGAAGCGGGCGCCCCACCTGGGCTCGGGCGCGCTGGTACGCGTGGGACAGCCCTCGGACCCCGCGCTGATCGACAGGCCCGAGGGCCGCATCCTCGTCGACGAGATCGCGGCCGAACAGGGCGCCCCGCTCGCCCGGCACCGGGTGGAGGTGAACGAGCGCCTCCGCGACCGGCGCGCCGTACTGGAGGAGCTGAAGCAGCGCAGGCACGGACGGCTCACCGAACGGGAGGAGTCGCTGCGGCTCCGCCTCGAGACCGAGATCGCCGAGCTTCAGGCCCTCGACGGCGCGCTCGGCCGCAAGCTGCTCGAGGTACGTCGGCACGTCTGCCGCAAGGCGACCGTCGTGGCCGCCACCGCCCACCAGCTCGTCCTCGAGGTTCTCAAAGGGATCACGTTCGACGTGGTCGTCCTCGACGAGGCGAGCATGACCACGGCCGCCCTGGCGATGCTGGTCGCCGGCGCCGGCCAGGGGCACACCATCGTCGCGGGCGACTTCCGCCAGTTGCCTCCGGTCGTCGTCGCCCAGACCCCGGCGGCCCAGGAGTGGCTCCATCGCAGCCCGTTCGAGAAGGCCGGCGTCACCACCGCCGTCGCCGAGCGTCGCCCGCCCGCGCGCCTCGCCGCGCTCACCGAGCAGTACCGGATGCGGCGCCAGATCGGCGACATCGTCAGCACCGCCTTTTATCCGGAGAGCCCGCTGCAGACCGCGCCCGCCGTGGCGGACCGGCCGGTCAGGAGCCGCGCCCCGTGGGCCGCCTCGAACCTGGTCGTCGTCGACACCTCCGGCATGCGCGCCCGCACCGCGCGACGGCAGGGCATGGTCTCCCGGTACAACCTCATGCACGCGCAGCTGATCGCCGCGCTCACCGCCGAGGCGGTCGCCGACGCCCACGACCTCGCGATGATCACCCCGTTCGCCCCGCAGGCGCGCCTGCTGGAGTCACTGCTGCCGGAGAAGCGCATGGAGCAGTGGGCGGCGTCCACGGTGCACCGCTTCCAGGGTGACGAGCGGGACATCGTCGTGTACGACACCGTCGACACCGGGCGCGGGGTGACACCGCTGCACATGTGGTTCACCGAGGGCGACACGGGCAGCGAGGGCGCCCGCCTGCTCAACGTGGCCGCGAGCCGCGCCCGCGACCACCTGCTGATCGTCGGCGCCCTCGACCGGCTCCACCGGATCGGCGCCGCCCGCACCCCGGTGTGGACGTTCTTCGCCCACCTCCTCGACCGGGCCGAACGCCTGCCCTGGGACCGAGCGCTCGCCCTCTCCACCGTCACCGAACGCGTCGAGCCCGAGGACCTGGTGGAACGGCTGCGAGCCGACATCGAGCGGGCCGACACGGTCGAGATGTGGCTGCCCGGTGTCCTCACCTACTCCCTCGCCGACCTCGTCCCCGCGCTGCTGTCGGTCCACGGCGGCAAGCCGGAGTCGGAGGCCGTGACGATCTGGGTGGAGCCGGAGGCGGACGGCCACCTCCCCGATCCGGCCCGGTACGCCCACAACAAGGGTGTCAACGTCCGCCCCTGCCTGCCGATCCTCGAGTCGGGTGCCGTGATCGGCGACGTGGTCTGGTCGGCGGCGGGTTCGCTGTGCGGTCCGGATCCCGGCCTGGTGCTGCGTACCGAGCACCGGGCGTTCGCCGACGCGGTACGGCGTGCCCAGCGACGCCGGCCGGGCACGGGTCCCGGCGGCGCTCCCGGCAGCGGCCAGCGTGGCGACCGGTGCGGGCGCTGCGAGCGCATGCTCATCCGCTACGAGCAGGGACGGCTCGGCGCGCCGGATCTCCGTTACGCGTGCGCCGCCTGCGACCGCAGGACGAGACCCGCAGACGGCCGCTGACATGGGTAGAGCCCGCCGGGCCATCGGTGCCGGGCGGGCCGTACCCAAAGGATCATGTTCCGTACCCGGCACCGGCCGGACAGCCGATCTCGAACCAGACCACACGGCCGCCGCCCCGGAGGTGCGAACCCCACTTGTCGGCGAGCAGTTCGACCAGGTAGAGGCCGCGCCCGCCCTCGCTGTCCTGATCCACGTCGAGCCGGGCGCGGGGCTCGCTCCCCGGCGATCCGGCATCGCCGACCTCGACGCGGAGCACGCCGTCGGCGGGTTCGGACAGCGAGACCGTCACGGTGCCGCCGGGGAGGCGGCCCGAGTCCGAGTGACAGATCGCGTTGCCGACCAGCTCGCTGGTGAGCAGTACGGCGTCCTCGATCACGGCTCCGTATCGGGCGAGGAGCGTGCGGCGGACGAACCGGCGGGCCTCGGCGACCGACTCGCCCTTACCGGGGAACTCGGCTTGGGCGATCATCCCCGGGGCCGTCACCGGTTCTCCGTCGCGACGAGCCCGGCCAAGCCTCTGTCACAGGCAGCCACCAGCCACCTTGACCTCTGATCCGAAGAGTAGATCCGCCGGCTTCGTTGCTGGACGGTGACGATTCCGCCGAGTCCGCACGCGCTGCGCCGGCGCAGGACTGGTTCCGCGCACAGCGGAAGGTTCGCAAACTTGGCCCGCTCGAGCTTCCGCAGCTCTCCGACAAATCGGACCAATTTTGTGAATTGCCACTCCGTCTGATCGGCCATCCATCCACACCCTTCGAGTGATACGCCTCGACGCTGCGAGCACCTCGTTTCCGCAGCGAGGATGACGGATGGCGACTACGATGCGTAATGCTTTGGTAACTACTCTTATTCGATAGTCAAAAGCGCGGTCTGTATAGCGTCCTACAGCTCGCGTAGCGCGGTCGAAAGGAAGTCCTCATGCCTGCGCCTCGCCCGCTCAACCCCGCCAGCAGCATGCTCGCCTACTGGGGTGCGGAACTGCGGAGACTGCGCGTTGCGGCAGGGATGACACAGCGGGAGCTGGGCAGGAGGACCTCCTACTCGGCCTCCTACATCGGACACGTCGAGACTGCGAGACGCCCTCCGAGTCGGGAGTTTGCCATCGTATGCGACAAGGTGTTCGGAACTGACACTCTCACTCCCCTATGGGACCTCATCGAGGAGGACGCCCATCCCACATGGTTCCGGCCGTATATGGAGCTCGAGCGCCAGGCGAGGACGATCAGGTTCTGGGCGCCGCTCCTCATTCCCGGCCTCGTACAGACACCCGACTATGCACGCGCTCTGATTCGGACGAGCAACCCGCGATGGACGGCCGACCAGGTGGAAGAAGCGGTGGCCAGCCGCATGAGACGCAAAGACGTCCTGTTCCGGGAGGACCCACCTGAGCTCTTGGTGATTCTCGATGAGGCGACCCTCCTTCGTCCTATTGGAGGGCCTCACGTGATGCGAGCACAACTGGAATATCTCCTGGATCTGGTGGAAACCCGAGAACGCACGTCAATCCAACTGGTCCCACTCACCATGCATATGCACGCCGGCCTTACCGGACCTATAGT
>QGUZ01000226.1 GCA_003242605.1 Actinomycetota bacterium
GCCCGCGGGGCTGCTGCCGCACATCCGGGCGGCGCTGCACCGGGAGCCGGACAAGCGCCCGGCTGCGGCGCTGCTCGCGTCCCGGCTCGACCGGCTCATCCGGGCCTCGGCGCCGCAGGCGCGCCCGGTGCGGGGCCGCCGCAGGCCGGCGCAGATCGCCCGGGCGCGGCGCGCGGGCGTGCGGGCGGCGGACGCGGCGCCGCACGCGGAGGCGGCGTCCCCGCCGGACGGGCCGCGCGCGGCCGAGGGGGCGCTGGAGGGCGTGCGCGCCGCGGGGGCGCGGGAGGGCGCGCCGCGCGACGCGGAGCCGGTACGGGAGCCGGGCATGCGGGACGCCGCCGCGCGGGAGCCAGGCGGGCCGCGGGCCGCGGAGCGCATGCGGCTGCGGCGCCGCACCGGGCCGCCGCCGGGGGAGGTGGCGGCCGAGCCGCCCCCGCTGGACGCGGAGCGGTCGGCGGGCGGCGTGGCGGCGCTGTTCCTGCTGGCGCTGCTCGCGGTGCCCGGGGTGGCGGTGTCGGTGGTGTGGGCGCCGGCGACGTTCCTCGTCACCGCCGCTTTCGGCGTGCTCGCCCGCGCGCTGTGGAGCGGTCACGCGCTGGTGCGCGGGCGCAGGCCGGGCTGGGGCCGGGCGCTGCTGCGCCTGGTGACCTTTCCGGTGATGCTGGCGGTCTCGCTGGTCACCGCGGTGGTGTGGCCGGGCCTGGTGGCGGGGGCGAGCGCCGCGCTGAGCCTGTGGCTCGCCTCCGGCCTGCGCGAGCCGCAGGACTGGTGGAGCCTGCCGGGGCCGATCACGCTCGCCGGCGTGGTGTTCGGCATCGTCTGCGGCGGCATCTTCGACCGCGAGGTGGATCGGGCCGGGATGCGCATGCCCGAGCTGCGCCGGGACGTGCTGCGCGCGCTCGCGCTGCTCGGCGGCTTCGTCGCGATCTGTGCCGCTGCGGTGCGCGCGGTCGTGGTGTTCCTCTGACCCGCGGTGCGGGCGTCCCGTCCGGGCGGACCCGCCGCTCGTCCCGCCCGGGGCCGTCGGCGCGTGGTCGTCCGTCATCCCGCGGGCGGATCCGGCGCCCGTCCGCCCGGGGACGGGATCCGGCGTACGGCGGTCAGCCGCTCCGCCGGGCGAACCGGTTGAAGATGCGCTCGCCCGCGCTGACCGCGCTCTCGGCGACGTCGCGGAGCACGCCGATGAACGGGTCCTGCGACTGCGACCAGGACTCGCGGTAGGCGCGCGCCGCCTCCTTGATCTCCTCGCTGATCCGCACGTTCCGGTCGTCCTCGCGGCGCGGGTAGTCGCCGCTCAGGATCGCCTCGTACGCGCCGCTGCGGCGCCACCGGTCGAGCTCGGCGACGCGGACGACGGCGAACGGGTGGGTGGTGCCGAGCAGGTTGAGCACCTTCAGCAGGCCGTCGCGCACGTCCCCGGCGGTGTCGTACTCGCGGGCCTGGTCGAGGAACGCCTCGACGTTCATCTCGTGCAGGCGGGTGCCGCCGGCGAGCTTCATCAGCGCGCGCATCGCGGCATCCGGGTCCTGCCCGCACAGCAGGCCGCCGCGGTCACACGACAGCTCGGACTTGCGGAACCACTCCTCGAGCCCGGCGACGATGGCGCGCAGCCCGATGTAGCCGAGCGGGATCCAGGCGACCCGGGTGGCGAGCCTGGTGAGCACGAGCAGCATCGTGCGGTAGACCGCGTGCCCGGAGAGGATGTGCGCGGTCTCGTGGCCGATGACGAAGCGCAGCTCCTCCTCGTCCATCAGGTCGAGCAGGCCCGTGGTGACGACGATGAACGGGTCGTCGAAGCCGATCGCCATCGCGTTCGCCGACGGATCCTGCTGGACGTAGATCTCCGGGATGCGCGGCAGGTCGAGGATATAGGCGGCGTCCCGCCCCATCTCGTGCAGCGACCGGAACTGGGTGTCGCTGGTGCGCACGGCCGAGGCGAGCCGCATCAGGCGCAGCCGCCGCTCGCTCACCAGGCCGGACAGCTGCTTGAGCACCGAGTCGAAGCCGCTGAGCGAACGCATCGCGACCAGCGCCGACCGGTCGGCGGGATGTTCGTAGGCCCGGGAGCTGATGCCGGGGAGTTGGACGCGTCTGCGATCCGGAATGGTCGTCATGGTCGGCATGCTACGTCCGCACCCGGGGCTTCGCGCGGCTCCCGGGCGACCCGCCGGAACCGGACGCCGCCGCCGCGCGGGCGGGCGGGGTGCGGTCCGCGCCCGGCGGCGGTCACGCAGCGTGACCACGGGCGTGGCCCGTGCGGAGATCGGCGGGCCGGTCGCCGGCCCGCCGGGGCGGTGACCGTAACCGGCCGGGGCGCCGGACCGAAACCCGGGGCGGCGAGGCGAGGGGTGGCTGCGAATTTCGTCCCGCGGGGCGTTATCGTCAAAGTCATGAGAAATGGGGCGGAGATCAGGCGTCTGGGCATCATGGGCGGGACCTTCGACCCGATCCACCACGGGCACCTGGTCGCGGCGAGCGAGGTCCAGCACCACTTCCAGCTCGACGAGGTGGTGTTCGTGCCGACCGGGAGGCCATGGCAGAAGGCGGACCGGGAGGTGTCGGACCCGGAGGACCGTTACCTCATGACGGTGATCGCCACGGCGTCCAACCCGCGCTTCTCGGTGAGCCGGGTGGACATCGACCGCCCTGGCCCGACTTACACGCTGGACACGCTGCGTGACATCTCGGCGCTGTACGGGCCGGACGTGGAGCTTTACTTCATCACGGGTGCCGACGCGCTCGCCCAGATCCTGAGCTGGCGCAACGCTGAGGAGATGTTTAAGATCGCGCACTTCGTCGGCTGCACCCGCCCGGGGCACGTGCTCAAGGACCCGGGGCTGCCGAAGGGCAAGGTGAGCCTCATCGAGATCCCGGCCCTCGCCATCTCCTCGTCCGAGTGCCGCCAGCGGGTCGCCGCCGGGGAGCCGATCTGGTACCTGGTGCCCGACGGGATCGTGCAGTACATCAACAAGCGCCACCTCTACCGGCGGAAGCAGGGGTAGTAGTTCATCCCGGTTACGCTGGTGACAAACGGGGGTTGTACCAACGCGGATCCAGTGGGCACCCTGAAGGGGTAGACGCCCGCAAGGGGTTCGCTCACCCAGGAGGACGAAACCGCATCGTGGCCGCATCCCAGAGATCACTCGAGCTGGTGAGGGTCGCCGCCGAGGCGGCGGCGGACAAGCTGGCCGACGACATCATCGCCTACGACGTCAGCGATCAGCTCGTCATCACGGACGCGTTCCTGCTCTGCTCGGCGCCGAACGACCGGCAGGTACGCGCCATCGTCGACGAGATCGAGGAGCGGATGCGGGTCAGGGCGGACGCCAAGCCCGTGCGCCGGGAGGGTGAGCGCGAGGGCCGCTGGGTGCTGCTCGACTACATCGACGTCGTGGTGCACGTGCAGCATGAGGAGGACCGCGCCTACTACGCCCTCGAGCGGCTGTGGAAGGACTGCCCGGTGATCCCTCTCCCCGAGACCGTGGCGCAGCTCGCGGCGCAGCGGGCGCGCGGGGGAGCGGGCTCGTGAGCCGGCGGGTGGTCTGCTGGCGGCACGGTCAGACCAGGTGGAACCTCGAGCACCGCTTCCAGGGGCACACCGACATCGAGCTCGATGAGACGGGCGTGGCGCAGGCCGCGCGCGCCGCGTCGCTGCTCGCCTCGCTGAAGCCGTCGCTCATCGTCTCCTCCGATCTGCGGCGTGCCTACGACACCGCGGCGCACCTCGCCCGGCTCACCGGGCTTGAGATCCACGTCGACAAGGACCTGCGGGAGCGGTCCGGCGGCGACTGGGAGGGGCTCACCAGCCAGGAGATCAAGGAGCGCTGGCCGGTCGAGTACGCGAACTGGACGATCCCGAACGGCGAGCCCGCGGCGACGGTCGCGGTGCGGGTGGCCGACGCGATCCGGCGCTGGGCGGACCGGCTCGAGGACGAGGACGGCGTGCTCGTCGTGGTCTCGCACGGCGCCGCGATCCGGTTCGGCCTCGCCCACCTGCTCGGGCTGCCGGAGGAGCTGTGGCACGTGCTCGGCGGGCTGAGCAACTGCTCCTGGTCGGTGGTGGAGCAGAGCCGCTCCGGCTGGCGGCTCATGGAGCACAACGCCGGCACCCTGCCCGAGCCGGTGCGCAGCGACGACATCGCGGTCCAGACCGAGGAGAGCTGACCCGGCACCCGGTACGGCGGTGGCGGACGGCACGGTGGCCCACCGCGGCCGTCCGCCGCGTTCGGGCACATCGTCCGGGTACGGCGAGCCCGGCTCGACGCGGCGCCCGCGGCCTTGGCCGGGCCGGACGTGTGCCGCGGCGATGAGCGCGGCCGACGCCGCCGAACGGGACCGGCGTGCGTTTCCACCGGCCGTCCGTGCGTCGAGCGGGCCGATTCGCGTCTCGGCGTGATCCGTTGTATCCGGAGAAACCTGCGTCCCACATGCCGCCCGTGGCCAATTTGTCGCATGTAATGGTCCGGTGCCGCGGGTCGCGTGCGGAGGCCGTGGGAGGCGGGCCGGGCAGGGCGTGGGCGGCGCTCCGGCGAATGCGGAATTCGCGGCTGCGCACCGTCGAACGCTCGGCGTGACGTGGCGCTCGCCCTGCGGAGCGGAGCCGTGGGGTGGGGAGCGCGTCTGCGATTTTTGGCGTGTCCGCTACATGCCGCGAAATACGACTTTTTCTGATAACTTCGCGAACTTCGAACTGTGCGGGGTGATGCGGGTATTTCTCCCGCATGGATTACAACGTCGCTGTAGGTATCGAGGAAGAATTCCACATCGTCGACCTCGCGACACGCGCCCTGGTACCCCGGGCCGGGGAGGTGCTCGAGCGCCTGGCGGGCGGACGGTACGCCGCCGAGATGCAGCGCTCGGTGGTGGAGTCGAACACGCTGCCCTGGCACTACCTCGCGGACCTGCGCAAGGACCTCACCGAGCTGCGGGCGAGGCTGATCGAGGCCGCCCGGCCGCTCGGCCTCGCGCCGATCGCGGCCGGCACCGCCCCGCTCACCGACCCGGACGGCTACGCCTTCACCGAGGGGGAGCGGTACGGGTTCCTGCGCGACCGCTACCAGCTGATCGCCTGGCAGCAGATGGTGTGCAGCATGCAGGTGCACGCCGAGGTCCCGGACCGTGACGTCGCGGTCGCGGTCGCCCAGCGGGTCCAGCCCTGGTTACCGGTGTTCCTCGCGCTCAGCGTCAGCTCGCCGTACTGGATGGGCCGGGACAGCGGGTACCTCAGCAGCCGGACGATCGCCTGGCAGCGCTGGCCGACCGCCGGGCCTGCCGGTCCGTTCGCCAACGCCGCCGAGTACGACCAGGCCGTCGCGGACCTGGTGCGGGCGGGGGCGATGCTCGACGCCGGGATGATCTACTTCGACGTGCGGCCGTCGGCGCACGTGCCGACGGTGGAGCTGCGCGTCTGCGACGCCACCCCGCTGATCGAGGACGTGATCCTCATCGCGGGCCTGTTCCGCGCCCTCGTGATCAAGGAGGCGGCCGCCGCGGCCGCGGGCGAACCCCTTCCCCCGGTGCGGCCGGCCCTGGCCCGTGCGGCCGCATGGCGGGCGGCGAGGTACGGACTCGAGGGCGACCTGGTGACCGTGCTCGACCCGGTGCCGGTCCCGGCACGGGAGCGGGTGGAGAACCTGCTGGAGGAGCTTCGCCCGATCCTCGTCGCGCTCGGCGACTGGCCGATGGTGCGCGAGCTCGCCGACGCCGCGCTCGCGCGGGGCAGCTCGGCCGCGCGGCAGCGCGCCGCCTACGCCGAGCGCGGACGGCTCGCCGACGCGGTCGACCTGCTGGTGGCGGAGACCGCGAGTTGCCTCGGCAAGCCGTGAGCCTTCCCGGTTTTGCCCGGTCGGCGCACCTAGCATGGGTGCGTGGCGGGCATCACGAAACGGCTGACGCACTACGCGACGGGCGGCGGATGTGCGTGCAAGATCCCTCCAGGGGAGCTGGAGGACGTGCTGGCGGGCCTCGGGGTGGCCACGCCGGCGAACGCGCCCGGTGAACTCGTCGTCGGCTTCGAAAGCGGAGACGACGCGGCGGTGGTCAAGGTCGCTGGCGACAACGCCGTCGTCAGCACCGTCGACTTCTTCACCCCCGTGGTGGACGATCCGTTCGACTGGGGCAGGATCGCCGCCGCCAACGCGCTGTCGGACGTCTACGCGATGGGCGGCAGGCCCGTTGTCGCGGTGAACCTGCTGTGCTGGCCCCGTGACGTGCTCCCGTACGACATCGCCGTGGAGGTGCTGCGCGGCGGCGCGCACGTGGCGGCGCAGGCCGGATGCCACGTCGCGGGCGGCCACAGCGTGGACGATCCGCAGCCGAAGTACGGCCTGGCGGTGACCGGCCTCGCCGACCCCGCCCGCCTGCTCCGCAGCGACGCCGGGAAGCCCGGGATGCCGCTCTCGCTCACCAAGCCGCTCGGCCTCGGCGTGCTCAACAACCGGCACAAGGCGACCGGCGAGGTGTTCCCCGAGGCGATCGCCACGATGACCCGCCTCAACGACGAGGCGTCGGCCGCCGCGCTCGCCGCGGGCATCCGCTGCGCCACCGACGTCACCGGCTTCGGCCTGCTCGGCCACGTCTACAAGCTCGCCCGCGCCTCCGGCGTCACCGCGGTCATCGACGCCGCGGCCGTGCCCTTCCTCGAGGGGGCGCGGGAGGCGGTGCGCGACGGCTACGTCCCGGGCGGCACCCGCCGCAACCTCGCCTGGGTGACCCCGGTGACCGACTTCGGCGACACCGACGAGGAGACCCGTCTCCTGCTCGCCGACGCCCAGACCTCCGGCGGCCTCCTCCTCGCCGGCGAGATCCCCGGCGCACCCGTCATCGGCGAACTGCGCCCGCCCGGCCCGCACGCCGTGGTGGTGCGCTGATCCCGAGCGTCGTGCATCCACCGGCGATAAGCGGCATGGCGCTATCTCCCAGATTTGAAAAGGTGTCTCTTGGAACCGCTGCTGTGCTGGTTGGTGGTTAGCACATTTCCAACAGTGCCAACCTGTACTACCAGCCTGCAGTATTTTTGGTTTCCGGCCAGGAACTCATCGCCTGCTCGAACGGCGAGGATCGTGAATACCGCGGCCGCTGCGCATGAGATGTGCTGATGCCAAGCCGCGTCTTCTCCGAGGTGGACGCATTGGTGAACAGCGTCGCCGCCCCGGCCGGCAGCGCACCCGCATTTCGTCTTCGTTCAGGCCCTCGCCGCCTATGGCCGGTCGTCGGTTCAACCTCAACGCGGTTGTCCCGAGTCTGATGTGCTTTCGTCCAGAATGGGCGCGTCCATTTCAAGCGGTAACGGGGCGCAGGAGGGGTCGGTGGAGGCGGGTGCGGTGCGTCCGGGCGCGCCCGGCGCGGTTTCGGTGGTGATCGCGCAAATTTGCTCGCCGTACTTCTTGAGCTTGTTCTCGCCGACGCCGCTGATCTCCGAAAGCGCGGCGAGGGTCGTGGGGACGTGCAGGGCGATCTCGCGGAGGGTGGCGTCGTGGAACACGACATAGGCCGGGACGCCCTGGTCCTTGGCGGTGGCGGCGCGCCAGGCGCGCAGGCGCTCGAACAGCTCCTGCGCCTCCGCGGGCAGGTCGGTGGCGGTGCGGCGGGCGGCGTCCCCGCGGGCCGTGCCCGTGGCCGTGGCGGTGGTGGCTGCCGCCGATCGGGCGGGGCGGCGGGGGTCGCGGCGGAGCCGGACCTCGCGGCGGCCGCGCAGCACGTCGGCGCTCGCCTCGGTGAGGCCGAGGACGCTGTAGTCCCCGTGGACGGCGAGCAGGCCCTGGGCGAGCAGCTGGCGGACCACGGCGCGCCACTCGGCCTCGGTCAGCTCGGTGCCGACGCCGAAGACGGTGAGGGTGTCGTGGCCGTACTGGGCGACCCTGGGGGTGCGGCGGCCGAGCAGGATGTCGATCACGTGGCCCGCGCCGAACCGCTGGCCGCGCTCCCGGCGCAGCCGGTACACGGCCGACAGCAGCTTCTGCGCGGCGATCGTGCCGTCCCAGGACTCGGGCGGGTCGAGGCAGGTGTCGCAGTTGCCGCACGGGCCGTCGAACCGCTCGCCGAAGTAGCCGAGCAGCCCTTTGCGGCGGCACTCGACGGTCTCGCACAGCGCGAGCATCGCGTCGAGCTGCGCGGACAGCCGCCGCCGGTGCGCCTCGTCGCCCTCGGAGGCGTCGATGAGCTTGCGCAGCTGCACCACGTCCTGCAGGCCGTAGGCGAGCCAGGCGGTGGACGGCAGGCCGTC
>QGUZ01000227.1 GCA_003242605.1 Actinomycetota bacterium
GTGTCCACCAGGTCGCCGTCGCCGGCGCGGATCGCCTCGTCGGGGCGGACCAGGTCGGCGGCCATCGCCAGGCGGTCGGCGTTGATGTCGGCGAGGAAGACCCGGGCGGCGCCGCGCGCCCGCGCCAGCCGTACGTGCAGGCAGCCGATCGGGCCGGAGCCGATGACCACGACGTCGTCGCCCGCGCCGACGCGGACCAGTTCCTGGCCGTTGAGCACGCAGGCGAGCGGCTCGGCGACCGACGCCTCGGCGTAGCCGACGCCGTCGGGGATGCGGTTGAGGCCGTTCACCCGGAGCACCTTCGCCGGGACGACCATGTACTCGGCGAAGCCGCCGTCGTAGTGGTAGCCCATCGACTCCTGGTTCGGGCACACGGTGAGGTGGCCGCGGCGGCACTCCTCGCACGCGCCGCACGGGATCGCCGCGATCACCTGCACCCGGTCGCCCGCCGACCAGCCGGTCACGCCGTCGCCGACGGCGACGACCTCCCCGGCGATCTCGTGCCCCATCACCCGGGGCGGGCGGATGTGGTGGTGGCCGAACCGGTAGATCTTGGCGTCGGTGCCGCAGGTGGAGCAGTTGCGGACCCGGATCTTCACCTCTCCGGGGCCGGCCACCGGCTCGGGGGAGTCCTCCAGGCGGATGTCCCCCGGGGCGTGGAATCTGGCGACCTTCACGAATCGGCCTCCTCTTCAGCGGGTTGGAGCAGACGCAGTACGGCGTCCGCCTCCGTGGCCTCGCGCAGCCGGCGGGCCCGGTCGGGATCGAGCAGGATCTGGGCGAGCTCGGACAGCAGCCGCACGTGCCCGTCGCCCTTGGCGGCGATGCCCACGCACACCTCCACCCGCTCGCCGTCCCAGTCGACGCCACCGGGGAAGCGCAGCACGCAGATCGCGTCGTGCCGTACCACGTCCTTGCCCTCGGCCGTGCCGTGCGGGATCGCCACGCCCTCCCCGACGTACGTGGAGATCGAGCGCTCCCGCTCGAGCATGCTGTCGATGTACGGCGGCTCGACCGCTCCGACCTCGAGCAGGACCCGGCCGCACTGGGTGATCGCGTCCTCCCGGCCGGACGCGGCCGCGTCCAGCCGGATGGCGCGCGGGTCGAGCGGCAGCGGCGCCGCCTCAGGCATCGAAGGTCCCGCCCTTCTTGACGGCCTCGACGACCTTGGCCACGGCCGGGTCTCCGATGAACACCCGGAACGGCACCACCGGGACGCCCGGGGCGGACGAGCGGGCCCGGTCGGCGAGCCCGGCGTGGGTGAGCACCACGTCGGCGTCGGCCGGGATGCTGTTCACCGGGGTGTGCACCACCTCGACGCCGTGGCTCTTGAGCTGCTTGCGGACGGTGGAGGCGAGCATCACGCTGCTGCCCATGCCCGCGTCGCAGGCGACGACGATCTTCTTGATGGTGCTGGCGTCGATGGTCGCCATGATCGTTCCCTCCTTCACAACGACCGGCGCGCGTCCGGGCGGGCGGCGTCGCGGTCTGCGGTGGTCTCGCTGGTGACGTCGGCGCCGGCCGTCCCGGCCGCTTCGGCGCCGTCCTGGGCCGCGTCCCCGGAGGCCCGGCCGAAGCCGAGCAGCAGCGCGCCGACGAGGAAGGACACGGCGGCGGAGAGCACGATGCCGAGGATCACGCCGACGTGGGCGCCGCGCGGGGTCATGGTCAGGTAGGCGAAGATGCTGCCCGGGGCAGGGGTGGCGACGAGGCCGACGCCGGTGACCATGAACGTGGCCACGCCGGTGACGCCGCCCGCGATCACCGCGGCGATCATGCGCGGCTTCATCAGCACGTACGGGAAGTAGATCTCGTGGATGCCGCCGAAGAAGTGGATGATCGCCGAGGCGGGGGTGCTGGCGCGCAGCAGCCGCGGGCCGAAGAACATGTAGGCGAGCAGCAGGCCGAGGCCGGGGCCGGGGTTGGTCTCGAGCATGAACAGGATCGAGTCACCCTGCTGCGCGGCCTCCGCGGCGCCGAGCGGGCCGAGCACGCCGTGGTTGATCGCGTTGTTGAGGAACAGCACCTTGGCGGGCTCGATGAGGAACGACGCGAGCGGCAGCAGGCTGTGGTCGACGAGCCAGCCGACCGCCGAGCCCGCGGCGTTGGTCACGCGCTCGACCACGGGGCCGATCGCGAGCACGCCGGCGATCGCCATGAGGCCGCCGACGATGCCGGCGGTGAAGTTCTCCACCAGCATCTCGAAGCCGGCCTTGACCCGGTCCTCGAGCAGCCTGTCGACGAGCTTGATGACGAACGCGGCGAGCGGCCCGATGATCATCGCGCCGAGGAACATCGGCACGTCGCTGCCGACCACGACGCCCATCGTGGCGACCGCGCCGACGACCGCGCCGCGCTGCCCGTGCACGATGCGGCCGCCGGTGTAGCCGATGAGGATCGGCAGCAGCGTGCTGATGATCGGGCCGACCAGCTCGGCGAGGGTCTCGTTCGGCCACCACCCGGACGGGATGAACAACGCGGTGATGAGGCCCCAGGCGATGAAGGCGCCGATGTTCGGCATGATCATGCCCGCCAGGTGTCCGCCGAGGCGCTGGATCGAGGCCTTGACTCCGGTGCCCTGAACTTCCGGTGTGTAGGCTGAGGCCATCTGTGTCTCCTTCCGGGGTGACCGGGCGATGGCTCCGGTTCGGTTCGGGGGGTGTGCCGCTGTCAGCCCCCGGTCCGCAGCGGCAGGTTCGGATCGGGCGGGGGGAACCGCACCGCATCACGTCTGATGTCGTGGGGGCGGGGCATCCGGCTGCCGGGCTGCGCCACCGCGGCGGCGGCCCACGCCAGCCCCTCGGCGAGCGCGTCCCGGCCGCGGGCGCCCGCCGCGAGGAAGCCGGCGAGCATGGCGTCGCCCGCGCCGACCGTGCTGCGCGGCTCGGTGACCTCGGCCGTGCCGTACCAGATCCGCTCCTCGGCGTCGCCCTCGACGAGCACCGCGCCGTCGGCGCCGAGGCTGGCGAGCACGGTGCGGGCGCCCATCGCGCGCAGCTTGCGGGCGGCGTCGATCGCGTCGCCCAGCGTCGTCACCGGTACGCCGGCGGCCGCGGCGAGCTCCTCCCGGTTCGGCTTGACCAGCGCGGGCCCGGCGGCGAGCGCGGCCACCAGGGCGGGGCCGCTGGTGTCGACCGCGGTGCGGATCCCGGCGCGCGCGAACATGCGGCACATGCGGGCGTAGATGTCGGTGGGCACGCCGGGCGGCAGGCTGCCGGAGGCGACGACCCAGTCCGCCGAGCCGGCCGCGTCGAGCACGGCCTCCGCCAGCGTGTCGAGCTCGGCCCGGGTGAGCGCGGTGCCCGGCTCGTTGATCTTGGTGACCGTGCCGTCGGGCTCGGCGAGGGTGATGTTCGACCGGGTGGTCCCGGAGACCGGAACCATGATCATCTCGATGCCCTCGTCGGAGAGCAGCTCGACGAGCCGGCGGCCCTCGTCCCCGCCGAAGGGGATCACGGCGCAGGTGGGGACGTCGTTGGCGAGCAGGGCGCGCGAGACGTTGACGCCCTTGCCGCCCGGGTCGAGGCGGGCCGCCCCGGCCCGGATCACCGCGCCCCGGGTGAGCTCGGCGATCTCGATGGTCCGGTCCAGGCTGGGATTGAGTGTGATCGTGACGATCACGAGCCCACCCCCGATCGGGGATCCGAGGCCGCGGCGGTGAGCCGCCGGCGGTGCGCGGAGCCGGTCATGCGCGGATCACTTCCGGCCCCGCGGCCTGCAGCTCGGCCGCGATCTCGTCGCTGAGGCCCGTGTCGCTGATCACCACGTCGATCTCGTCCACGGTGGCGAACCGGGCCAGGTACGTGTTGGTGAACTTGGTGTGGTCGGCGAGCAGCACGCAGCGCTCGGCCGCGCGCACCATGGCCCGCTTGATCGCGGCCTCCGCCGGGTCGGGCGTGGTGAGGCCCTTCGCCACGGAGCAGCCGTTGGTGGCGATGAACGCCACGTCCACGTGGAACTGCGACAGCGGCTGCATCGCCAGGTCGTCAACGGTGGCGAGGGTGCGGGGACGGACCCGGCCGCCGAGCATGATCACGTTCAGGTTGGGGCGGGTGGCGAGCGCCGTGGCGAGCGGGGGCGAGTTCACGATGACGGTGAGCTCCCGGTCGAGCGGCAGCACCTGCACCAGGCGCCGGGTCGTGGAGCCCGCGTCGATGATGATCGAGCCGTCCTCGGGCAGCTCGGCGAGCGCCGCCTTGGCGATGCGCTCCTTCTCCGCGGTCATCACGTTGTCCCGGGTGGACAGCGCCGGCTCGAAGCCGAGCCGCTCCACCGGGATCGCGCCGCCGTGCACCCGGCGCAGCACCCCCGCACGCTCGAGCGCGGTGAGGTCCCGGCGGATCGTCTCGGTGGTGACCGCGAACTCCTCGGCGAGCGTGACCACGTCGACCCGGCCGTTGGCGCGGGCCCGGCGCAGGATCTCCTGCTGACGCTCTTCGGCGTACATTCTGTGATTCACCGCCGTTTCCGTGTGGTTTCAGCTTTGTTTATACCCGGATGTGTGGCACGTCAAGGGTCTGAACGAAGATCATTATTCCGGCTCGGATCTGTGGCCACGCGCGCATCCGTCGCCGAGCGGGCACCTGCCCGGTCGTCTCGGTGATCAGCGCGTGGCGGTATGTCGTAATGCGACCGTTATGCGGGAGTGGTGGCATCGTCTCCGTTACCGGAGTACGACCGTGAGGTTACGGATCGTCGAGGGCTCGACGGGATCGCGTATGCCCGAATGCGTGGGTTCATGTGGACGATCGCGGCCGTCTTGGGTCTTGACGCCCCACATACTCGGGTATAAAACCAAACGCAACAACACGGAAACATGGCGGTGACTCAGGGCCGTGCCCGCCGGAACCCCTGCCGCGCGGGGTACGGCGCGGCGGCGCCGGCCGGCAAACCCGCGTGGGCGCACGCCGCGCGGTCCGCACCCGGCCAGGCGGAGCGGACCGGCGACGACCGTCGGCGGTGCCGCGCCGGACGGCGGCCCCGACCATCCGCGACCTTGGGACATCGAGGCGGTGCGACATGGGTGAGCCGGCATCCGGGACGACCTCCGGCACGCTGCGCGGGCTCGGCATCAGCCCCGGCCGCGCCGCCGGGCGGGTGTACCGCATGGCGGCCCCGCCGCTGCTGCCGCCGCCCGCGCCGGTCACCGACCCGGCGGCCGAGACCGCCCGCGCGCTGCGCGGCCTGCAGGAGGCCGCCGCGGAGCTGGCCCGCCGGGCGGCGCGCGCGGCCGACCCGGCGGCGCGCGACATCCTCGAGGCGGAGGCCGCGATCGCCGAGGACCCGATGCTCGCCGAGTCGGTGGAACGGCGCGTCGCCGCCGGCCTCGACGCCCCGCACGCGATCGACGCGGCGTGCGCCGACCACCGCGCGGTGCTGCTCGCCGCGGGCGGGTACTTCGCCGAGCGCGCCAGCGACCTCGACGACATCCGCAACCGCGCGGTGGCCGCGGTGCTCGGGTTGCCGATGCCGGGCATCCCCGCCCCCGGGCACCCGTTCATCCTCGTCGCCGAGGACCTCGCCCCCGCCGACACCGTCAACCTCGACCCCGACACCGTGCTCGCCCTCGTCACCGAGAAGGGCGGCCCGACCAGCCACACCGCGATCCTCGCCCGGGCCCTCGGGCTGCCCGCGGTGGTCGCCTGCCCCGGCGCGACCGGCATCCCCGACGGCACCTGGGCGGCGGTCGACGGCGAGACCGGCGAGGTCGTCACCGGCATCGGCGAGGCCGAGGCGGCGGAGATCCGGCGGCGGGCCCGCGCCGAGCGCGAGCGCCTCGGCCGGACGAGCGGGCCGGGCCGTACCGCCGACGGGCACCCGGTGCGGCTGCTGCTCAACATCGGCTCGGCGGCCGACGCCCGGCCGGACGTGGACGCCGAGGGGGTCGGGCTGTTCCGCACCGAGTTCCTCTACCTCGACCGCCGCACGCCACCCCCGCACGAGGAGCAGGTCGCCGCGTACGCCGCGGTGCTGCGCGCGTTCCCGGCCGATGCGCCGGTGGTGTTCCGCACCCTCGACGCGGGCACCGACAAGCCGCTGCCGTTCCTCGAGCTCCCCGAGGAGGTCAACCCGGCGCTCGGCGTGCGCGGGCTGCGCGTCGCCCGGGTCCGGCCCGAGGTGCTCGACGCCCAGCTCGACGCCATCGCCGAGGCCGCCCACGCCACCGGGACCGTCCCGTGGGTGATGGCCCCCATGGTCACCACCCCCGGCGAGGCGGCCGGCTTCGCCCGCCGCGCCCGCGCCCGCGGCCTCGCCCGGGTCGGGGCGATGATCGAGGTCCCGGCGGCGGCGCTGCACGCCGACCGGCTGCTGGCCGAGCTCGACTTCCTCAGCATCGGCACCAACGACCTGAGCCAGTACACCTTCGCCGCGGACCGCCAGCACGGCGAGCTCGCCGACCTGCTCGACCCCTGGCAGCCCGCGCTGCTGCGGATGGTCGCGCTGTGCGCCGAGGCCGGGCGGGCCGCGGGCAAGCCGGTGGGCGTGTGCGGCGAGGCCGCGGCCGACCCGCTGCTCGCCACCGTGCTCGTCGGGCTCGGCGTGACCAGCCTGTCCATGTCGGCCCGCAGCGTGCCCGCCGTACGGGACGCCCTCGCCCGGCACACCCTCGCCGAGTGCCGCCGCAACGCCGAGCTCGCCCTCGCCGCCCCCGACCCGGAGGCCGCGCGGCGCGCGGTGCGGGCGGCCGGGTGACCGGCCGGGGCGGGCGGCTGCGATGCTGGAGAGCATGCCCGCTCCGCTGTGGATCGTCTCCGGACCGCCCGGCGCGGGGAAGTCGACCGTGTGCGAGCTGCTGCTCGCCCGGCTCGACCCCGTGCCGGCGCTGCTCGACAAGGACACCGTGTACGGCGGCTTCGTCGCGGCGATGCTCGCCGCGTACGGCAGGCCGGAGGGGGAGCGGGAGGGCCCCTGGTACGACCGGCACATCAAGGTGCACGAGTACGCCGGGCTCACCGCGACCGCCCGCGAGATCCGCTCGCACGGCTGCCCGGTGCTGCTCACCGGACCGTTCACCGGCCAGGTGCACGACGCCGAGCTGTGGCGGCGGTGGATGGACGAGCTCGGCGGCGGCGAGGTGCACCTGCTGTGGGTGCGCTCGGACGGGCCCACGCTGCGCCGCAGGCTCGTCGAGCGCGGGCTCGCCCGCGACGCCGGGAAGCTCGCGAACTTCGAGAACTTCCTGCGGGCGATCCGGGTGGACGAGCCGCCGGTCGTGCCGCACATCGAGATCGACAACCGGCTGGGCGCGCCGCCGCTGGCCGAGCAGCTCGACCGCTGCGTGCGCGCCTGGACCGCGGCGCGCCCCTGACGGCCCGGCCCGCGCGGCCGGGCGGGCGCGGCGGCCCGGGACGCCGGGCCGTACCGCCCGGCGCGGGTCAGACCGCCGCGCGAGCGCGGGCGATCAGCGCGCGGGCGGCCGGGCTCACCGGGCCGGACGCGCGCCACGCGAACGCGAGGCGCCCGCGCAGCGCGGGCGGGTCGATCCGGACGACGCGCAGGCGGCCGGCGTGCGCCTCGGCGATGACGCGGGGGAGTACGGCGACGCCGAGCCCGTGGGCGGCGAGCCGGGCGAGCGTGCCCGGATCGGCGGCCTCGAACGCGATGCGCGGCGCGAACCCGCAGGCGGCGCACGCCTCGTCGAGGCGGGCCCGCACCCCGGTGCCCGGCGGCAGGCAGATCAGCGCGTGGCCGCGCAGCGCGGCGAGCGGCACGACCTCGCGGTCGGCGAGCTCGTGGCCGGGCGCGACCGCCGCGACGATCGGCTGCTCCTCGACGACGTGGATCTCCACCCCGGGCGGGGTGTCCTCGCCGATGCTGACGATCGCGGCGTCGAGCCGCCCCTCGCGCAGGTCGTCGAGCAGCCGGTCGGTGTTCGCCGTGGTGAGCGTGATCTCGACGCCGGGATGGTCGCGGTGGAAGCCGGCGAGCAGGGCGGGCAGGTCGACCCCGTGCGCGGTGACCGTGCCGACCGCGACCCGCCCGCGCAGCAGCCCGGTGAGCTCCTCGACCGCGAGCCGCGCCCCCGCCACCGCGGCGAGCGCCGCCCGCGCATACGGCAGCACGGCCTCGCCGGCCTCGGTGAGCCGTACCGTGCGGCCGGACCGGTCGAGCAGCTCCGCGCCGAGCTCCCGCTCCAGCCTGCGGATCTGCGCGCTCACCCCGGGCTGGGCGACGCGCACCCGCTCGGCGGCCCGGGTGAAGCTC
>QGUZ01000522.1 GCA_003242605.1 Actinomycetota bacterium
CCGGCGGTGAGGGGCAGTTGGGGGGAGGGTTCCCGGCGGGGCGTGAGATAGGTGTACGGGCCGCGCAGGCTGTGGAAGTTGCCCGCCGTGCCGCGGGTCTCCGGGATCCGGAAGGGGATGCCCGCCACGGTGCGCAGGCCCGGCTCGGGCAGCTGCTCGGCCGGGAAGCTCCAGTTCTTCCCGTCGAGGTTGCCCTGGTGCTTGGCGTCGGCGGTGGCCACGCCGTCGACGTCGTACTGCAGGTGCTGGGCGCAGTGGCCGCCGGAGGGCGTGCACGGGGCGGGCAGGTTCGGGATCGGCTCGGCCGCCTCGGGGACGTGGTCGACCGGCAGGTCCTGCGGCCGGGCCGCCCAGGAGGTGTTCGGCTCCGGGCCCACGTTCACCACCACGTCACCGCCCCGGTGGACCAGCGACTCCGGCAGCCAGGAGCGGGTGTACGGCCGGCCGTCAACCCGGACGCTCTGCACGTAGACGTTGTCCGGGGAGGCCTGCGGCGCGGTCACCGTGATCGTGGGCCCGCCGGCGCGGCGGATCCACGCCTTGCGGAAGATCGGGCTGGACAGCAGCAGCTCGGCGCGGCTCGGCGTCTGCGGGTACAGGCCGAGCGCGGCCCAGACGTACCAGGCGGACATCGTGCCGAGGTCGTCGTTGCCGGGCAGCCCGCCCGGGCCGGTCCGGTACACCAGCGCGGCCATGGCGCGCACGGTCTCCTGGGTCTTCCACGGCTTGCCGAGCGCGTTGTACAGCCACGGCACGTGGATGCCGGGCTCGTTGGTCGGGTCGTACCGGTACCCGTCGCCGCCGGTCGCCCACGAGCCGTCCGGGCGGTGGAAGAACTCGTCGAGCCGCTCGGCGGCCCGCTCCCTGCCGCCCATCGCGGCGGCGAGCCCGGACACGTCGTGCTGCACCATCCAGGTGTAGGTGGCGCTCGTGCCCTGGGCGAAGCCGGTCTCGGAGGTGGGGGAGAACGGCCAGTGCCAGGAGCCGTCGGAGTTGCGGGCCTGTTGCCAGCCGCCGCCCGGCCCGGCCGACGGGTTGAACGTGTTGCGCCACCAGGAGGCCCGCGGGATCAGCTCGCGGTACTCGCGCGTGCGGCCGAGCCGCCGCGCCCAGTCGGCGAGCGCGAAGTCGGCGGTGGACGCCTCCAGCGTCTCGGCGGCCCCGCCCCAGCAGTGGCAGGCGTCGTGCGGGGCGTAGCCGAGCCGCAGGTACTCGGCGAGGTTGGGGCGCTGGCCCTCGCACTGGCCGGGGCAGCCCGCGTCCGACAGGCCGGACGGGTGCGGCACGGTGGCCTGCCGTACCAGGGACGCGAAGGCGCCGCGCACGTCGAAGTTCCGCACGCCGAACGCGTAGAAGCCGGCGAGGGCCGGGGCCGACGGGTCGCCGGTCATCACGTGGGTGGGGCCGTTGACGTGGATCCAGCGGTCCCACACGCCGCCGTTCTGCCGGGCGAGGTTGTACAGCGACTGGGCGTAGTCGCCCGCGACCTGCGGCTCGAGCAGCGCGAGCAGCTGGGTGTGGGCGCGGTATTGGTCCCAGCCGGAGAAGTTGCCGTACTGCACGCGCTGGCCGCGCTCCAGCCGGTGCACCCTCATGTCGCTGCCGAGGTAGCGGCCGTCGACGTCGCTGGCCACGTTCGGCTGCAGGTAGACGTGGTAGAGCGCGGTGTAGAACTTGGTGAGCTCGGCCTCCGGGCCGCCGGCGACCCGGATGGCGGAGAGCCGCTCGTTCCAGGCCCGGCGGGCGGCGGCGGCCACCGACTCGACGTCGTCGTCCCGCTTCACCTCGTGCTCGAGGTTGCGCCGGGCCGCGGCGACGCTCGTGTACGAGATGCCGATCTTGACCAGCACGTCCTGGTCGCGGGAGGTGTCGAAGGTCACGTAGCCGCCGGAGCCGCGGCCGGCCCGGTCGGCGCCGGTGGCGTACCCCTCGCCGCCGCGGGCCGTGCTCGCGCCGGGCCGCAGCTCGTCGTTCACCCAGGTGCCGTGGCCGGAGAAGGCGCGGTCGAAGGTCGCGTAGAAGTGCAGCCGGTAGTAGCTGCGGCGGTTGTTCTCCCCGCCGTTCGCCCGGCGGCCGCAGAACGCGCCGGTGAGCACCGACCCGGTCACGGTACGGCGGGCCGGGTCGATCTCGACCTCGGCGTCCTCGCTGCCGTTGAGCGAGTTGGACACGCGGAACA
>QGUZ01000523.1 GCA_003242605.1 Actinomycetota bacterium
GAAGGCGGCCACACCGAGGCGCTCCGCCAGGCCACCGAGGTCGTCTCCAACCTCGCTCCCGCCTACCGCTCCCAGTTGATCATGCACACGGCACGTCAGGTCCAGGAGTTCATCCCGCCCGCCCAGCGCCAGGGCAGCGCCTTCGACGACTACCGCACGGTCGTGCTCAGCGCCTCGGCATGAGCCTCGCCTGACCGCTCGCCGGGGCCCCGCGCACACCGTGGCACGTGCCGCGGGGCGACCGCACACGGTGCCGCGGGTCGAACGGGCGACCGTACTCGGGCGTCCGCATGCAGCCACACGGCACGCAACGCTTCGCCTCGGCCGCACGACCTTTGGAGCCGGCTCGCCTCCAGGGCGGACGGCTCGGCCCGACATCCCGCCGGTTGGCGGCCTTCGACCGCCGCTGTACGAGCGCCCTTGACGGACGAAGCCGGACCATGGCGGCGACGCCGTCGCCCCGATCCCGGCATGAGCGCCTCCGCCGGCGAAACGTCGTCAGGTCGGCTCAGCCGAGCAGGCCACGCAGCCCTTTGGCCAGGAACAGCAGGGCGAAGACCAGGAGCAGCAGCAAGGTGAGGGCGCCGTTGTGCAGGAGGAGCCGGCCGCGCATCCGGTGCAGTCGTTGTTCGCCGTCGGCGCTGAGCGCGGCGGCGTAGGGGGCGAGCACCCCGATGCTCCCGATGAGGACGAAGACGGCGGCGAGGACGAGCCGCTCACCGAGCGGGAGAGGTTCGTGGGCGGCGCTGATGGCCCCGCCGGCCAGGGCGGCGAGATTGACCGGGTTGGCCACGATGAGCAGGGCCGCCACCGCGATGATCTGTGGCGGAGTGAGGGTGTCCATGGCGGCGAGCCAACGGGGTGTCCGCGGGGCCGTTCCCACCCGGCGGCGTGCGGCCCGGTGGAGTCCGACCATGGTCATCGCCAGCAGGAGCACACCGATGGTCAGGGTGAGCCACGCCACCCAGGCCGGGCGGGCGTGTCCGGTGGCACCGGCGGAGCCCAGCAGGGCGATGAGGGCGACCAGCACGCCCCAGCTCATGATCAGCCAGGTGGCTTCGAACAGCAGCGCCTTGGTACGACCGTTGGCGCTGATCAGCAGGGCGATGACGGCCACGACCGGGAACGGCGAGACGATCAGGCCGAGCGTGTAGGGCAGCATGTCGGCCAACGCCTTACCCATGGTCGTCCTCCCCCGCGGGCCACGGCCGCGGCTTCGCCGGAGTCGTCCGCACCACCGCACGGGCGGGCCCGGCCGTACCCCGTGACCGGCCTGGTCGCCGCGCGCGGATCCCGAGCCCCCGACCGGCGGTACGAGCGCGGCGCACGCGCCGTCCGAAGTCCTCTACCGGCTGGTGCCCTGATTACCGGAGCACGATCCGGCACCGCGTGATCGTCACATCGGCCTATGGGCATTTGGCGCTTTTCTGACCTCGCCCCCCACGGTTGGGGGCAGGGGCGCTTACATGGCCACTCCTCTCTTGCATGACCGGACGGACTTCGACGACGCCGAGCGCGGCTTCGTCGCGGAACTGTCCCCCGCATTGATCAAAGCGGCCGACGGCAGGGTCGTCTGGGATCTCGACGCCTACGCCTTTCTCCGTGCCGATTGCCCGGACACCGCGCACCCGGGCCTGTGGCGGCAGGCGCAACTGTGCGCCAAGCAAGGGCTGTTCGAGGTCACCGACGGCATTTACCAGATACGCGGCCTGGATCTGTCCAACATGACCCTCGTGGAGGGCGAACGCGGCGTCATCGTCATCGACCCGCTCGTCTCCACGGAGTGCGCCGCCGCAGCGCTCCGGCTCTACCGCGACCACCGGGGCGACCGGCCCGTGACCGGCCTGATCTACACCCACTCCCACGTGGACCACTTCGGCGGCGCCCGCGGCGTCAGCGACGGCACCGGCATTCCCGTGATCGCGCCCGCCCATTTCATGGAGCACGCCGTCTCGGAGAACGTCTACGCGGGCACCGCGATGAACCGCCGCGCCGCGTACATGTACGGCCAGGACCTGCCCCGCAGCCCGGACGGCCAGCTCGGCTGCGGCCTGGGCATGGGCACCTCGGCCGGCACCGTATCGCTCATCCCGCCCACCCTCGACGTCACGCACACCGGCCAGGAGGAGACGGTCGACGGCGTCCGCATCGTCTTCCAGCTCA
>QGUZ01000228.1 GCA_003242605.1 Actinomycetota bacterium
TGGCCGATGCGCCACACCGCGAGCACGCCGAGGGTGGGGGTGGCCATCATCGCCACGCCGATGAGCTGGGCGACCGGCGCGTCCAGCGGGACCCCGCCCAGCCAGATCGGCGATGCGGCCAGCCACGACAGGCCGAACGCGACGGCGAGGTAGACGGGCAGGTCCGCGCGGGAGGCCGGGCGCGGGCCGGGGGACTGGGCGGCCGCCGGGCTGGGCCGCCGGTCTGGTGTGGTGGGGGACATGCAGGTCAGCTCCGATCGTTGTCGCGTTCGGCCACGAGGCTGTTGAGCAGCGCGGCGCCGCGCTCGGCGTCGTCGACGCTGACCGCGAGCTCGCGGCCGGAGCCGTACCGGACGACCAGGCACTCACCGCCGCGGATCATCACGGTGCTGCCGCCGGGCCGTACCCGGTAGCCCCAGCCGCCGACGTCGAACGGCCACCGCTGCTGCACGAAGGCGCGGTCGATGCGGTCGAGCGGGATGCGGCGCCTCGGCCAGCGCAGCGGCCCGAACGCGACCGCGAGCCCGCGCGCGGTCACCTGCACCCGGACGCCGGAGAGGGCGAGCAGGACGAGCGCGGAGACGCCGGTGCTCGCCGCGAGGGTGATCCGGTACTCGGGCGCGGCCGGGATGACCACGCCGAGCAGGACGGCGAGCACGAGCAGCCCGGCCCCCGTGGCGACGGCCCAGCCCGCGGTCGCCGACGACACCCAGACCGCGCGCTCGCCCGAGCGGAGCGGGCGCAGCGGCCGCGGCGGGCGTTCCGTGGCGGGCTCCTCCTCGTCCGGGCCGATGCGGGCGAGCGCCCAGGCGGCCGCCCCGGCGAGCGCGGCGGCGCCGAACACCGCGAGCAGCGTCCCGATGCCGATCGGCGCGGCGTCCCGCCAGTGCGCCCGGTCGAGGTTCGCCAGGATCGTCATCGCCTGGAGGGCGAGCGTGAAGACCCCGCCCCCGGCGAGCACGGCGCACATCCACCCGCGGTCGTGCCGGCGCCGCAGCGCGTCGCCCCGGATCAGCCGGTACAGCGGAACCGCGGCGATCGCCGCCCACATCAGCACCAGGATCAGCGCGTCCAGCCAGTACGGGCTCGCGTCGTCCGGCCGGCCGGCCGGGCCCCAGTGGGTGGCGAGCGGGTCGGGCAGCCGGTCGAGCAGCGGCACCGGAGCGGCCGTGGCGAGGACCGGGACCAGGACGGTCCAGACGATCGCGATCGGGATGTACCAGCGGCGGACGTTCATCGGCCCTCCTTCGCCTCGGCCAGCTCACGCACGATGTCGACCACCTCGTCGACGCCGTAGCCGTACCGCTCGGCCTCCTCCAGCAGCGCGACCACCCGGTCCCGCAGCACCTCCCGCGGCTCGGGGACGCGCAGCACCGACACCCCGCGGCCGCGCCGGAACTCGAGCACGCCCTCGTCCCGCAGCTCGCGCAGGGCGCGCAGCGCCGTGTTGGCGTTCACGCCGAGCGCGGCGGCGAGGTCCCGGGCCGGGGGCAGCCGGTCCCCCGGCCGCACGTCCCCGAGCGCGATCGCGCGGCGCACCGCCTCGGCGATCTGCTCGTGCAGCGGCCGGGGGTCGTTGAGGTCGAGCGTTAACAGCATGGTGCTATTGACATTAGCACCATATCGCGCGCCCGGGGAGGACGGCCCGGGCGCGGTACGGGGTCAGGCGGGCAGGCCGGCGTGCGGCTCGGCGACCCGTTCCCGGAGGGCCGCGGCGGTGTGCGAGTGCGGGACCTCGAGCAGCTCGGCCGGGGTGCCGGTGAACACGACCTCGCCGCCGGCGCTGCCGCCCTCCGGGCCGAGGTCGATGATCCAGTCGGCGTTCTTGATCACGTCGAGGTTGTGCTCGATCACCACCACCGTGTTGCCCTGGTCCACCAGGCGGTCGATCACGCCGAGCAGGTGCGTCACGTCGGACATGTGCAGGCCGGTGGTCGGCTCGTCCATGACGTACACGCTGCCGCGCTTGTGCAGCTCGGTGGCGAGCTTGACGCGCTGGCACTCGCCGCCGGAGAGGGTGGACAGCGGCTGGCCGAGGCGCAGGTAGTCGAGGCCGACGTCGTTCACCGCGCGCAGCACCTCGCGGATCTTTCGCTCGGTGAAGAACTCCAGCGCCTCGGCGGCGGACATCTCCAGCACATCGCTGATCGACCTGCCGCGCAGCGTGTAGCCGAGCACCTCCTCCTTGAACCGCCGCCCGGCGCAGGTCTCGCAGGTGGACTTGACGCCCTCCATGAACGCCAGGTCGGTGTAGATGACGCCGAGGCCCTGGCAGTCGGGGCAGGCCCCGGCCGAGTTCGCGCTGAACAGCGACGGGCTCACCCCGTTCGCCTTGGCGAACAGTTTGCGGATCGGGTCGAGGATGCCGGTGTAGGTGGTGAGGTTGGAGCGCCGGTTCGCGGCGACCGCCGACTGGTCGATCGCGATCGCCTCGGGGTGCTCGGCGAGGAACACCTCGTTGATGAGCGTGCTCTTGCCCGACCCGGCCACGCCGGTGACCACGGTGAGCACGCCGGTGGGGATGTCGACGGTGACGTTCTTCAGGTTGTGCAGGGTGGCGTTCCGGATCGTCAGCCTGCCGGTCGGGGTGCGGTAGGCGGTCTTCATCGGGGTGGCCTGCCGCAGGAACCGGCCGGTGAGGGTGTCGGCCTCGCGCAGCCCGGCCACGTCGCCGGAGTAGACGATCTCGCCGCCGTGCGCGCCCGCCCTCGGGCCGACGTCGATCACGTGGTCGGCGATCTCGATGAGGTCCGGGTCGTGCTCGACCACGAGCACGGTGTTGCCCTTGTCGCGCAGCTTGACCAGCAGCTTCTTGAGCCGGTCCACGTCCCGCGGGTGCAGGCCCACGCTCGGCTCGTCGAAGATGTAGGTCATGTCGACGAGGCTGCTGGCGAGGTGGCGCACCATCTTCACCCGCTGCGACTCGCCGCCGGACAGCGTCGCGGTGGGCCGGTCGAGGGTGAGGTAGCCGAGCCCGATCGTGACGAGGTCGCCGAGCCGGTCGATGAGGCTCTCCAGCACCGGCCCGGCCTGCGGCGCGTCGACCCGCCGCAGCACCTCGATCAGCTCGGTCACCTCGAGCGCGGACATCTCGGCGATGTTGTGGCCGTTGATCCGGCAGCTCAGCGCCTTGGCGTTGAGCCGCGCGCCGGCGCACTCGGGGCAGGTCTCGGACCGGGTGAACCGCTCGAAGATCTCCCGGTTGCGGTCGGACATCGCCGCCGCGTCCTTGTTGATGTAGACCCGGTTGAACCGGACGACGATGCCCTCGTAGGTGCTGTTGATCGTGCCGCCCTGCCACTCCACCGGCACCTTGCCGGTGCCGTGCAGCAGCAGCTCCCACTCGGCGTCGGTGTACTCGGCGAGCGGCTTGTCGTTGTCGAAGTACCCGGACCCCGCGTACAGCTTCCAGTACCAGGAGCCCACCTTGAAGTCCGGGTGCAGCAGCGCCCCCTCGTTCAGCGACTTCGACCGGTCGAGGAAGGCGTCGAGGTCGAGCGTGGTGATCCGGCCGATGCCGTCACAGCGCGGGCACATGCCCTGCGGGTCGTTGAACGAGAACGCGTTCGCGTGGCCCACGTGCGGCTCGCCGGCCCGGGAGAACAGCAGCCGCAGCAGCGGGGCGATGTCGGTGATCGTGCCCACCGTGGAGCGCGAGTTGCCCGCGATGCGCTTCTGGTCCACCACGATCGCGGCCGAGATGTTCTCGATCGTGTCCACGTCGGGATGCCCGTAGCTGGGCAGAAAGGTGCGGGCGAACGCGGTGAACGTCTCGTTGAGCTGCCGCTGCGCCTCGGCGGCGATCGTGTCGAACACGATCGACGACTTCCCGGAGCCCGACACCCCGGTGAACACGGTGATCTTGCGTTTGGGGATGGTGAGCGAGACGTTCTTGAGGTTGTTCTCCCGCGCCCCGACGATCCTGATGAACTCGGCCATGAGCTCCCCACACTTCTCCGTACAGCGTAGGGAGAAGCGTAACCGGAGCAACCGACAAAAAAGCCCCGGCGCCGATGGCGGGGCGTCCGGCCTGAGCGATGGCAGGGCAGGGCGGAAGGCGCGTTCGCGGCCCAGCGCGTGACGCGGCGGCAGCGTTCCAAAGCCCGGGCGCGCGGAGGATCCGGGCGGGATCGGCCGATCGGCGCGCGCGCCGATCCCCGGCGGCGCGCCCGCCCCGGGTTTCGCCGAGGGCGGAACGCGGGCGCCCGGGTACGGCCGGGCACGGCCCGCGGCGATCAGCCCGGCTGCAGCGTGCCGTCGAGCAGGCCGTCGAAGCCGAGCCGGACCAGCTCGTCGCCCGCGGTGCGGATCCGCCGGATCTGGTCCTCGAAGTCGATGAGGCGGCGGAACGCCTCGCCGTACAGGCGCTGCTCCTCGATCGGGAGGCGGGGCAGCTGCGCCCGGCGCGGGTCCATGCGGGCGGAGGAGCCGAGGCGGAGGCTCGACTCGCCGGTCACGCGCAGGCAGCCGGCGAGGAAGTGCGGGTCGAGCCGCTCGGGGTCGGTGCGGAACAGCAGCAGCTGCGGGCCGAGCACCGCGCCGCCCTCGCGCATCACCCGGGCGACCGTGTCCCCGCGGGCGATCACCGGGGCGACGACGTCGCCCGGCTGGATGGTGACGAGCCCGTCGGCCGACCGGGTCCGGCCGCTGGGCGCCCGGTCGAGCAGCAGGTCCTTGGCGGTGAGCACCGGGTGCGGGCCGCCGTCCACCTTGAGCCGGATCGGTCCCTGCAGGATGGTGACCACGCCGGCCCGGGACAGCTCGCCGATGTTCGTCATCGGCATGTCGCGGCGCCGGGGCGACGGGACGAGGTCGGGCACGCCCAGCCGGGAGATCGCGGCGGCGGCGCGCTCCCGGGCACCGACGAACGCCGACGGCTCGGTCTGGCTCTGCACCGGGACCCGGTGCGCCGGGGTGAGCGCGACCTCCTCGTCGAGCAGGTCGATGATCCGCATCGTGGTGGCGCCCTCGGGCAGGTCGCCGCCCTCGAGGTACGCCCGCCAGGCGGCCCGGGCGAGGTCGAGGTCCTCCCCGGCGTTCACCATGAGCAGGTCGGAGGGGTGGTCGCCGGGCAGCGGGCGGCGCAGCACCCACAGGTCGGGGGCGCCGCTGGAGGCGGGGGCCGCGCCGACCGAGAGCGTGATGATCGCGCGCAGCGCCCCGGCGCGCAGCAGGTTGCCGCGGATGCGCCGGCCCGGGCGGCGGCTCGAGGCCACGCCCGGCATCATGATCACCACAAGGCCGCCCGGCTTGACGTGCGCCAGGCAGTGCTGCACCCAGGCGAGCTCGGACTCGCCGCGGGGCGGCAGGCCGTACTCCCAGCGGGGGTCGTTGGCGAGCTCCTCGTAGCCCCAGCCGCGGTCGTTGAACGGCGGGTTGCACACGATCGCGTCGGCCCGCTCGCCGGAGAAGGCGTCGGCGCGGAGCGAGTCGCCGGCGCGGATCACCGCCTTCTTGCCGCGCAGCAGCAGGCGGACCGCGGTGAGCCGGGCCGCGCTCTCGCTCACGTCCTGGCCCATCGCCTCCGAGGCGTCGGCGGCGAGCAGCAGGGTGCCGATGCCGCAGGCCGGGTCGAGCACGGTGCCGCCCGCGGTCGCGGCGATCTCGGTCATCAGGGCGGCGACGTCGTGCGGGGTGACGAGCAGGCGGCGGGAGTGCGCCTCGACGTACCGCTCGCAGATGCCGTCGAAGACCTCCTCCGGCCCGGTGTCCTCGGCGAGATCGGCGAGCGCGCGGATCAGCGAGGCGTCGGCCGGCACCGCGCCGGACGGGTCGCCGGGCAGCTCCGGCACGGCCTTCGCGATGGCCTCGGGCAGCCGGGCGGCGAGCTCCTCGTCCGGCAGCTTGGACAGCTCCCGCCAGCCGGAGGCGTCGCGCTTCAGATAGATGAGGAAGGCGCCCGCGCCGCCGACGATGTCCCCGAGCCGCAGGTCGTCACCGGCGCTGCGGAGCCGCTGCCAGACCCGCTCCAGCGGCGAGACCTCGACGTACCGGTCGTGCCGGCGCAGCCACTGCTCGACCTCGGCGAGGGAGAAGGCCGGGCTGGTGGCGGTGCCGCCGACGGGCTTGGGAAAGTCGTCGAACCGCTTGCGCCAGTTGCTGACGGCCGCCCGGCCAACATCCGCGATCCGGGCGATGTCCGCGGCGTTGACCAGAACATCGTCTCGCATCAACGTCCTTCCTCCGAGCCACGAGGCGTCAGGTGCACGGGCATGCCGTGCCGGGCACACGTGAACCAGGTACGCCTAGTAAACGCTCGCGACGCCCCCCGTCATCATTCTCTGCTGTTCTCGGGTCACACGGCCACGGGGGCGGGCGGCCGACACCGGCTCCACGCCCGTCTCCCGGCGGCACACGGTCACGTCCCCCTCGCCACGGATAGCGCGGTGCCGCCGCACGGCCATCATCCCGATCATCATATGTGCTTTTCCCGGCCCCGCCGCACGGGCGTGGGCGCTCTCCCCGGGGCCGCGCAACCGGGCGGGGCACCCGGGCCCGTCCACCGTTCCAAATTATTTGTGTACCTTATTCACCGCTAGAGAAGGGGGATGTCAGGCCGCCGCCGCGACCGGACTCACCCACTGGTGTACGTGCGTCACAGCAAAATACCAGGCCGTCCAGATCTGTCACCCGATGTGATCAAGATGTAGCGGGGACTCCGGACTCCCGATCACCGCCGGAAGGCGCGGCGGGACGCGGCGCGCGGTGCCGTACGGCGGGTGGCATCGCGTCGGCGGGCGCGCCGGGCCGCCGGACGGAAAAGGCCCCGCGAGGTCGTCCTCACGGGGCCCGGTGTCGGCATCAGCCGGGGTCAGTCCCAGCGGTCGTCGTCCCAGTCATCCCAGTCGTCGTCGCAATAATCCAGCCGCCACTTGCCGTACCGGTAGCAGTACCTGCACCAGTCGCCATACCTCCTGCGCCACTCACACCGGACCGTCGGCTCGTGCACGCTCTCGGCGGCACCCCGGTCAACGGTCGCACCGGGCGAGGACGGCGCGGCCACGGCGGGAGACGCACCCACGGTGCCACCGACGACGAAGACGGGCGCGGCCACGACGGCGGCGGCGAGAACTCTCTTCATCATGATCGACTCCACGATTACGCTCGGTGGAGCCCGGACGGCGGCCGGGCCCCGGCGGAAACGGTCAGAAAAAACATCACGGACGCCATTCCGGCGTCATCGGGATTTCCTCTGACCACCGGGCCCTGCGCCATCCTCCCGCCCCGGCAAAGCCTCGGAGGCCGATGCGGCCGGGTGCGCCGCCGCGCGCAATATCGCATTAACGCGGCGGTGGATTTTTCGCAATTTCCGGCAAATCCCGGCGGGCCGACCGGCGGCGGGATCAGGCGGGCACGCCTCCCCCGGCCGTGGTCCCGGCCCGGTCCGGCACGGTGCGCGGCAGCTCGCGCAGCCACCCCTTGACGTCGGACGGCCACCAGCGCCCCGAGGCGAGGTGGCCGAGGGTCTCGGCGACCGCCTGCGCCGAGGCGGGCGCGGGCACCACCCGGGCGGGCGCGGCCCCGGCGAGCACGCCGAGCCACCAGTGCCGCCGGGTCGGCGGCAGCTCGTCGGGATCGAGGACGATGTAGTAGTCGGGCAGCACGAGCCGCCCGGCCTCCAGGTCGGCGAGGGTGGTCTCGATCGCCGCCTCCAGGCCGCCCACCGGCTCCACGCCGTCGAAGAACCCGGTCCATGCGTCGCCGACGGCCGCGAGCGGGTCGGCGTCGTGCACCACGTACGTAGCGGCGGCGGACCGGGTCAGCGCCTCGGTGACCTCGGCCGGGCTGCGGTCGCCCCGGACCACGGTGCGCACGTTGTGCAGGCCCTCGAGCCCGGCGAGGACGCGCGGGGCGCGCTCCCCCGCCACCACGACCAGCGTGCTGCTCAGCCGGCTGCTCACTCGCCGCATGTCGGTAAGTCTAAGTAGGGTGCCCTCGGGGTGGATCGCGTGAACGAGCCGGGGCAGGTCATCGAGGGCGTCGTCGACCACCTGCGGTACGTCGCCCCCGACGGCTACACGGTCGCGTGCGTCGACCTCGGCGGCGAGCGCACGGTGGTCGCGGCCGGCGCCGCGCTCGTCGGCG
>QGUZ01000524.1 GCA_003242605.1 Actinomycetota bacterium
CGTTCCGCCGTGTGCCGCGCTTGCCTGGTGGGCGCAGGCCATGGCGTCGGGGCCGGGTGCTCCGCGGGCGTTGGGATCCGGTGTGCGCTGATCTGAGCGCGGCAGGTACCAGGTCGTGAGCCTCGGCAGGGCGGCTTCGTACGGCGTTCCACCGTGTGCCCGTGCTGCCGGATGGGCGGAAGCCGTACCGGGCGTCAAGCCGGGTCCTCCGCGGGCGTGGCGATCCGCCGTGCGCCGATGCGCGCGCCGGACGGCTGCTCTGGTCACGGGTGCCGGGCGACCCTGTGCGCGACGGGGCGCTGCGCCGGACCGCGGGCACGCCAGGGCATGGATACCGTGCGACCCCCTGTGCGCCTGGCTGCGGCCCATGGCTGTCGCCCGGCACGGCGGCCCGGCGTGCGCCGGCGCGCCGCCATGGCCCGGTTTCCTCTGATTCCTACAGAGATTTCCTGAAACATCAAGCTTTACCGCCTGAAATACCGTGGTTTACCGGTGATCTAGGGGCTATTGTGCGAGGCGACCGGCTCAGGAGACCGCCCGGCCGGACGGCCGGGCCGTGCCGATCGACCTAGTGGAGGCGCCCGTGTTCATCGACATGCCCCTCGACCAGCTGCGCGAATACCTGCCCGAGCGGCATGAGCCCCAGGACTTCGACGCCTTCTGGGAGCGCACGCTCGGTGAGGCGCGGGCGCACGAGCTGAACGCGCGCTTCGAGCCCTATGAGAGCGATTTCGAGCTGGTCGAGGTGTTCGACGTCACCTTCGCCGGATTCGGCGGCCACCCGATCAAGGGCTGGTTGCTGAAGCCCGCCGGGCGCTCCGGGCCGCTGCCGTGCGTGGTGCAGTACGTCGGCTACAACGGGGGGCGCGGCCTGCCGCACGAGTGGCTGCTCTGGCCGGCCGCCGGCTTCGCGACGTTCGTCATGGACAGCCGCGGCCAGGGCGGCGGCTGGCGGGTGGGCGACACGCCCGATCCCGCACCCGGGAGCGGCCCGGAGACGCCGGGCAAGCTCACCCAGGGCGTGTTCGACCCGGAGAACTACTACTACCGCCGCCTGTACACGGACGCGGTCCGCGCGGTCGAGGCGGCCCGCTCCCACCCCGCGGTCGACCCCGAGCGGATCATCGTGGCCGGCATCAGCCAGGGCGGCGGCATGGCGCTCGCCGTGTCCGCGCTCGTCCCCGATCTCGCCTACGCCTTCATCAACGTGCCGTTCCTCTGCCACGTCCGCCGGGCCGTCGAGATCACCGATGAGGACCCGTACGGCGAGCTCGGCCGGTTCTGCGCGATCCACCGCACCCGGGCCGAGGAGGTGTTCGCCACGATCGACTACGTCGACGGGATGAACTTCGCGGTCCGCGCCCGCACCCCCGCGCACTTCTCCGTCGCCCTCCGCGACGGCATCACCCCGCCGTCCACCGTGTTCGCCGCCTACAACCACTACGCGGGCCCGAAGGACATCTCCGTGTGGGAGTTCAACGGCCACGAGGGCGGAGACGTGCACCAGGAGCTGGAGAACGTGCGGCTCGCCCGCAAGGTCCTCGGCTGATCGAGGCGTCCGGCCGCGCCCCGTCCTCCCGCCCTGCGGGGCGCGGCCGCCCCGGTCCGCGCGGCCGTGCCCGGTGCCCCGCGCGGCCCGGATACGCTTGATGGGGCGCGCCGACCGCTACCCTGAGGGTGCCCACCCGACGAGCCGAGAGAGACCATGAAGACCTTCGAAGAGCTGTTCGCCGAGCTGGCGGAGAAGGCACGCACCCGCCCGGAGGGGTCAGGGACCGTCGCCCTTCTGGACGCGGGCGTCCATGCCATCGGCAAGAAGGTCGTGGAGGAGGCGGCCGAGGCCTGGATGGCGGCCGAGCACGAGTCGGCCGACCGGGCGGCCGAGGAGATCTCGCAGCTGCTCTACCACGCTCAGGTGCTCATGCTCGCCCGCGGACTGGGGCTGGAGGACGTCTACAAGCATCTGTAGCCGCGGTCCGCCGCGGCTTCCTCGCGTCCGTCCCGTCCCATCGACTTCGGAAGGTTGCACCACCACATGCTGCGTCTCGCCGTTCCCAACAAGGGCGCGCTCGCCGAGCCGGCGCAGACCATGCTCCGGGAGGCCGGATACCGGCAGCGGAAGGACAGCAAGGAGCTGGTCGTCGTCGACCGGGA
>QGUZ01000525.1 GCA_003242605.1 Actinomycetota bacterium
CCCTCGGCGTGTCGGTCTACGCGCTGTACGCGGTGTTCGTCCCGGTACAGGTGCTGCCGTACCGCATGGGGTTCCTCGCGGCGGTGCTGCCGCTCACCTTCCTCTGCTACCGCGCCCGGGTACGGCCCCGCCGACGCCGCCCCCGGCGTACCGGCGGCGCCACCGCCGGCTCCGCCGAAGCCGCCGCCGCGCCGGCGAAGGGCCACGACAACCCGGGGATCATCGACTGGATCCTCGCCGGGCTCTCCCTCGTGGTGTGCGCCTACCCGCTGGTCGGCTTCGACGACTTCATCCGGCGCACCTTCGAGCCCACGGTGCTCGACGTGGCGATGGGCGCCGGGTGCCTGCTGCTCGTGCTGGAGGCGACCCGGCGCACCGTGGGCGCGATCCTGCCCGCGATCTGCCTCGCCTTCCTCGCGTACGCCTACTACGGCGGCTACCTGCCGGTCGACTGGTCGCTCGGGCACCGCGGGTACGACATCGACCGCATCATCGCCCACCTCTACATGGGCACCGAAGGGCTGTTCGGGGTGCCGCTCGACGTCGCCGCGACCTACATCGTGCTGTTCGCGATCTACGGCGCGGTGCTCGAGTACTCCGGCGCGGGGGCGTTCTTCGTCAACATCGCGTTCGCCGCGTTCCGGCGGTCGAGCGCGGCGGCCGGCCGTACCGTGACGCTCGCGGGCTTCCTGCTCGGCACGGTGTCCGGCTCGGGTACGGCGACCGCGGTCTCGCTGGGCAGCGTCGCCTGGCCGGTGCTGCGGCGGGCCGGGTACCCGCGGGAGAGCGGCGGCGGCATCCT
The DNA here is from genome assembly GCA_003242605.1 of Actinomycetota bacterium. Lineage (GTDB taxonomy): Bacteria > Actinomycetota > Actinomycetes > Streptosporangiales > Streptosporangiaceae > Thermopolyspora. The sequence continues at coordinate 803 of QGUZ01000525.1, forward strand.
CGCCGCGGCGGGCATCGGGGCGATCCTCTCGCCGCCCACGCTCGGCGCGGCGGCGTTCATCATCGCCGAGTACCTCAAGGTCTCGTATCTCACGGTGCTGCTCTACGCCACCGTGCCCACGATCCTCTACTACCTCGGGATCATCCTCGCGATCGAGATCGACGCCCGGCGGCTCGGCACCCGCGAGGTCGACCTGGAGACGCCCTCGGCGTGGCGGCTGCTCGCCCGGTTCGGCTACCACTTCTCGTCGCTGATCGCGATCGTGGTCTTCATGGCGCTCGGCCTGTCGCCGTTCCGCGCGGTCGTGTACGCCACCGTGCTCGCGTTCCTGCTCTCCTTCCTCGACCGCGAGCACCGGCTCGGCCCGCGCCGGACGGCCCGGGCGCTGTCCGCGGGCACGCTCAGCGTGCTGCCGGTCGCCGCCACCACCGCGGCCGCGGGCGTGATCGTCGGCGTGGTGACGCTCACCGGGCTGGGGCTGAAGGGGTCGCGGATCATCGTCGACCTGGCGGGCGGCAACCTCGTGCTCACCACGGTGGTCGCCGCGGTCGCGGTGCTCATCCTCGGGCTCGCCGTACCGGTGACCGCGTCGTTCATCATCGCGGCGGTGATCATCGGGCCCGCGCTGCAGACCCTGGGCGTCCCGCCCGAGGCCACCTACATGTTCATCTTCTACTACGCGGTGCTCTCCGAGGTCACGCCGCCGACCGCGCTCGCCGCGGTCGCCGCGTCCGCGATCACCGGCGGCGACGCGATCAAGACGATGATGATGGCCTGGAAGTACACCCTGCCCGCGTTCCTGGTGCCGTTCGCGTTCGTGCTCGTCCCCGGCGGGCGGGCACTGCTCGGGCAGGCCCCGCCGCCCCAGGTGCTGGTGGCGCTCGCGGTGTCGGCCGTGGCCGTCGCCGCGCTCGCGGCGGCGACGGGGGGCTGGATGATCCGCCGCGCCGGCGTGCCCGAGCGGGTGCTGTGCGCGGGCGCCGCGCTCGTCCTCCTCTACCTGGAACCCATCCCCGTCGTGATCGGCCTGGCCCTGCTCGCGGTCGCGCTCGGCGTCCACCTGGCGCTGCGGCGTCCCCCCGACCGGCGGGCCCTGGCCTGAAAGGAGCGGCATGAGATCGCTGACCCGTATCGCCGCCGCCGCGGCCGCCCTCGTCCTCCTGCTCACCGCCTGCGGGGGTGAGCGCCGCGGCGACGCGGAAGGCGAGGCCTACAAGGGCGGCCGGCTGTCGATCGCCACCGGGAACACCACCGGCGTCTACTACCAGCTCGGCGGCGGGTACGCCGACCTGCTCACCAAGCACCTGCCCGGCTACCAGGTCACCGCCGAGGCCACCGGGGCGTCGGTGGA
>QGUZ01000526.1 GCA_003242605.1 Actinomycetota bacterium
TCCGGTAGCCGTTCCGCGACCACGTCGTCCGCCGTCATCCCCGCCTCACCCTTCCGCCCGTCTCGGCGCGCGGCGGTCGCGCGCCGGCCTCCCGCCGGTGCGGAGCGCGGCGCGCGGGCCCGGTCCGCCGCGCGGCCGGTGCGGGCGCGCCCCGCGCCGCGGAGAGGGGTCGCCGCGCGGGGACGCGCCCGCCGAGGTGCTCCGCCTCGGTCCCTCGGGAGCACGACTCTACGGGCCGCGCGGCGGCCCGGCCGCCGCCTTGGACGGCTCTTTACGCGCCCCTCCGGGCCGCCCGCCGGCCGCCACCCGGCCGGTGGGCGGCGGCGGGCCTAGGCCCGGGCGAGCCGCAGCACGTTGGCGATGATCTTCGCCCCGGCGCCGCCCTTGGTGGTGAGGATCGACTCGGGGTGGAACTGCACGGCGAAGCGCCGGTTCGCCGGGTCCTCGATCGCCATCACGGCCTCGTCCGGGGTGATCGCGGTGACCTCGAAGCCCTTCACCCCCGGCCGCTTGGCGTGCAGCGAGTGGTAGCGGGCCGCGACGAACTCCTCCGGCAGGCCGTCGAGCAGCACGCCGCCGCCGAGCCGGCGCACCATGCCGCGCTTGCCGTGCTCGGGCTCGGGCAGCAGCTCCAGCCTGCCGCCGGCGTGCTCGACCATCGCCTGCAGGCCGAGGCAGACGCCGAACACCGGCAGCTTGCGGCCGTAGACCACCTCCAGCAGCGCCGAGGTGCCGAAGTCGGACGGCCAGCCGGGCCCGGGCGAGAGCACCACCAGGCCGGGGCCGATCTCGTCGATCATCTCGATCGGGAAGCCGTGCCGCAGCGTGGTCACGTCGGCGCCCTGCTGCCGGAAGTAGTCGGCGAGCGTGTTGACGAACGAGTCCTCGTAGTCGACGAGCAGGACCTTCATGCCGTCACCGGGGCGCTCGGCGACGGCGGCGGTCGCCGTCTCCTGGGCCGCGCCCCCGTGGCGGCCGCGCTCCACCGCGGCGAGGGCGCCGAGCAGGGCGCTCGCCTTGAGCTCGGTCTCCCGCTCCTCGGCGGCCGGGTCGGAGTCGTACAGCAGGGTCGCGCCGGCCCGGACCGTGGCGACGCCGCCGCGGATCTGCGCGGTACGCAGGGTGAGCCCGGTGTTCATCGAGCCGTCGAAGCCGATGTAGCCGACCGCGCCGCCGTACCACCGGCGCGGGGTGGGCTCGTGGTCCTCGATGAACTGCATCGCCCAGTTCTTCGGGGCGCCGGTGACGGTGACCGCCCACATGTGGGTGAGGAAGGCGTCGAGGGCGTCGAACTCGGGCCGCAGCCGCCCCTCGATGTGGTCGACCGTGTGGATGAGCCGCGAGTACATCTCGATCTGCCGCCGGCCGATCACCCGGACCGACCCGGGCACGCAGATGCGGGACTTGTCGTTGCGGTCGACGTCGGTGCACATGGTCAGCTCGGACTCCTCCTTGACCGAGCTGAGCAGGGTGCGGATCGCGTCCGCGTCCTCGACCGGGTTGGCGCCGCGGGCGATCGTGCCGGAGATCGGGCAGGTCTCCACCCGGTCTCCCTGGACCCGCACGTACATCTCGGGCGACGCGCCGACCAGGTGCTCGCCGTCGCCGAGGTTGAACAGGAACTCGTACGGCGCGGGGTTGGACGTGCGCAGGCCGCGGTAGAACGCGGTCGGGTCGGCGCACGGGGCGTGGAACACCTGGCCGGGCACGACCTCGAACAGGTCGCCGCGCTTGAACCGCTCCTTGGCCTCCTCGACGACCTTGGCGTACTCCCCCTTCTTCGGGTTCGGCGGGATCTCGTCCGGCACCGGGGGCAGCGGGATCGTCTCGCCGGTGCGCTCCATGCCGCGCGTGGAGACGCCGTCCACGGTGAACTCATAGCGGTACTCCCGGCTCGTCTCCCGCTTACGGTCGATCACCAGGATCCGGTCGGGCAGGTGCAGCACGAGGTCGCGCTGGTCGGCGGGCCGCTCGCGGGCGAGCCGTACCGGCTCGAACTGGAAGGCGAGGTCGTAGCCGAACGCGCCGTACAGGCCGAGGTGGGCGTCCGGGCCGGCGAACGCCGCGATCACCTCGCGGATCGCGGTGAACACCGTCGGGCGGCGGCTGCGCATCTCCTCGGGGAGGATGTCCTCGCTCTCCGGGATG
>QGUZ01000014.1 GCA_003242605.1 Actinomycetota bacterium
CTCGCGCCCCGCCGAGCCCGCCGGCGCGCGAGCTGCCGGGGGCCGCGCCGGAGCGGACGGGGCCCGCGTTCCCGGCCCCGCCGCCGCCGCCCGCCGCGCCGCCGCCCCCGCCCCCGCCGCCCGGCTCACTGCAGGCCTGGGTCCCGGCGCCGCGGCCGCACCTGTCCGGGCCCATGCAGCAGGTCGATCCGGGCTACAAGCGGATCAACCACCCGATCCTGCCCGCGCTCCGGTTCGCCCTCGCCGAGCTGCTGTGCGACTTCCCGCTCGTCCACCACGTGTGGATCTCCGGGGCGAGGACGATCTCCGGGGCGGAGGGGATCATGCTGCACGTGAAGGTGCACTCGGACATGGCCGAGGACATCGTCAAGGATCTGCACCGCCTCGTCCGGGCCCGGCTGCCCCAGCTCGCCGCGAGCGGCGCCCCGGTCCTGATGGCGCGGGTGGCCGACGCGCACACCGAGCGGCGCATGATCGAGATCGGGGCGCACGTGGTCTGCGCGGGCGTCGCGGAGTGACCCCGCCCGGCCCGGCCCGGTGACCGACGACGGCGGCCGCCCCGTTCCCCGCGGCGCGGCCCGCCGTCCGCCGCCACCGCGCCGCGGCACGCCGTCGCGTTTCCGGGTCGCCGCGGCCGCGCTTCGTTACGATCGGTGCGACGCCGGACACCGAGAGCCGACGGGGGCCGTCCCATGCCCGCGAGAACCCGGACCAGCCTCGTCCACCAGATCGGCTACGCCGTACGCCACCCGGAGCGGATCGCGCCGCACCTGCGCCGGCTGGCCCGCGACACCTGGCTGCGGCTGCGCACCTCCGACCACATCAGCTACTACCGGGCGGTGATGAAGCACGACACCGCCCGCGACCCCAAGCGCGCGGTGGGCAGCAGGTCGCACGAGCGCTGGCTCGCGCTCGGCCGGATGCAGTTCGACTACCTGGTGAAACACGGGCTGCGGCCGGAGCACCGGCTGCTCGAGATCGGCTGCGGCAACCTGCGGGCCGGGCGGCTGTTCATCGACTACCTCGAGCCCGGCCACTACTACGGCATCGACATCTCGCCGGACATCCTGTTCGCCGCCCAGGACACCATGGTCGAGTACGGCCTGGCGGGCAAGATGCCGTACCTCACCCCGGTGAAGGACCTGCGCTTCGCGTTCCTGCCCGACCGGTACTTCGACGTGGTGCACGCGCACAGCGTGTTCTCGCACTCCCCGATCGAGGTGATCGAGGAGTGCTTCGCGCACGTCGGCCGGATCATGAAGCCCGACGGGTGGTTCGACTTCACCTTCGACCGCACCGAGGGTCCCGAGCACCACGTGCTGCGCGAGGACTTCTACTACCGCACCGAGACCCTGGTCGACCTCGCCGCCCGGTACGGCCTGCGGGCGACGTTCATGGAGGACTGGGAGCGGCTCCCGCACAAGCAGTCGAAGATCCGCGTCACGCTGCGCTGATCCGCCGCGGCGGCGGGGCGGTTCCGGCCACCGCCGCCGCGGGTACCGCCCGATGGTCAGGTGGGGCGGCGGATCAGCGGGATCCGGGTGCGGGTGACCCCGCCCGCCACCAGCGCGGCGAGCAGCGGCAGGCCGATCGCCACCGCCGCCAGGTACGCCCACGGCACCTCCAGCAGCGGCGTGTGCGGCGGCAGGGCGGTCAGGAAGCCGTCCTCGACGAGGTAGCGCACCTGCGCGCCCTGCGGCCCGGCCGCGAGCGACCACACCGCGGCGATCCCGGCGAGCAGGCCGGCGGCGAGGCCGACGGCCGCGCCCGCACCGGAGATGAACAGGGCCTGCCCGGCGACGACGAGCCGCCGCACCCGCGGCGCCGCCCCGACCGCGGCCATCGTCGTCAGGTCGGGGCGCAGGTCGGCCGCGGCGAGGCCGGTCACCGCGAACGTCGCGGCGAGGATCACCACCGCGGCGACCGCGGTGAGCACGTGCACCACCGGCCGCACGTCCCGCCGGAGGCCGCGCTCGACGTGGACGAACACGTCCTCGTGCACCGACCGCAGCTCGCGCTCGAGGCGCACCTCGGCCGCGACGTCGAGCCGCCGCTCGGCCGGGTCCACGAGGAGCATGCGCACCTGTGAGGTGAGGCCCGCCGCGCGCACCGCCGCCTCCGGCAGCACCGCGACGGCGTGCCGGGGGTCCGCGGCGGTCGCGACGACCGCGGGCACCGCCACCGTGCGGCGGGTGCGGCTCTCCTCGTCGAGCACGGCGACGGTGAGCGTGCCGTCCCGCACCAGGCCGCGGTCGAAGACCACCGCCTTGCCCGCGGCGAACGCGGCCGCGGCGGCCTGGTCGTCCCTGCCCTGGACCAGCCGGAGCAGCCGCCCGTCCCCGATCGGCAGGTCGCCGCTGCCCGGGCCGGGGGCATGCTCGCCGCAGCGGATCCCGCAGTCCGCGCCGGTGACGGCGAGCCGGACGAACCGGCCCGCGTCGTCCCGGGCCCGGTGCACCTCGACCGGCCGCACCCCGGGCAGCGCCCGGCCGGCCGCCGCCACGACCTCGGGCCAGGCCCGCTCCGGGACCCGTTCTCCGTCGATGAGCGTGGTGCCGACGGGGACGGCGGCGGTGTAGCCGGCCTGCAGCATCGCGTTCTCGCTGGTGAAGGTGATCGCGGTGGCGGACGCCGCGGTCGCCGCCGTCATCACCGCCGCGACCGCGCACGCCGTGCGGGTGCGGTGGCGGGCGGCGTCGCGCACCGCGAGCCGCAGCGACAGCGGCAGCCGCCCGGCGAGGCGGCCCGCGGCGGCCACCAGCCACGGGGTGAGGGCGATCAGCCCGAACTGGGTGAGCAGGGCGGCCGCGGCGATCCAGATCAGGCTGCCCCGCCGGATCGCGAACACGGTCGCGACGGCCCCGGCGGCGACCAGGAGCGCGCCCGGTAGCGCGCGGCGCGGGCGATACCGGCCGGAGACCGTCGCCTCCCGGCCGGCGAGCACCGCGGCCACGTCCTGCCGGGCCGCCTGCCGCGCGGGCAGCGCGGCGGCGACGACCCCGCTCGCCGCGCCGAGCACGGTCACCGGCAGGACGAGCGTCCAGGGGACGTCGAACGGCCCGGCGTGGACGAGCATCCCGACGAGGAACAGGTCGTCCCGGTCCACGCCGAGCGCCCGCACCAGCGCGATCGCCGCGGCGACCAGGCCGATCCCGGCGGCGAGCCCGAGCAGGGCGGCGCCGACCCCGAGGATCAGCCCGTCGGCGAGCACGACGAGGCGCAGCTGCCGGGGCGAGCCGCCCTGTGCGGCGATCAGCGCGAGCCACCGCCGGCGGCGGCGCAGCCCGACCGCGAATGCGGGCCCGGCGAGCAGCACCACCTCGAGCACGATCATCGCGGTGACGAGCACCCCCTGCGCCACCGACTCGGGCCGCACCTCGGCCGGCCCGGCGTACCCCGGCGGCGGGTTCTCCACCACCGCCCGGGAGACCACGAGGAACCCGGCCGCGTTGAGGCGCCGCACGTGCTCCCAGGTGACCGGGTGGCCGCCGTGGTCCACCAGCCACTGCCGCTCACCCGGCTCGGCCCGCAGCAGGCTCCCCGGCAGGCCCACCACCGCGTGCGAGAAGAACTCGCGCGAGCGCGCCAGCACGCCGACCACGCGCGCCGTCCCCCGCTCGCTCACGTACGGCAGGCGGTCGCCGATGCGGACGCCCTCGGCCGCCAGCGCCGCCGAGACGGCCACCTCGCCCGGGGCCGCGGGCAGCCGCCCCCGCCGCAGCGTCGCCATGCCGCGGGTGAGCGGATCGCGCAGGTCCAGCTCCACCACCTCGACCGAGATCCGGCCCTGCGCGGCCGGGTAATTGACGGCGCGGCGGTGGTAGGGGATCAGCCGGGCGCCGGGGCGCAGCACCGCGCGCGCCGCGGCCTCGTCCGGCGGCGGCCCGCCCCGCCCGGACGGCCGCCAGTCGTCGCCGTCCGGGTCCTGGGCGGCGACGTCGCCCACCGCCCGGATCAGCGCGTCCGCCGACCCGAGCCTGCCGGGCAGCGCCTCCCGCCCGTCCAGGCTGTGGGTCGCGACCAGGGTGAGGACGGCGGTGACCGCCATCACCGGCAGCCCGATCAGCGCGACGATGAGGGCGCAGCGGCCCCGGTCCCGGCGCATGCCGCGCCAGGCGAGGCGCAGCGCGGCCCGCAGGGCGCTCACCGGGCACCACCGACCGGTGTCGCGCCGGTGGTGTCCACCACCGCGCCGTCCTGCAGGAACACCACCCGGTCGGCCCACCCGGCGTACCGGGCCTCGTGGGTGACGAGCAGCACCGCGGCCCCGGCGTCGCTCCGGCCGCGCAGCAGCCGCAGGATCTCGTCCCCGGCCGGGGTGTCGAGCGCGCCGGTGGGCTCGTCCGCCAGGATCAGGCGGCGCTCGCCGACGAGCGAGCGGGCGATCGCGACCCGCTGCCGCTCGCCGCCGGACAGCTCCTCGGGGAACCGGTCGGCGACGTGCGCCACCCCCGCCTCGGCGAGCGCGTCGAGCGCCTCTCGCCGGGCCGCGGCGGCGCGCACCCCGTCGAGCTCGCGGGGCAGCATGACGTTCTCCACCGCGGTGAGCGACGGGATCAGGTTGAAGTCCTGGAACACGTAGCCGATGTGCCGGCGGCGCAGCGCCGCCAGCTCGGCGGGCGGCAGCGCGCCGAGGTCGGCGCCGCAGGCCGTGACCGTGCCCGCGGTGGGCCGGTCGAGCCCGCCCGCGAGGTTGAGCAGCGTGGACTTGCCGGAGCCGGACGGCCCCATCACCGCGACGAGCTCGCCCGCGGTGACCTCCAGGCTCACCCCGCGCAGCGCGGTCACCGCCGCGGGGCCGGTGCCGTACACGCGGGAGACCTCGGTGAGCCGCAGCAGCGGCGGGCCGGATGGTGCGGGCGTCATCGCTCCTCCTCGGTGGTCGGTCGGGGGGTGGCCGGCCCGGGCGCGAGCAGCGCCTCGCAGTGGTCGAGCCAGCGCTGCTCGGCCTCGGCCTGGAAGATCAGCGAGTCGAGCACGAGCCGGTACGCGGTGCCGTGGCCGCCGGTGCGCTCCCCGTCGCGCTTGGCCCTGGTCAGCTCCTGCAGGCGGCGCATCGTCGCGGTGCGCTGCCTGCGGATCACGGCCCGGGCGTCGACGCCGGGCGTGGTCACCGCCATGGCGAGCTTCACGACCAGCTCGTCGCGCGGCCGGTCGGCGGGGACCACGGGGGTGGCGAACCACCGCTCCAGCTCCCGGCGCCCGGCCTCGGTGATCGAGTAGACGACACGGCCCTGCTCGTCCTGTTCGCCCTGGGTGACCAGGCCGTCCCGCTCCAGCCGGGTCAGCGTCGTGTAGACCTGGCCGATGTTGAGCGGCCGGGTCGTCCCCGTCGCCGACTCGAACTCGACGCGGAGCTGGTAGCCGTGGCGCGGCCCCTGGGCGAGCAGGGCGAGAAGGGCATGCCTGGTCGACATGCATATCTAGTATGCATACTCAGTATGCACCTGCAACCGCATGTCCGGAGATCCACATCTTCTGGACACGTGCGCTTCGTCGGCCCGATACTCCTTTACATGGGCTCGACGCATCCTCCGGTTCGCGCGTCCGACGGAGACCGCGAGCGTGCGATCAATGAGCTCCGCGAGCGCGCCGTGGAGGGCCGCCTGTCGCACGAGACGTTCCTGGGCCGGGTCGACCAGGCCCTGCGCGCCCAGAGCCGCGGCGAGCTGGAGGAGCTCGTCGCCGACCTGCCGCCGCGCGGACGCTGGCGCCGCCGGATCACCGACGCGGTCTCCTCGCTGGCCGACCTGACCGCGCGCATCGAGACCGCCTGGCGTCGGCCCCGCCTGCCCCGCCTCGCGCTGCCCGCCGACGCGCGTACCCGCTACGTCGTCGGCCGCGGGGCCAGCTGCGACCTGGTGCTCTCCGACCTCACCGTCTCCCGGGTGCACGCCGAGCTGCGCCGGGAGAACGACGAGTGGGTCGTGGTCGACCTCGGCTCCCTCAACGGCACCCGGCTCAACGGGTGGCGGCTCGTCGGGCCGGCCAAGGTGCGGCCCGGCGACGAGGTCTCGTTCGGCGACTGCGCGTTCCTCATCTCCCAGCCGGTCTGAGCGTGGCCGGTCCGGGCGTACGGCCCGCCGCGCCGGGCCGTACCGGCCGCCGGAACGACGAACGCCCGGCGAAGGGTGGTCGCCGGGCGTCGCGATGGGCTCGTACGCGAGCGGACGGTCAGTCGTCGGCGTTCTTGAGCCAGCTCATCATCGGGCGCAGCTTCGCGCCGGTCTTCTCGATCGGGTGCTCGGCCAGCGCCTCGCGGTAGCGACGGAAGTTCTGCTGGCCGCCGTCGAACTCCTTCACCAGCTCGTCGGCGAAGCGGCCGTCCTGGATCTCGTCGAGGATGCGGCGCATCTCCTTCTTGGTCTCGGCGTTGATCAGCCGGTGACCGCGGGAGTGGCCGCCGTACTCGGCGGTGTCCGAGACGGACCAGTACATCTTCGAGATGCCGCCCTCGTACATGAGGTCGACGATGAGCTTCATCTCGTGCAGGCACTCGAAGTAGGCCACCTCCGGCTGGTAGCCGGCCTCGACCAGGGTCTCGAAGCCCGCCTTGATCAGCTCGGAGATGCCGCCGCAGAGCACCGCCTGCTCACCGAACAGGTCGGTCTCGGTCTCCTCCTTGAAGGTGGTCTTCAGCGCGCCCGCCCGGGTGCCGCCGATCGCCTTGGCGTACGACAGGGTGAGCGGCCAGGCGTTGCCGGTGGCGTCCTTCTCCACCGCGACGAGGCAGGGCACGCCGCGGCCGGCGGTGAACTGGCGGCGGACGAGGTGGCCGGGGCCCTTCGGGGCGACCATGGCGACGTCCACGCCCTCCGGCGGCTTGATCAGGCCGTACCGGATGTTGAGGCCGTGGCCGAAGAACAGCGCGTCGCCCTCGACGAGGTTCGGCGCCACGTGCTCGGCGTAGAGCTGCCGCTGCACGTGGTCCGGCGCCAGGATCATGATGAGGTCGGCCTCCTCGGCCGCCTCGGCGGGGGTGACCACCCGCAGGCCGTCGTTCTCGGCCTTCTCGCGGCTCTTGGAGCCCTCGGGCAGGCCCACCCGCACGTCCACGCCCGAGTCGCGCAGCGAGAGCGCGTGGGCGTGGCCCTGGCTGCCGTACCCGAGAACGGCCACGTGCCGGCCCTGGATGATCGACAGGTCGGCCTGGTCGTCGTAGAAGATCTCAGTCACGTGTTCCCTCTCTCACAACAGTCGGTCGCTCCCCACGGGGTACGGCCGCACCGGGCATTATGCCGATCGGTCGAGCGCCCGGAGCGAGCGGTCGGTGATGGAGCGCGAGCCGCGCCCGATCGCCACCATGCCACTCTGCACCAGCTCCTTGATGCCGAACGGCTCCAGCACGCGGATGAACGCCTCGAGCTTGTCGGCGGTGCCGGTGACCTCGATGGTGACCGCGTCGGGGGCGACGTCGACGCAGCGCGCCCTGAACAGCTGGACCAGCTCGAGCACGTGGGAGCGGCTCTCCGCGTCGGCCCGCACCTTGATCAGCATGAGCTCGCGCTGCACGGACTGCGCCGGGTCGAGCTCCACGATCTTGAGCACGTTGACCAGCTTGTTGAGCTGCTTGGTCACCTGCTCCAGCGGCTGGTCCTCGACATTCACGACGATCGTCATCCGGGAGATCTCGTCGTGCTCGGTCGGCCCGACCGCGAGCGAGTCGATGTTGAACCCGCGCCGGCTGAACAGCGAGGCCACCCTCGCGAGCACACCCGGCCTGTTCTCCACGAGCACCGAGAGCGTGTGCTTGCTCACTGCGCGTCCTTCCTCAGTCGTCGGTGTCCCAGACCGGGGCCATGTCCCGGGCGACCTTGATGTCGTCGTTGCTCGTGCCGGGCGGGACCATCGGCCAGACCATGGCGTCCTGGTGGACGACGAAGTCGACGACGACCGGCACGTCGTTGATCTCCATCGCCTTCTCGATGGTGGCGTCCACGTCCTCCGGGCGGTCGCAGCGCAGGCCGACGCAGCCGTACGCCTCGGCGAGCTTGACGAAGTCGGGGATGCGGTGGCTGTGCAGGTTGGTGTTGGAGTACCGCTCGTCGTAGAAGAGCGTCTGCCACTGCCGCACCATGCCGAGGTTGCCGTTGTTGATCACGGCGACCTTGATCGGGATGTTCTCGATCGAGCAGGTGGCGAGCTCCTGGTTGGTCATCTGGAAGCAGCCGTCGCCGTCGATCGCCCACACGACCTTGTCCGGGCAGCCGACCTTGGCGCCCATCGCGGCCGGGACGGCGAAGCCCATCGTGCCCGCGCCGCCGGAGTTGATGAACGAGCCGGGCCGCTCGTGGCTGATGAAGTGGGCCGCCCACATCTGGTGCTGGCCGACGCCCGCCACGTACAGCGCGTCCGGGCCGACGATCGCGCTCATCCGCTGCATCACGTACTGCGGGGCGAGCGAGCCGTCGTCGAACTCCTTGTAGCCGAGCGGGTAGGTCTCGCGGTAGTGGTTGAGGACCTTCCACCAGGCCTCGTAGTCGCCGCGGCGGCCGGCGTCGAACTCGTTCTGCACCGCGACGATGAGGTCGGCGAGCACCTCGCGGCAGTCGCCGACGATCGGCACGTCGGCGTGGCGGTTCTTGGAGATCTCCGCCGGGTCGATGTCGGCGTGCACGACCTTGGCGTGCGGGGCGAACGTGGACAGCTTGCCGGTGACCCGGTCGTCGAACCGGGTGCCGAGCGCGATGATCAGGTCGCTGCGCTGCAGCGCGCCGACCGCCGCGACGGTGCCGTGCATGCCCGGCATGCCGAGGTGCTGCGGGTGGCTGTCGGGGAACGTGCCGCGCGCCATCAGCGTGGTGACCACCGGGATGCCGGTCATCTCGGCGAGCCGGCGCAGCTCGCCCGCGGCCCGGGCCTTGTGCACGCCGCCGCCGACGTAGAGCACCGGCCGCTTCGACTCGACGATCAGGCGGGCGGCCTCCCGGATCTGCTTGGAGTGCGGCTTGGTGACCGGGCGGTAGCCGGGCAGCTGGAGCTGCGGCGGCCAGGAGAAGGTGGTCTGGGCCTGCAGCGCGTCCTTGGCGATGTCGACGAGCACCGGGCCGGGGCGGCCGGTGGACGCGATGTGGAACGCCTCGGCGATCGTGCGGGCGATGTCGGCGGGGTCGGTGACGAGGAAGTTGTGCTTGGTGATCGGCATGGTGATGCCGGAGATGTCCGCCTCCTGGAAGGCGTCCGTGCCGATCATCGCGCTCGGGACCTGGCCGGTGATCGCGACGATCGGGACCGAGTCCATGTACGCGTCCGCGATCGGCGTCACCAGGTTCGTCGCGCCCGGGCCGCTCGTGGCCATGCACACCCCGACCCGGCCGGTGGCCTGCGCGTACCCCTCGGCGGCGTGGCCGGCGCCCTGCTCGTGCCGTACAAGCACGTGCCGGACCTTGGTGGAGTCGTAGAGCGGGTCGTACGCCGGAAGGATGGCGCCGCCCGGGATTCCGAACACGGTGTCGACCCCGACGTTCTCCAGCGCCCTGACCAGAGCCTGGGCACCTGTCATTTGTTCGGTCATCGGCTCGTTCCTTGCTTGCTGGCTGAGGGAGGCATTCCTGCTGGTTCGGGCGAAAGGCCATAAAAAATGCCCCGTCCGCCGAGTCGGCGAAACTGGGGCGCGCGCAGGTCGGAGTACTTCGTCAGCCGCCTGCGCGCTGACGAAGTACTACGAGGATCCCACTGCGGTACATGGGAACACCTTACTCGGCGCGCTCCTCCCCATGCCAACTTCGCCATCACTTGTCTCACTATTTGAGAGGCGTGTCCGGCGTTCGGGGGGCACGCCGCGTCGGGACCGCCCCCGGCCGGCTCTCGGGACCGGCCGGGGCGGAACGGTCAGGCGGTGTTCTGCAGGCCCGCGAGCGTGGTGCGCATGAGCGTGTCCACGCCGGGGGCGCCCATCGGCCGGCCCACGTGGAAGCCCTGGCCGTGGCTGCACCCCATCTCGCGGAGCAGCTCGAGCTGTTCGGGCCGTTCGATGCCCTCGGCCACCACGGTGAGGCCGAGGTCGTTGCCGAGCCGTACGATCGCCCGGGTGAGCAGGGTGAGCGTCTCGTCCCGGCCGAGGCCCGCCACGAACGACGGGTCGATCTTGATCATGTCGACCGGGACCTGGCGCAGGAACGCGAGCGAGGCGTAGCCGGTGCCGAAGTCGTCGATGGCGAGCCGCACGCCCAGCGAGCGCAGCTCGGCGAGCCGGGCGAGGGTCTCGGTGTCCTTCTCGACGAGCATCTCCTCGATCACCTCGAGGGTGAGCGCGCTCGGCGGCAGGCCGCTCTCCTCGAGCGCCGCGCGCACCGTGTCGACGAACCGGGGCGCGTTCACCTGGCGCCGGGAGAGGTTGACCGACAGGCCGATCTCCCGGTCGGATTCGCGCCAGGCCGCGACCTTCCGGCAGGCCTCGCGCAGGATCCACTCCCCCAGCGGCACGATCACGCCGGTGTCCTCGGCCGCGCCGAGGAACTGCTCCGGCGGCACGAACGCGCCGCCGCGCCACCAGCGCGCCAGCGCCTCGACCGCGGTGACCCGGCCCGTGGCGAGGTCCACCACCGGCTGGTACTCCACGGAGAACTGCTTCTCCGCCAGGGCCCGCTGCAGGTCGGCGGCGAACTCCAGGCGGCGCACCACGTCGGCGTGCATCTGGGTGGCGAACACCTCCACCCGGCGGCCGCCCTGCTGCTTCGCCTTCGCCATCGCCACGTCGGCGTTGCGGATGAGGTCGCCGGCGGGCGTGTCCTCGTCGGCGAACGCGACCCCCACGCTCGCGGTGAGGGCCACGTCGCGGTCGGCGACCCGGAACGGCTCCGCGGCGACCGCGCCGACGAGCCGCTCGGCGAGGTCGAGCGCGTTCTGCCCGTCGCCCTCGACGAGCACGGCGAACTCGTCGCCGCCCCACCGGGCGAGCGTGGCGTCCCCGCCCACCGCGGCGCGCAGCCGGCGCGCCGCCTGGCCGAGCAGGTAGTCGCCGCTGGCGTGGCCGACCGAGTCGTTCACCGCGGTGAACCCGTCGAGGTCGAGAAAGATCACCGCGGTGCCGGACGGGAACGGCCGGGCGAGCACCTCGCGGGTGCGCTCCTCGAAGTAGGCGCGGTTCGGCAGGCCGGTCACGCCGTCGTGGAAGGTGAGGTGGGCGACCTGGTTCTGCAGCGCCACGTGGTCGCTGACGTCGCGGACCGAGACGAGGATGTGGTCCTCGGCGCGGCCGTCCCGCAGCGCCACCGCCTCGGTGGGCCGCCAGGTGCCGTCCGCGGCGCGGATCCGGCACTCGATCCGGCAGGCGCCCTGCCGCTCGGCCGCGTCCTCGTCGAACGCGGCGAGCGCGCTCTGCACCGCCGGCACGTCCTCCGGGTGCACGTACTCGACGATCGTGTTGCCGACGAGCTGGTCCGGGCGGTAGCCGTAGGTCTCCTCGACGCCGGGGTCGATCTCGTGGATGACGCCCTCGAGGTCGCAGACGAGCACGAGGTCGCCGGCGTTCTCGGCGAGCCCGCGCAGCCGCCGTTCGGCCGCCTCCACCTGGCGGCGCAGGCTCATGCCCTCCACCGCGGAGGTGAACACCCGCAGCAGCAGCACGAGCACCATCGAGGCCACCACGATCGGCAGCGCCACGGCGTCGGCCGCCAGGCCGCCGGTGAGCATGCCGGCCGCGAGCAGCACGGTAGCCGCGGCGACGAGGGCGAGCGGCACCGCGGCCGCGACCCAGGGCGGCACCGACCAGGACCGCCGGGACCGTTCCCGCCGCGCCCGCGCGGCCACCGCGGCGAGCAGCAGGAACGCGGCCGAGGTGGGCAGCGCGGCGAGCGGCGGCGGCGGTTCCCCGGCGATGCGGGCCGCCGCGTTCGCCGCCTCGGCGACGGTGATCGCGGCGAGTACGGCGACGCCGGCCCGGCCGCCCGCGTCCGCGCCCGAGCCGGGCGGCAGCGCGACGGCCGCCGCGGCGCAGGCGGCGAGCAGGCAGAACACGGGCAGCACGAACTCGGGGTAGACCATGCCGGGGTCGTCGGCGGACCGGTACACCCCGCCGAGCCACGGCAGCCAGCCGAGCACGAACAGCGCCGCGGCGCTGAGATAGGCGTCACTGGCGATGCGGAGCACGCCGCGTCCCGGCGGCGGCCAGGTGGCACCGGCGGCGCACCCGATCGTCAGCAGGCCCACGCCGCCCGCGAGCAGCAGGTCGGCGAAGGTCACGACGTACGCGGTGCCCTCGGCGAACGGCCGCAGCACGGCGCCGAGCAGCCAGACGACCGTGCCGATGGCGAGCCAGCGCCAGGACGGCGCCTCGGTGCGCTGCCCCGCGCCGACGCGTCCCGCGACCGCGAGCAGGCAGCCCGCGGCGAGCAGCCCGATGACCCCGGCGGCGACGGCGGTCACCGGCGAGGAGACCACGCCCAACGCCGGGGCGGCGGCGATCCCCGCCGCACCGAAGCCCGCGGCGGTCAGCGGGACCCTCAGGTCACGCCAGGCGTTCAACATCGTCGCCTATCAGTTCGTTCACATGGCCAGTGTTGCCCGCGTGCCCGAGCCGACGTGGGACCAACACTCCAGTCGTCACCGATCTGATAACCGCTTTGCTCCCACGGCCGGCCTGCACGCACGCCGACCTCGCCGTTCCACGATTCGGTCGGGCACGTCTTGACTCACGCTACGCACCGGAGGTCACGAGCCAGCCACGGTCAGGATTCCATTGCTGGTCAGTACGACCCGGTGATCACATTGCGCAACGGCTCTCCGGACAGGTATCTCACCATCTGAGACCGGATCAGCGAGAGCGCGCGCCGCTGCGAGGCCGGGGTGCTGCCGGCCACATGCGGCGTGATCATGATACCGGGCGCCCGCCACAGCGGATGGTCCGGCGGCAGCGGCTCGGGGTCGGTGACGTCGAGCGCGGCCCGCAGCCGCCCCGCGGTGAGCTCGGCGAGCAGCGCGTCGGTGTCGACCACCGAGCCCCGGGCGGCGTTGACGAGCACCGCCCCGTCCTTCATCCGGGCGAGGAAATCGGCGTCGACCAGGCGCCGGGTCTCCGGGGTCTGCGGCACGAGCAGCACGACCACGTCGGCGAGCGGGAGCAGGCCGGGCAGCTCGTCCGGCCCGTGCACCACCCGCCCGTCCGGCCCCTGCCGCGCGGAGCGGGCGACCCGGATCACGTTCACCTCGAACGGGGCGAGCCGCCGCTCCAGCGCCTCCCCGATCGAGCCGTAGCCGACGATGAGCACGGTGGAGTCGGCGAGCGCGTCGGTGTGGTGGTAGTCCCAGACCCCCTGGCGCTGCCGGTCGACGAAGCGCGGGAAGTCGCGGAGCACGGCGAGCATCGCGCCCACCGCCCACTCGGCCGTGCCCGCGTCGTGTACCCCGCGGGCGTTGCACAGGATCACGCCCTCGGGCAGGTGCGGCAGGTACGGCTCGACGCCCGCGCTGACCGTCTGCACCAGGCGGAGCGAGGTCATCTTGGCGAACAGGGCCGCGACGTCGTAGGTGGGGGCGAGCGGGGGGATGAAGACCTCCACCTTCTCGGCGCCCTCCGGCGGCGGCGTGGTGCCGTCGAACACCACGCACTCGACCTCCGGCAGGTCGGCGAGCACATCAGCGGCTGCTTGGGAGGGGACCCAGACCTTCATGCTGTGGAACCCTAACGCCTGGGGGAACCTCCGGACGGACGCCGTCGTATGCACTCGTACAAGGAGGTGCCATGCCGACGCAGAGGATCCGCGCCGCCGCGGCGGCGACCGCCGTGCTGTTCGCCACGGCCGCGTGCTCGGGGGCCGGCCCGGACGCCACCGCCGCCTCGCCGGCGCCCGCGACCACGGCGGCGTCCCCGGACGCGTCCCCCGCCTCGCCGGCCACATCGCCGAGCACTTCGCCGGGCGCGCCCCGCACCGCCGGGCGGCCGCGCACGCTCGTCGAGGGCCTGCGGGTTCCGTGGGGCATCGCGTTCCTGCCGGACGGGGACGCGCTGGTCACCGAGCGGGACACCGCGCGCGTGCTCCGGGTGACCGGCGACGGCCGGGTGACCGAGGTGGGCACGGTCGACGGCGTGGCGCCGCGCGGCGAGGGCGGGCTCATGGGCATCGCGGTCTCCCCGCGCTTCGCCGACGACCACCACGTCTTCGTCTACTTCACCGCCCGCTCGGACAACCGCATCGTGCGCTACCGCTACGAGAACGATCGGCTGACCGACCCGAAGGTGATCGTCAGCGGCATCCCGAGCGGGACCATCCACAACGGCGGGCGGCTCGCGTTCGGCCCGGACGGCTACCTGTACGCGGGCACCGGCGAGGCAGGCCGTACCCGGCTGTCCCAGGACCGCGACTCGCTCGGCGGCAAGATCCTGCGCATGACCGTGGACGGCGAGGCCCCGCCCGGCAACCCCTTCGGCGACTCGCTGGTCTGGTCCTACGGCCACCGCAACGTGCAGGGGCTCGCCTGGGACGAGTCGGGCGCGATGTACGCCACCGAGTTCGGCCAGAACACCTGGGACGAGGTGAACCGCATCGAGCCCGGCCGCAACTACGGCTGGCCGGAGGTGGAGGGCGTCGGCGGCGACGAGCGGTACACCGACCCGCTGGTCACCTGGTCCACCGCCGAGGCCTCCCCGTCCGGGGCGGCGTACGCGGGCGGCTCGCTGTGGGTCGCGGCGCTGCGCGGCGCCCGGCTGTGGCAGGTGCCGCTCGACGGCGGCGCGCCCGGGCGGCCCCAGGCCCTGCTCACCGGCGAGTACGGCCGGCTGCGCGCGGTGGCCGCGACCCCCGACGGCACCGCGCTGTGGGTGGGCACGAGCAACCACGACGGCCGGGGCGACCCCGACCGGGCCGACGACCGGATCCTCGTCATCCCCCTGGAGTGAGCCGCGGGGCGGGCGCCGGGGCCGGCTCCCGGCGCTGCCCGGTCACCGCCGGGTGGAGCCCGCGCAGGTCACCCGGGGCTGCGGCCGGTAGACCGAGGTGACCGGGGCGTCCCGCTTCACCTCGGCGCCGTCCTTGTGGAACACCCGGGTGACGGTGACCGTGAAGCCGTTCGCGCCCGGGGTGGGCACGCAGCCGGAGCCCTCGCCGCTGATCGTCCCGAACGGCTTGACGTCGCGCTTCGGCGACACCTCCGCCACGACGCGGTCGTACCGGCGGGTGCTCCATAACGCGACGGTGACCGTGCCCTCGGCGATGTAGGCCTGGATGAGCACGCCGTACCGGGAGTCGTTGCGCCAGCGCAGGTCGGTGCCGGGGTAGTCGAGCGCGGCGTCGAGGCCGAGCGGGTGGCGGGAGACGTGGAAGTCGTGCGGCCGCCGTTCAACGATCTTGAACCCGGCGTGGAAGGCGGCGTGGTAGAGCGCGGTGGCGAGGTCGGAGACGCCGCCGCCGACCCGGGTGACGAGCCGGCCGTCCGCGACCGCGGGGCCGTCGACGAAGCCGCGCGCCGGGTCGGGCCGGCCGAGCGTCTCGTTGAGGGAGAACGTCTCCCCCGGGCGCACGATGCGGCCGTCCACCAGCTCGACGGCCCTGCGGATGTTGGTGGCCGGGCCGGCGCAGCAGGCGTGCCGGAGCGTGTAGGAGGCGACCTTCTGCTTGATGCCGAGCCGGGCGGCCTCGGCGTTGCCGAGCCGCGGCTTGGTCGTGGTGAGGGTCACCGGGATGACCCGCTCGCCGTTCCCGGTGATCGCCTTCACCACGGCGGCGGCGAGCGCGTCGGTGGCCACGCCCCGGCCGGACCGGCCCGGCACGAGGACCGGCCGGCCGCCGACGATGCGGAAGGTGGCGTCCCGCGGCGCGGTGGCCGGGTCGAGCAGCTCCTTCTCCACGCTCGCCACGGCGGCGCGGGCGTCGAACACCGGCCGCACGGCGCGCCCGGCGGAGTCCGGCACGAAGCGCAGGTGGGCCGCGATCGTCTCGGGGTCGAGCACGGCCTTGCGGCCGCCGTTGACGAGGGTGATCGGGGCGGAGACCGCCTTGCGCGCCGCCGGGAGCGCCCGGTCGAGCACCTCCGCGGAGACCGCGGGCCGCTCCATGCGCACGGCGAGCTCGACCGGGGCGGTGTGGCTGAGGTACGCCGCCCGGATCGCGTCGGCGGCGGCCTGTTGGTCGAGCCGGAGGCCGGACCGCGGCGGCACCACCACCGGCTCCCGCCCGCGGTAGACCACCGCGCCCCGGGAGGCGGGCCGGTCGACCTCGGCCGCGATCTGCTCGAGCTGCTCCTTCAGCTTCGCCTCGTTCACCGATTTCCGCGGCTCCAGCCGGGTCTCGCCGAACACGGCGCGGAGCACGTCGAACGGGCCGGGGAAGCCGGTGGGCAGGTCCGCGACGGTGGCGGCGACGTCGAAGGAGAGCCCGGCCTTGAGCGGGCTGATCGTGAACCGGCGCTCGCCGACCTTGACCGCGATGTCGGCGGCGGCGAGGGCGCTCATCCGGTCGGTGAGGCGTTCGGCCGCCTCGCTCGCGGTGAGGCCGGCGACGTCGACGCCGGCGACGGTGGTGCCCGGCAGCACCTTGCCGGACATCATCCAGGCCGGGATCAGGTACGCCAGGACGAGGCAGAGCACCCCGATCGCGATGCGCACCAGGCGGCGGGTGCGGCCGGCGCGGCGGGCGGGCCCGGGCTCGGCGGGCGGGGTCTCGGGTTCGGGTTTCCTCGGCGGCTCGGGCCGCATCCGCATGAGCTCGCGGAGCGTGGGGCCCTTCACCGGCCACGGCACGACCTCCGGCGCGGCCGGGGGCAGACCGGTTTTGGTCGCCTGTCCCTGGTGCGGCTTGGCGAACGGCAGCGGTGGGCCGGAGGTGCCGAAGATGTCCGGGGAGACGCCGCGGGGCAGCGACTTGGTGGCGGGGCGGAACCGGTGTTTCGCCGGAGGCGGCGGCGCCGCCTCGAAAGGATCCGTGGGCGGGTCCGCCGACGCCTTGGCGTTGGTCACGCCCGCGTCACCTCCCGTCACAGCGACTCCCGAACCTTACCTTAAACCACCCGCATTCTCATATGTCAGGAATTGGATCTGGATTCCAGTGGAGAAACCCCTAAAATCCGACGATCCACGACGATACACCAGGCTTTTTCGTAAACGTTTTCTTCAACACTGTGCCGGGGCCGCTGCCGTACGCCGCACCCGTCACGCCCGGCCTGCGCCCGGCGCGGAAGCGCGCGCCCGGGCCCGGAGACGACGGCGCCGCCACCCCTGACGGGTGACGGCGCCGCAGGAAAACAGCAGGAAAACCGGCCCGGCCGGAGGCGTCACCCGGACACGCCGAGCTTCTCCAGGATGAGCTGCCGGGCGCGGGCGGCGTCGGCCTTGCCCTTGGTCGCCTTCATCACGCCGCCGACGAGCGCGCCCGCCGCGGCGATCTTGCCGTTGCGGACCTTCTCCGCCACCTCGGCGTTCTCGGCGATCACCTGGTCGACGATCGCGGCGAGCTCGCCCTCGTCGCTCACGATGCGCAGGCCGCGGCGCTCGACCACCTCGTCCGGGGTGCCCTCGCCGGCGAGCACGCCCTCGAGCACCTGGCGGGCGAGCTTGTCGTTAAGCTGGCCGGAGGCGACGAGCTCGCACACCCGGGCCACCTGCTCGGGCGTGATCGGCAGCTCGGCGAGCGCCTTGCCGGACTCGTTCGCCCGGCGGGCGAGCTCGCCCATCCACCACTTGCGGGCGTCCGCGGGCGGGGCCCCGGCCTTCACCGTCGCCTCGACGAGGTCGATCGCGTCGGCATTGCGCATCGCGGCCATGTCGTGGTCGGACACGCCCCACTCGGCCTGCAGCCGGCGCCGCCGTACCGAGGGCGGCTCGGGCAGCTCGGCGCGCAGCTTCTCCACCCACTCGCGGTCCGGCGCGATCGGCACCAGGTCCGGCTCGGGGAAGTAGCGGTAGTCCTGCGCCTCCTCCTTCGAGCGGCCCGAGGTGGTGGTGCCGGTGTCCTCGTGGAAGTGCCGGGTCTCCTGGATGATCCGGCCGCCCGCGTCGAGGATGCCGGCCTGCCGCTCGATCTCGTGGCGCACCGCGCGCTCCACCGAGCGCAGCGAGTTGAGGTTCTTCGTCTCGGTGCGGGTGCCCCACTCGGTGCCGCCGCGCGGCATGAGCGAGACGTTCACGTCGCAGCGCAGCGAGCCCTGCTCCATGCGCACGTCGGAGACGCCGAGGGCGCGCATGAGGTCGCGCAGCTCGGCGACGTACGCGCGGGCCACCTGCGGGGCGAGCCGGCCGGTGCCGGTGATCGGCTTGGTGACGATCTCCACCAGCGGGATGCCGGCCCGGTTGTAGTCGACGGTCGAGTAGTCGGCCCCGTGGATGCGGCCGGTGGCGCCGCCGACGTGGGTGGACTTGCCGGTGTCCTCCTCCAGATGCACCCGCTCGATGCCGATGCGCACGGTCTCGCCGTCCACCTCGACATCGATGTAGCCGTCGTAGCAGAGCGGCTCGTCGTACTGGCTGATCTGGAAGTTCTTCGGCATGTCCGGATAGAAGTAGTTCTTCCGGGCAAACCGGCACCACTCGGCGATCGAGCAGTTGAGCGCGAGGCCGATGCGGATCGTGGACTCGATCGCCTTGGCGTTCGCCACGGGCAGCGATCCGGGCAGGCCGAGGCAGACCGGGCAGACCTGGGTGTTCGGCGGCGCCCCGAACGTGGTCGGGCAGCCGCAGAACATCTTGGAGGCGGTGCCGAGCTCGACGTGCGTCTCGAGCCCGAGCACGGGCTCGTAGCGCTCCATCGCCTCGTCGAACGGCATCAGGGTCTCGGTCGGGGTGCTCACAGCGACGGGGCCTCCTTCAGCAGCGGGCCGCCCCAGCGGTCCTCCAGGGCCTTCTCGACGGCGGCGCCGACCCGGTAGCAGCGGTCGTCGCCCAGCACCGGGGCGATGATCTGCAGGCCGACGGGCAGGTTGTCCTCCTCGGCGAGGCCGCACGGCACGGAGATGGCGGCGTTGCCCGCGAGGTTCGACGGAATCGTGCACAGGTCGGCGAGGTACATCGCCATCGGGTCGTCGACGCGCTCGCCGAGCTTGAACGCGGTGGTCGGCGTGGTCGGCGAGACGAGCACGTCCACCTGCTGGAACGCGGCCTCGAAGTCGCGGGCGATGAGCGTGCGCACCTTCTGCGCGGAGCCGTAGTAGGCGTCGTAGTAGCCCGAGGAGAGCGCGTAGGTGCCGAGCATGATGCGGCGCTTCACCTCCGGGCCGAACCCGGCGGCGCGGGTGAGCGCCATCACCTCCTCGGCGCTGCGCGTGCCGTCGTCGCCGACCCGCAGGCCGTACCGCATCGCGTCGAACCGGGCGAGGTTCGACGAGCACTCCGACGGCGCGATCAGGTAGTACGCGGGCAGCGCGTAGGCGAACGACGGGCAGGAGATCTCGATCGTCTTCGCGCCGAGCGACTCGAGCAGCTCGACCGCCTCGGTGAACCGGCGCAGCACGCCGCGCTGGTAGCCCTCGCCCTCGACGAACTCCTTGATCACGCCGACCCGCATGCCGGAGACGTCGGCCTGGCGGGCCGCCTCCACCACCGGCGGCACCGGGGCGTTGATCGAGGTGGAGTCGAGCGGGTCGTGCCCGGAGAACGCCTCGTGCAGCAGCGCGGCGTCGAGCACGTTGCGGGCGAACGGGCCCGGGGTGTCGAGCGAGGAGGCGAACGCGATCAGGCCGTACCGGGAGGAGCCGCCGTAGGTGGGCTTGGTGCCGACGATGCCGGTCACCGCGGCGGGCTGGCGGATCGAGCCGCCGGTGTCGGTGCCGGTGGCGAGCGGCACGGCGTACGCGGCGACCGCGGCCGCCGAGCCGCCGGACGAGCCGCCGGGCACCCGGGTGAGGTCCCACGGGTTGCGGGTGGGCTTGTAGGCCGAGTTCTCCGTGGAGGAGCCCATGGCGAACTCGTCGAGGTTGGTCTTGCCCACGATCACCAGGCCGGCCTCGCGCAGCCGCCGGGTGACGGTGGCGTCGTACGGCGGGCGCCAGCCCTCGAGGATCTTCGAGGCGGCGGTGGTGGGCATGTCGACCGTGGTGAAGATGTCCTTGTGCGCGACCGGCACCCCGGCGAGCGGGCCGAGCCTCTCCCCCTTCGCCCGGCGCTCGTCGACGGCGCGGGCCTGCTCGAGCGCGGCCTCCGCCGCGACGTGCAGGAACGCGTCGATCTTCGGCTCGACCTCGGCGATGCGGTCGAGGTGCGCCTGGGTCACCTCTACGGCGGAGACCTCGCCGGACGCGACCATCCGGCCGAGTTCGGCGGCGGTCTTCCTGATCAGCTCGCTCATGCCTCCTCCCCCAGGATGCGCGGGACGCGGAAGCGGTCGTCCTCGACGGCGGGCGCCTGGTCCAGCGCCTGCTGCGGCGTCAGGCCGGGCCGTACCTCGTCGGGCCGGAAGACGTTGGTGAGCGGCAGCGCGTGCGAGGACGGCGGGATGTCGTCGGTGGCGACCTCGGCGACGCGGGCGACCGCGGCGATGATCTGGTCGAGCTGGCCGGCGAAGTGGTCCAGCTCCTCGTCGGTCAGCGCCAGCCGGGACAACCGTGCGAGGTGAGCGACCTCGTCGCGGGTTATGGCGGACATGAGGCGTTCAAACCCGTTTCGTCGATGCTGATGGGACAGTCACTTCATCCTAGGGCGACCGTCCCACCTCGCCGAACGATTACCGCACGCCTCACCCGCCCGGTACGGCGCGGCCGCACCGGCCCGTGCGGCCGCCCGGACGACGCCTCCGGCCGCGCGGTCACACCGCCCCGGCCGGGGCCTCCACCGCGGTGATCGGCGGGTCGGTGCGCAGCCGCTCGCGCAGCCACGCGGTCGCGTCCTCGGGGGACATCGGCTCGCCGAGCCACCAGCCCTGGCCGACGTCGCAGTTGAGGTCGCGCAGCCGGTCGGCGATCTCGGCGGACTCCACGCCCTCGGCGACCGAGCGCAGCCCGAGCGAGCGGACCAGCTCGATCGTGGAGCGCACGATGCGTTCGTCGTCGGGCGACTCGGTGAGCCGGCGCACGAACGACGCGTCGATCTTCACCTCGGAGACCGGCAGCCGCTGCAGCCGCACCAGCGAGGAGTAGCCGGTACCGAAGTCGTCGAGGGCGAGCTGCACGCCGAGCGCGGCGAGCGCGCGGATCGTGTCGGCCGCGTACGCCTGGTCGGTCATGAGCACCCGCTCGGTCACCTCGAGCCGGAGCGAGCAGGCGGGCAGGCGCAGCCGGGCGAGCGCGGCCTCGATCTGCTCGGCGAGGCCGTTGTCGAGCAGGTCGCGCGCGGACACGTTCACCGAGACCGGCACCTTCATGCCCTGGTGCCACCACTCGGCGGCCTGCTCCATCGCCATGCCGATGACGTACTGGGTGAGCTCCCGCATCAGGTACGACTGCTCGGCGAGCGGCACGAACTCGCTCGGCGAGACCGGGCCGCGCACCGGGTGCCACCAGCGCAGCAGCGCCTCCACGCCGTCCACCGAGTTGTCGGCGAGCGTCACCTTGGGCTGGTAGTGCAGCTCGAGCTCGCCGCGGTCGATGGCGCGGCGCAGGTCGCCCTGGAGGCTGAGCCGTTCCGGCGAGTTGCGGTCCTTGTCCGGCATGTAGAACTCCACGCCGGAGCGCGCCTCCTTCGCCAGGTACATCGCGACGTCCGCGCGCTGCAGCAGGAGCTGGAAGTCGGGGGCGTGGTCCGGGTGGAGCGCGATGCCCACCGAGGCGTCGAGGTCGAAGGTCATGCCCTCGAGCCGGACCGGCTCGGTGAGCGCGGCGCGCAGCCGGGCGGCCACCTCCTTGGCCGCCTGGGCGTCCCGGATCGACGGCAGCAGCACGGCGAACTCGTCGCCGCCGAGCCGGGCCACCACGTCGCCGGGCCGCACGCTGTGGGTGAGCCGGTGGCCGATGATCTGCAGCAGCCGGTCCCCCACCGGGTGGCCGAGGGTGTCGTTGACCTCCTTGAAGCCGTCGAGGTCGAGCAGGAGCAGGCCGAGCCGCTGGTCGTCGCGCACCTCGGCGAGCGCCTCCTCGATCGCGAGGATGAGGTGCTTGCGGTTGGGCAGCCCGGTGAGCTCGTCATGCATCGCCTGGTGGTCCCGGCGGGCCGACAGCGTGGCGGTGAAGTACATCGCGGCGATCGGGGCCACGAACAGCGGCACGAGGATCGGCGTGTACGCCATCACCACGACCACCACCGGGGCGAGGCCGAGCATCGTGGCGTACACCAGGCTCTGCGGCCCGACCGACACCCGCAGTACCCGCAGCATCGAGCGGCGCTCGTGCAGCGCCACCGCGGCGCAGACGAGCAGCGCGCGCACGGCGAAGTAGGCGAGCGCGGCGAGCGCGATCGCGAGCACGTCGTCCCCGTCCGCGGGCACCCACGGGTCGGCCGGGTGCGGCAGCACGCCGAAGGCGCCGAGCACCACCGCCCCGGCGGTGCAGGCGAGCGTGACGTGCGCGACGTTGAACGCCACCCGATGCCAGGCCCGGCGGTTCACCAGGCCGCACACCACGATCGCCGCGGCCTGGGTGAGCACCGCGATGGAGAGGCCGTAGTGGAGCAGCACGGCGAAGCTGAACATCACCGAGGCGGGCGTGCCGCCCACCAGGGTGGACGACGAGGTCACCACCGGCCGCAGCTCGCCGAGCACCACGAGCGCGGCGAGCAGCCACAGCAGCGGCGACCGCAGCGCGTGGGCGAGCTGCTCCGGGCCGAGCCGTACCTGGGCGACGGCCAGCGCGGTTAGCCCGACGATGATGACGCCCGCGAAGTAGGTCCACAGCGGCGACCCCGGCCGTGGGCTCGTGTCCCGGGTATCGGATGGGTCGGTCATAATCCGGCAAACCCCCAAGAGGTCATGTTGGGAAGGGTACGACCTCGGGGCCACCTCGCGAAACCGATTGGGCACGTTGCGTCACGGCTGTTCCGTGGTCGAGATCCCCTCCGGCCCCTTCTCCAGAAGGGTGAGGAACCCGGCCTCGTCGAGCACCGGCACGCCGAACTTGATCGCCTTGTCCAGCTTGGAGCCCGCGTTCTCCCCGGCGACGAGGTAGGAGGTCTTCTTCGACACCGAGCTCGCCGCCTTGCCGCCGCGGGCCTGGATCGCCGCGTTCGCGCTGTCCCGGCTGAAGTTCTGCAGGGTGCCGGTCACCACCACGGTGAGGCCGGCGAGCGTCTGCGGCAGCGCCTCGCCCTCGGCCGGGGCCTCCTCCGCCATGCGCACGCCCGCCCGGCGCCAGCGCTCGACGATCTCCCGGTGCCAGTCCACCGCGTACCACTCGCGGATCGACGCGGCGATCGTCGGGCCGACGCCCTCGACCGCGGCGAGCTCCTCCTCGCTCGCCGCGAAGATCCGGTCGAGCGAGCGGAACTCGGCGGCGAGCGCCTGCGCCGCCACCGGGCCGACGTGCCGGATCGACAGCGCCACGATCACCCGCCACAGCGGCACCTGCTTGGCCCGTTCGAGCTGCTCCAGCAGGGTGAGCGTGGTCTTCTTCGGCTCGCCGTTCTGGTTGGCGAAGAACCGCACCACCTTCGGCTCGCCGGTCTTCGGGTCGATCTTCGGCAGGCCGGTGTCCTGGTCGCGGACGAGCGTGCGGATCGGCAGCAGCCGCTCCAGGGTGAGGTCGAACAGGTCGGCCTCGGTGCGCACCGGCGGCTCCTGCGGCGGCAGCGGCTGGGTGAGCGCGGTCGCCGCCACGTAGCCGAGCGAGCTGATGTCGAACGCGCCCCGCCCGGCGGCGAAGAAGATGCGCTCGCGGAGCTGGGCCGGGCAGGACCGGGAGTTCGGGCAGCGGATGTCCACGTCGCCCTCGCGCTCCCGGCGCAGCTCGGTGCCGCACTCCGGGCAGTGCGTGGGCATGACGAACTCCCGCTCGGAGCCGTCCCGCAGCTCCTCCACGGGCTTGACGATCTCCGGGATCACGTCCCCGGCCTTGCGCAGCACCACGGTGTCGCCGATGAGCACGCCCTTGCGCCGCACCTCGTCGGCGTTGTGCAGGGTGGCCCGCTCGACCGTGGACCCGGCCACCTTCACCGGCTTCATCACCCCGTACGGGGTTACGCGCCCGGTGCGGCCCACGCTCACCTCGATGCCGAGCAGCTTGGTGGTGACCTCCACCGGCGGGTACTTGTAGGCGATCGCCCACCGGGGCGCGCGGGCGGTGGAGCCGAGCTGCCGCTGCTTGCCGAAGTCGTCCACCTTCACCACGACGCCGTCGATCTCGTACGGCGTGTCGTGGCGGTGCTCCCGGTAGTACGCGATGTACTCGCGCACCTCGTCGAGGGTGTCCACCACCCGGTACAGGTCGCTCACCGGCAGGCCCATCGCCTTGAACCGCTCGTAGGTCTCCGACTGGGCCTTCGGCACCTCGGTCCCGTCCCACCGGCCGATGCCGTGGCAGATCACGTGCAGGTCGCGCTGCGCGGTGATCCGCGGGTCCTTCTGCCGCAGCGACCCGGCCGCCGAGTTGCGCGGGTTCGCGAACGGCTGCTTGCCCTCGTCGAGCAGCCGCCGGTTGAGCTCCTCGAACGCGGCCACCGGCAGGTACACCTCGCCGCGCACCTCGAGCAGGTCGGGCACGTCGCCGCCGGAGAGCCGGTACGGCACGTCCGCGATGGTGCGCACGTTGTTGGTGACGTCCTCGCCGACCACGCCGTCGCCGCGGGTCGCCGCGCGCACCAGCCTGCCCTTCTCGTACAGCAGCGAGATCGCCAGGCCGTCGATCTTCAGCTCGCACAGGTACGGGCCGGGCTCGCGCTCGAGCAGGCGGCGGGCGCGGGCCTCCCAGGCGGCGAGCTCCTCGTCGCTGAACGCGTTGTCGAGGCTCTCCATGCGCTGGACGTGCCGCACCTTGGCGAACTCGGTGGCGACCGGCGCGCCCACCCGCTGGGTCGGCGAGTCGGGGGTGCGCAGCTCCGGATGCGCCTCCTCCAGCTCCTTGAGCTCGCGCATCCACGCGTCGTACTCGGCGTCGCTCACCGTGGGCGCGTCGAGCACGTAGTAGCGCCAGTTCGCCTCGTTCACCAGCTCGGTGAGCTCGGCGTGCCGCTCCCGCGCCGCCGCCGGCACCCCGTCCTGCTCGACGCTCATCGCCCGTCTCCCCTCGTGGAACGGCCGCCCCGTCGGGCGAGCACCCGTCGACCAACCGCACAGACAACGTTACTGCCGTGGCCGACAATTCACGGGTGAGCACGCGCGACGCCGCACCGGCCGGGCCAGGCGCGGCCCCGCGGCGCACGCCGAGGGCCGCGCGCGGGTCACTCCTCGCCCGGGTCGTCGCGGAGGACCTTGGCGGCCTCGCGGCACTTGGCGAGCGCGGCCTTGGCGTACGGCGGGGTGGCGCCGGCGAGCCCGCAGGTGGGGGTGAGCACCACCTGGTCGGCGAGGGTGGACGGCGGAAAACCGAGGCGGCGCCACAGCTCGAGCGCGGGCTTGGCCACCACCCCGATGTCCGGCAGGCGGGTGTCGGTGCCGGGGACCACGCCGAGGAAGAACGCGGTGCCGGCCTCGATCGCCTCGCCGATCGGGTCCTCGTCCTGCGGCCGCAGCAGCGCCGCGTCGAGCGAGACGCCCTTGGCGCCCGCGTCGCGGATCAGGCCGATCGGCACCTCGGGCGCGCAGCAGTGCACGATCGGGAAGACGTCGTCCGCCGCCGCGCCGCGCAGCACGGTCCGCAGGTGGTCGGCGACGATCGGGGCCTCGACCGCGGGCAGCCGGCCGAAGCCGGAGGCGGTGGGCACGGTGCCCGCGAGCACGCCGGGCAGGCCGGGCTCGTCGAGCTGGAGCACGATCGCGGTGAGGCCGGGCACGCGCCGCCGTACCCGGGCGAGGTGGGCCGCGACGCCCTCGGCGAGGGACGCGGCCAGGTCGCGCACCGCGCCCGGGTCCTTGAGCATCTTGTCCCCGTACCGCAGCTCGATCCCGGCGGCGAGCGTCCAGGGGCCGCAGACCTGCACCTTGAGCGGCCCGGTGTAGCCGTGGGCGATCTCCTCCAGGCCGTCGAGGTCCCGGGACAGGTGGTCGTGCGCCCGGCCCAGGTCCCGGCCGGGCGCCTGGGTGACCCGCCAGCCGGACGGCCGGACCTCCACCGGGATGTCCACGAGCAGCGAGGCGGTCCGGCCGATCATGTCGGCGCCCACCCCGCGGGCGGGCAGCTCCGGCAGGTACGGCAGGCCGGGCAGCTCGCCGAAGACGACGCGCAGCGCCTCGAGGTGGTCCTCCCCCGGGTGGGAGCCCACGCCGGTCGCGCTCGCCGTACTCCACGGGAAACGATCGCCGTTGTCGCTCACGGTGCCAGCTTAGAGAGCGCCGCGCCCCGGTCCGGACGGCGGCGATCCGCGGCCGCGGGGTGCCCGGCGCGATGCGGTAAGCATGGGTGCCATGAAGCTCACCAAGTACGGCCATGCGTGCGTGCGCCTGGAGAAGGACGGCCGCACGCTCGTGATCGACCCCGGGAAGTTCTCCGGCGCGGGCGTGCTCGACGGCGCCGACACCGTGCTCATCACCCACGAGCACTTCGACCACCTCGACGAGGGGGCGCTGCGGGAGGCCGCGGCGAAGAACGTCGCCCTGGAGATCTACGGCCCCGAGGCGGTGATCTCCAAGCTCGGCGACATCGCGGTGCTCACCCGGGCGGTGCGCGACGGCGACCGGTTCGGCACCAACGGCTTCGGCATCGCGGTCGCGGGCGAGTGGCACGCGGTCAACCACCCGGACCAGCCGGTGGTGCAGAACGTCGGCTTCCTCGTCGACGAGCAGGTCTTCTACCCCGGCGACGCGCTCACCGTGCCGGCCTTCGAGGTGCCCACCCTGCTGCTGCCGACCAACGCGCCGTGGGTGAAGCTGCGCGAGTGGGTCGAGTACCTGCGGCAGGTACGGCCCGGCCGCGCCTACTCCACCCACGACGGCCTGCTCAACGAGGTGGGCCTGAGGCTGGTCGACAACTGGCTGGGCATGGAGGCCGACCGGCACAAGGCCGAGATCCGGCGGCTTGCGCCCGGCGAGAGCGTGACGCTGGACGGCTGAGCCCGCCCGAGGTACGGCCGGGGCCCGCCTGGCGGGCGGCGGTGGCGCCCCGGCGCGCGGGCGGGCGGATCGCCGGAACCGTCAGGAGGCGGACCGGATCGTGCCCGAGCCGAGCACCACGTCGCCGTCGTAGAGCACGGCCGCCTGGCCGGGGGCGACCCCGGTGGCCGGGCGGTCGAGGTCGATGCGCAGCAGCCCGTCGGTGACCCGGGCGCGGCAGCCGTACACCTCGCCGTGCGCGCGCAGCTGCACCGAGCAGGTGATCGGGCCGCGCGGCTCGTCGATGGGTCCGTTCCAGATCGGGCGCTCGGCGATGATCGAGGTGACCTCGAGCGCGGACCGCGGGCCCACGGTGACGGTGTTCGTGGCCGGCTCGATCGACAGCACGTATCGGGGCCGGCCGTCCGGGGCCGGGCGGCCGAGGCGCAGGCCCTTGCGCTGGCCGACGGTGAACCCGTACGCGCCGTCGTGCTCGCCGACCACCTCGCCGGTGAGCGCGTCCACGATCGGCCCGCGCCGGGTGCCGAGCCGCTCGGCGAGGAAGGCCCGGGTGTCGCCGTCGGCGATGAAGCAGATGTCGTGGCTGTCCGGCTTGTCGGCCACGGTGAGGCCGCGCCGGGCCGCCTCGGCGCGCACCTGCTCCTTGGTGGAGTCGCCGAGCGGGAACATCGCGTGGGCGAGCTGCTCGCGGGTGAGCACGCCAAGCACGTACGACTGGTCCTTGGCCGGGTCCACGCTGCGGCGCAGCACGCCGTTCTCCAGCCGGGCGTGGTGGCCGGTGACGACCGCGTCGAAGCCGAGCGCGAGCGCCCGGTCGAGCACCGCGGCGAACTTGATCTTCTCGTTGCAGCGCAGGCAGGGGTTCGGGGTACGGCCGGCCGCGTACTCGCTGACGAAGTCCTCCACCACGTCGTGGTGGAAGCGCTCGGCCATGTCCCACACGTAGAACGGGATGCCGATCACGTCGGCGGCGCGGCGCGCGTCGCGCACGTCCTCGAGCGTGCAGCAGCCGCGGGCGCCGGTGCGGTACGAGCGCGGGTTGGCGGACAGCGCCAGGTGCACGCCGGTCACGTCATGGCCGGCCTCGGCCATGCGCGCGGCGGCCACCGCCGAGTCGACGCCGCCCGACATGGCGGCCAGTACACGAAGCCCCATATCCGTCGAGACTACCTGTGCCCGCGGGGTCGCCGGGCGGGCCGCCGCCCCGGTACGGCGGGCCCCTGGGTGGCGGGCGGCGCGGGCACCTGCGAGGATCGGTGCCCATGCGAGACGAACGGATCGCGGCGTTCTGGTCGTGGTGGGCGGAGAACCGGCCGCGGCTCGACGCGATGCTCGATGCGGGGGACGAGACCGGGCTCGCCGAGGCGATCACCCCGGCCGTGGCGGCGATCGACGAGCGGCTGGTCTGGGAGATCGAGCCGGGGAGGACGGCCGCCCAGGCGCTCGTGGTGACCGCGGCGGGCGCGCCGGACGTGCGGCCGCTCGCCCACCGGTGGGTACGGCAGGCGCCCCCGGCCGACGAGCGGTGGGAGTTCCACCCGTCCCGGCAGCCGCACCCGAACGCGATGGAGCTGAAGGTGCAGGTGGCCGGGCGCGAGTTCGCGTTCGACCAGATCGTGCTCGGCATGCGCATCCCGCCCGGCAAGCCCCGCCTCGACCTGGTGGTCTACCACCCGATCTACCCGGACCTCGACGACGAGGCCCGCACCGAGAGCGCGCTGCTCGCGCTCGACTGGATCCTCGGCGAGGACGAGGTGGCCCGGTGGATCGGCGACATCACCGCGGCCTCGTTCGAGCCGCTCGACCCGGTGCCGGTGGTGCACCTGCCCGCGGTGGTCGCCGGCCTGGCGCAGGAGCACGACGAGCCGCGCTGGGTGGCGCTGGAGGGCCGCACCCCGGCCGGGGGCAAGGTGACCGCGACCGCGCGGTTCCCGCTGCGGCCGGTGGACTTCCCGCTGTTCGACCAGCACATCACGGTCGCCCTGCCGTATAAGGAGGCGGACGCGGACGGGCTGCCGGCCGGCTCGTCGGCCGAGGCGCTCGACCTGTTCGAGCTCGAGCTCGCCACCACGCTCCCGGACGACCAGGCGCTGCCCGCGGTGCAGATCAACGCCGACCGGGTGCGGGTGATCCACATCTACGCCGACCCGGACGCGGGCGTCGAGGGCCGGGTGCGCGAGCTGGTCAAGGGGTGGCGGCAGGGCCGCGCCCAGGTCGAGGTGGAGTCCGACCCGGGCTGGCTGTCGATCTCCCAGTTCCTCAGCTGATCCCGGCGCGCCGGGCGCGGTCCACCACGGGGCCGATCACCTCGGCGAGCCGGTCCACGTCGGCCTTGGTCGAGGTGTGGCCGAGGGAGAACCGCAGCGAGCCGCGGGCGCGCAGCGCGTCGGCGCCCATGGCGAGCAGCACGTGGGACGGCTGCGCCACCCCGGCGGTGCAGGCCGAGCCGGTGGAGCACTCCACGCCCTTGGCGTCGAGCAGCATGAGCAGCGCGTCGCCCTCGCAGCCGGGGAAGGAGAAGTGCGCGTTGCCGGGCAGCCGGTGCACCGGGTCGCCGTTGAGGATCACGTCCGGTACGGCCTGCCGTACCCGGGCGATGAGGTCGTCGCGGAGCTCGGTGAGCCGGGCGGCGAGCTCCTCGCGGTGGGTGACGGCGTGCTCGACGGCCACGGCGAAGGCGGCGATCGCGGGGGCGTCGAGGGTGCCGGAGCGCACCTCGCGCTCCTGGCCCCCGCCGTGCAGCACCGGGACCGGGTCGACGCCGCGGGCGAGC
Organism: Actinomycetota bacterium; assembly: GCA_003242605.1. GTDB lineage: Bacteria > Actinomycetota > Actinomycetes > Streptosporangiales > Streptosporangiaceae > Thermopolyspora. The sequence goes on from QGUZ01000014.1 coordinate 29,704, forward strand.
AGCAGCGCGCCCACCCCGATCGGGCCGCCGATCTTGTGCCCGGTGAGGGTGAGCGCGTCCACGCCGCTGTCGGCGAACGACACCGGAAGCTGACCCACGGCCTGGACCGCGTCGGTGTGGAACGGGATGCCGTACTCGTGGGCGATCGCGGCGAGCTCGGCCACCGGCTGCACCGTGCCGACCTCGTTGTTCGCCCACATCACGCTGACCAGGGCGACGTCGTCCGGGCCGCGCTCGATCGCCTCGCGCAGCGTCTCCGGGTGCACCCGGCCGTGCTCGTCGACCGGGAGCTCCTCCACCACCGCGCCCTGGCGCTCGCCGAGCCAGCGGGCGGGGTCGAGCACGGCGTGGTGCTCGACCGAGCTGACCAGGACGCGCCGCGCCCCGGCGGCGGAGCGGGCCCAGTACAGGCCCTTGATCGCGAGGTTGTCGGCCTCGGTGCCGCCCGAGGTGAACACCACCTCGCTGGGCCGGGCGCCGAGCGCGCTCGCGATGGTCTCCCGGGCCTCCTCCACGACCCGCCGCATCCGGCGGCCCGAGGCGTGCAGCGACGAGGCGTTGCCGACCGTGCCGAGGTGGGCGGTCATCGCCTCGATCGCCTCGGGCAGCATGGGCGTGGTGGCCGCGTGATCCAGATAAGCCATGGCACCTTTCAGGGTAACCGGGGCGGCCGCGCCGGCCCGGGAGCGGGTGTGGCCGCCCCCGGGACGGCGTACGGCTCACGCGGCGCGCGCCCGCGCGCGGGCTACTTGCGCTTCTCGATCTCGTCGATGAGCTGCGGCACGACCTTGAACAGGTCGCCCACCACGCCGAAGTCGGCGATCTCGAAGATCGGGGCCTCCGGGTCCTTGTTGATCGCCATGATCGTCTTGGCGGTCTGCATGCCCGCCCGGTGCTGGATCGCGCCGGAGATGCCCACCGCGATGTAGAGCTGCGGCGAGACGGTCTTGCCGGTCTGGCCGATCTGGAACTGGTGCGGGTACCACTGGGCGTCGGTGGCGGCCCGGGAGGCGCCGACGGCCGCGCCGAGCGAGTCGGCGAGCCGCTCGATGAGCGCGAAGTTCTCCGCGGAGCCGACGCCGCGGCCACCGGCGACCACGATCGCGGCCTCGGTGAGCTCGGGCCGGGCGCCCTTCTCCTGCTTCACCCGCTCGACGATCTTCGCGCCGCGGGCGGCGTCGGACAGCTCGACGGTCACCCGCTCCTCGGCGCCCGCGGCCGGGGCCGGCTCGGGCGCGGTGGAGTTCGGCCGCACCGCGATGATCGGGGTGCCCTTGGTGACCCGGGACTTGACGTTCACGCCACCACCGAAGATCGACTGCTCGGCGATGAAGCCCTCGCCGACGCCGACCGCGTCGGTGATCACGCCGGAGTCGGTCTTGATCGCGAGGCGGCCGGCCACCTCCTTGCCCTCGGGGGTGGAGGCGACCAGCACCGCGCCCGGGGCGGCCGTGCCGACGAGCTTGGCGAGCAGCTCGGCCTTGGGGGCGACCACGTAGCCGGTGATCTCCTCGGCGTCGGCGACGTAGATCTTCTCCGCGCCGTACTCGGCGAGCCGCGCCTTCGCCTCCGGGGTGTAGCCCGGCCCGGCCCACACCGCCGCGGGCGTGCCGAGGGAACGGGCGAGGGTGAGCAGCTCGAGGGTGACCTTCTTCACCTCACCGTCGACATGCTCGACGAGTACGAGAATTTCCGACATCAGCCCGCCCTCTCAGATGAACTTCTTCGACGCGAGGAACTCCGCGGCCTTCACGCCGCCGTCACCCTCGTCCGTGACCATCGTGCCCTTGGCGCGCGGCGGGGCGACCGCGAACTCGGTCACCTCGCTCCACGCCGCGCCGAGCCCCACCTGACCGGCGTCGATGCCGGCGTCCGCGATGGAGAGCGTCTGCACCGGCTTCTTCTTCGCCGCCATGATGCCCTTAAACGACGGGTAGCGGGGGGTGTTGATCTTCTCGACCACCGACACGACGGCGGGCAGCGTGCCCTCCACCTTGTCGTAGCCGTAGTCGGTGAGCCGCTCGATCGTGATCGACGAGCCGTTCACCTCCACCTTGCGCGCCAGCGTGAGCTGCGGCACGCCGAGCCGCTCGGCGAGCATCGCGGCGAGCACGCCGGTGCGGGCGTCGGTCGACTCCGAGCCGAGGATGACCAGGTCGAACCCGGTGGTGCCGAGCACCTTGGCCAGGGCGTAGGAGGTGGACAGCGTGTCGGAGCCGTGCAGCGCGTCGTCGACGAGGTGCACGGCCTTGTCGGCGCCCATGGCGAGCGCCTTGCGGATGGTCTCGGTGGCCTTCTGCGGGCCCATGGTGAGGACGGTGACCTCCCCGCCGTGGGCCTCCTTCAGCCGCAGCGCCTCCTCGACGGCGTACTCGTCAAGCTCGTTCAGGACGCCGTCGGCGGCGTCGCGGTCGAGCGTCTTGTCCTCCGGCCGCAGCTTGCGCTCGGTCGCGGTGTCGGGAACCTGCTTCACGCAGACGACGATGTTCATTTCGCTCCGTCCATGGTCGGCAGACGACCTCCCATGCTCGCTCGCGTCCGCCGCGGGTGCGGCGGGCGCCGGTCACTCGGCGTGCTCGCCGGTGCCACGCGGGCGGCGAGGCCCGGCGGCGGGCACCACCGCCATGTTACCCACGGGTAGCATCCGGACAACCCCGCCGGAGGCCACTCTACCGAACTATGTTCGGGTCGCTCGGACGCCCCGCCGGATCAGCCCGCGAACGCGAACAACACCACCACGAGCACGACCGTGCCCACGGCGAGCAGCAGGGCGAGCGGGCTGAACAGCGCGGTGAGCAGCAGGCTGAGCCCGATCGCGCCGAACCCGGCGGCCAGGTCGAGCACCACCCGCGAGCGCGACCTCGCGGCGAGCCCGAACCCGGCGTCGATGAGCATGGCGAGGCCGTAGGTGCCGAGCAGCATGATCGCCACCTCCGGCAGCGGGTCGCTCGCGGCCGCGGCGAGCAGCGCGACCGCGAACCCGGAGCCGATCACCCACCGGCGGTGTACCCGCTCCTGGTGCTCGGCCCACGGCGACGGCGGCCTGGGCCGCGACCGGGGCCGGCGCTCCCGGGGCCGCCGCATGTCCGGCCGCCACTCGCGGGTCTCGGCCTCGTGCAGCCGGTTCACCGGCCCGCCGTTCGTCCGGGCGTCCCCGGGCGGGGTCTCGGTGGGCTCGGGCACCGCCACGCCGAGCCGCTCGCACAGCTCGGCCGCGGTGGGCCGGGCCTCGGGGTCGGTGACGAGGCAGTCGGCGAGCAGCGGGCGCAGCCAGTCCGGCACGCCGTCGAGGTCCGGCTCGTGGTGCACCACCCGGTAGGCCACCGCCGGGGCCGGCCCGGTGCCGTACGGCTGGCGGCCGGTGGCGGCGTAGGCGAGCGTGGCGGCCCAGGAGAACACGTCGGACGCCGGGCCCGCCTCCCGGCCCTCGAGCACCTCGGGCGCGAGGTAGCCGGGGGTGCCGACCACGGCCCCGGACGCGGTCACCGACGCGGTGTCGAGGGCGTGCGCGATGCCGAAGTCGATCACGTACGGCTCGCCGTCGGCGAGCAGCACGTTCGCGGGCTTCAGGTCCCGGTGGACCACGCCCGCGGCGTGGATGACCGCGAGCGCCTCGGCGAGACCGTGCGCGAGCCGTACCAGCGCGTCGCCGCGCAGCGGGCCGTCCTGCGCCACCACGACCGCGAGCGAGCGGCCCTGCACGTAGCGGGTGACGAGGTACGGCCGGTCGCCGGTGAGCGCGGCGTCGACGATCTCGGCGACGTGCGGCCCGCGCACCCGGCGCATCGTCTCCACCTCACGGGCGAGCCGGGCCACCGCGGCCTCGTCGGCGGCGATGTGCGGGTGGAGCACCTTGACCGCGACGGTGCGGCCCTCCGGGTCGAGGGCGAGGTGCACCTCGCCGAAGCCGCCCGCCCCGATCGGGGAGAGCATCCGGTAGGGGCCGAGGAGCTCCGGCGCGCCCATGCCACTACCTCCGGTGTCAGGCCCAGAAGTTGAGGAACCCCATTCCCAGCGTGTCCATCAGGTCCCCGATGATCCCCCCGAGCAGCCCGGCGACCGAGTCCTGGCCGCGCCGGATCAGATCGTCGATCACCTGCGACGGCGGCCGCCACGGCACCCAGGAGGCGCGGTTGTTCAGGCAGAACATCACCGTGAAGAACGCGATCGTCCCCACGGTGAGCGTGGTCACCATCGCGGCGCCGGGGCTGCGGATCAGCCCGGTGAGGGCGTGCCGCACCGCCCGGCGCGGCTTGCCGCCGCCCGGCAGCAGGAACAGGCCGGCGGTGAAGGCGCCGGCGGCGTAGGCGGCGGCGACGTCCGTGGTCAGGCCCCCGATATAGGTGAGCGCGCCCCACACGATCAGGGCGAAGATCGCCGCGACCGGCAGGGTCACGATCGTGGCGAGCGTGGCCTTCACCAGCGCCCACGGGGTGCCGAGCAGCACCCACAGCCCGTCGCCCGCGCTCCCCCCGCCGAGCGAGCGGCGGTCGGCGAGGCCGCTGAGCAGGTGGTCGGCGACGCGCAGGCAGAGCGCGGCGACCACGGCGAACGCGCTCACCGGCACCGGCAGCACGCACGCCAGCGCGACGAGGATGGTGAGCAGCAGCGCGGCGATGATCGGGTGCCGGGTGCGGTAGACGGGCCGCTGCCGCTCCTGCGGCCGGGCCGCGGCGGGCGGCGGGAGGTCGGGCCGGGGCGCGCCCGTGGGCGGCGGGGGCGGGTATCCGGCGACCATCCGGTCGGGGTACGGCGGGGGCGGTGCGGGCCGCGCGTGCGGTGGTGGCGGCGGCGGAGCCGCCGGTGGGGGCGCCGGTGGCGGCGCCGGCGGGGGCGACGGCTCGGCGTACCGCACCGGCGGCAGCAGGTCGGAGTAGTCGTCGAGGACGCGGGTGCCGCCCGCCGACGGCCGCGCCGGGCCGTCGGCGAGCACGCGGGTGCCCCCGGGGTCCGGGTCGAGCACCCGGGTCCCGCCGCCGGGCGGGCCGGGGTCGAGCACGCGGGTGCCGCCGGGATCGGGGTCGAGCACCCGGGTGCCCGGGTCGGTCGCCGTGTCGGGCGGCGGGGGCGCGTCCGGGTCGAGGGCGTACGCCATGCGCAGCATGGTCTGCGCGGTGGGCCGCAGCGCGGGGTCCACCTGGAACGCGGGCGCGAGCCACTTGCGCAGCCACGGCGGGGCGAGGTCGAGCTGGGCGCGGCCCTCGAGGATGTTGTAACAGATCTTCTCGAACGCGCCGGTGCCGAACGGCGGCTGCCCGGTCGCGGCGAAGAACACCGTCGCGGCGAGCGCGAACACGTCGCACGCCGGGGTGATGTCCCCGTCCCGGATGAGCTCCGGGGCGAGGTACCCGGGGGTGCCGATGAACATGCCCGTCTGGGTGAGCCGGGTGGCGTTCACCAGGTGGGCGATGCCGAAGTCGATCACCAGCGGGTCGCCGTCGACGAGGATCACGTTCGCCGGCTTCAGGTCGCGGTGGATCACCTCCGCCGCGTGGATCGCGACCAGCGCCTCGCACAGGCCGCGCGCCACCCGGACCACCTCGTGCGGCCCGAGCGGGCCGTCCTCGAGCACGGTGCGCTCGAGCGTGCGGCCCGGGGCGTACCGGGTCACGACGTACGGCGTGGGCCCGGACAGCTCGGCGTCGAGGACCTGGGCGACCCGGGGACTGCGCACCCGGCGCATCGTCTCCACCTCGCGGACGAGGCGGTCCCGGGCCTTGAGGTCGGCGGCGACGTGCGGATGCAGCACCTTCACCGCGACCTCGCCGCCGCCCGGCTCGACGCCGAGGTGGACGACGCCCATGCCGCCCTCCCCCAGGCGCCGCACGAGCCGGTACGGACCGATCCTCTCCAGCGTGTCCGGCATTCGCCCCCCCGTCACTGCGCCTGTGCCCGCTGCCGCAGCCCGTCGATCAGCTCGATCAGGCCGTCGGCGTCGAGCGGCTGCCACCAGACCTGTGGCGAGTCGCCGGCGAACGTGGCCAGGGCGAGCACCGTGGCCGCCACCGCGACCAGGCCGACCACCCAGGCCGTCGTCACCGCCGCGCTCCGCGCCGGGAGCGTCGATGCGATCATCCGCCGCAGCTGTCTGCGTGGACCGTCCACTCCGGGACCCGCGCAGACCGTCCACAGGGCGACGGCGATCCCCCCGCTGAGCGCGACCTGCGTCGAGACCCGGCTGAGGAACACCGTCACAAACAGCGTAACCGGGAGGCCGAGGATCGCGCCGTAGAGCAGCAGACCGGCGGTGGCCGCCGCGGCGGACAGCAGCGGGCCGGGGCGGCCGAGCAGCCCGAGCAGCCCGCCCACGGTGGTGGGCTGCGGGCGCGCCCGGTCACCGGCGCGCAGCAGCACCGCGATCGGCAGCG
>QGUZ01000527.1 GCA_003242605.1 Actinomycetota bacterium
CCCGCGGAGATCCGGCCCTCCACCATCGAGGCGCCGAGCGTGCCCGCGTTGAAGTTGACGAAGCCCTCGTGCATCACCGTGGTGCCCGGGGCGAGGTGGGCGCCGAGCCGTACCCGGTCGGCGTCGGCGATGCGCACGCCGCTCGGCACCACGTAGTCGACCATGCGCGGGAACTTGTCCACGCCGTAGACGGTGACCGGGCCGCGGCGGCGCAGCCGCAGCCGTACCTGCTCGAAGCCCTCCACCGGGCACGGCCCGTGGTTGGTCCACACGACGTTGGCGAGCTTGCCGAAGACGCCGTCGAGGTTGAGCCCGTGCGGCCGGACCAGGCGCGCCGACAGCAGGTGGAGCCGCAGGTACACGTCGTGCGCGTCGGCGGGCGGCTCGGAGAGCTTGGCGATGCCGGTGTGGACCGCCACGACCTCCACGCCCCGGTCGGGGTCGGGCCCGGTCAGCCCGGCCAGGTCGCCCGCCTCGTCGGCGGAGAGTCGTCGCGTGCCGGTGGACGGCGGCTCGCCCAGCTCGGGAGCCGGAAACCAGGTGTCCAGCACGGTGCCGTCGGCCGCGATCGTCGCCAGGCCGATCCCGTGCGCCCCAGTGTTGGATGGATCGATGGCTGTCACGCAGCAAACGGTACCCGTAGCCGCAGGGCCGGGTGCAGCCGGTACCGGGGGCGTACCGGGCGGAAGCAGGCCGATTAAAGTGCTTTCTCGGACAAAGGTGGAAGGAGCGGGCGTGGTCGAGGTCGTGGTGTTCGACGTCGGGGAGACGCTGATCGACGAGACGCGCATCTGGCTGCGGTGGGCCGACCGGCTCGGCGTGCCCGCCGGGACCATGCTCGCGCTGATCGGCGCGATGGCCGAGTCCGGCAGGCCGCTCGCCGACGCGTTCCGGCTCGTCCGGCCCGGCCTCGTGCTCGAGGAGGAGATCGCCGCCTGGGAGCGGGACGACCCGCACGGCCTGCGGGTGAACTTCGACGCCGACGACCTCTACCCGGACGTCCGCCCGGCCCTCGACGCGCTGCGCGCCGCCGGGTACCGGCTGATCATCGCCGGGAACCAGCCGGTGCAGGCCGCCGACGCGCTCGCCGCGATGCGGCTGCCGGTGGAGTCGATCCACACCTCCGACGGGTGGGGCGTGGCCAAGCCGGACCCGGCCTTCTTCGCCAAGGTGACCGCGGTCGCGGGCGTGCCGCCCGCGCGCATCCTGTACGTCGGGGACCGGCTCGACAACGACGTACGGCCGGCCAAGCGGGCCGGCATGCGCACCGCGCTGCTGCGCCGCGGGCCCTGGGGCTACCTGCACGCGGCCCGTCCCGAGGCGGCCGAGGCCGACATGGTGCTCGACGGCCTGTCCGGGCTCGTCGCCGCGCTCGGCCCGGACGCGGCGCGCCCGGGCGGCGGCCGCTAGCCCGCCGGGCCGCCCGTCCGTTGTGTGCCCCGTCGTGTGCCGGGGTTACCGGAAGCCCTCCTGGAGGCCGAGGCGGTGCCGCAGGCGCTCGCGCAGCACGTCCTGGGCGGTGGCCGGGCCGCGGTCGGCCGGCCGTACCTCGAGCAGCCAGACGTACCCCAGGAAGAGCCCCATCACCAGCGCCACGGCGGCGAGGACGAGCACGAGCATCCACCCGCCCGGCACGTAGATGAGCACGGCGAGGACCGCCAGCAGCCCCAGACCGGCCTTGAGCAGATTCGACATCCGGAGATCCTCCAGCTACACGTGCGAGCCGCCGTGGCGGTGGACGGGTCGGTCATCCGCCCACCGATCAGCATTCAATCTCGAAAAGGCCGACCTCGGGGTGAGTATCGGGAATTACGCCGACGTATATCAATCATCCGGTTCTAAACATCCGGTCGCAATGCGCCTTCCGCTCCGCGGACCGCACCAGCATCCCGCATCCGCGGCGCCCGCGGCACCGAACGGGCCAACCTTTGCCCAAGGCCGTCCCTTCCTGTACGGGCGGTACCGGACGCCGTCCCGCCGCCACCCCGCGGGCCCGCCGTACCGCCGCGGCGGCCCCGGCCCCCCCGGCGGGGCCCCCGGGCCCCGCCCGGGCCGGGCCCCCGCCCTTGCCCGCACCCCCGGGTGGGCGCTCACCCCTCCTCTTATAAAAATTCTAACCGCCCAACACAA
>QGUZ01000229.1 GCA_003242605.1 Actinomycetota bacterium
TTCAAGGAGAAGAAGGGAAAAGAAGTTGCCCTTAGTTTCGTGGGGTCGGGGATGTGGAAAAGAGGCCGGTGCCGGTGCGCAGCAGCCGGGACCGGATGCGCCGCCCGGACCGGCGGGACGCGGCGGCCGCGGGCATGAGGACGACGGCGTGCCCGCCGGGCCGCAGGTGGGCGAGGCAGTGCTGTACCCAGGCGAGCTCGGGCTCGCCGCGCGGCGGCAGGCCGTGCAGCCAGCGCGGGTCGTTGGTGAGCTCGTCGTGGCCCCACACGCGTTCGCCGAACGGCGGGATGCAGAGCACGCCGTCCGCCTCGACCCCGGGGAACGCGTCCCGGGTGAGCGCGTCGCCCGGCCGTACGTCGTGCTCGCCCGCCGCGGCGGCGTCGAGGCGGGCGGCGGTCAGGCGGGCGAGGGCCGGGTCGCGTTCCTGGCCGAGCAGCCGTTCGGCCCGGGGCGCGGCGGCGAGCAGCAGCGGGCCGAACCCGCACAGCGGGTCCAGCACGGTACGGCACGGCCCGAGCAGCTCGGCCATCACCGGGGCGACCTCGGGCTCGACGCTCTGCGCCCGGCGCGGGTGGGCGTCCGCGTACCTGTGGCAGAGGAACTCGACGGTGGCGGCATCGCCGCGATCGGCCGCGAGCTCGCCGACGGCGCGCAGCAGGGGCAGCGGGGTGTCGGCGAGGTCCGGCGGCAGCGCGTCGCGGATCTCGGCGTCACCTGCCTGCTGAAGCCTGCGGTGGCCGACCGCGGCGAGCGCGGCGGCGAGGGCCGCGACGAGTCCGAGCGGGTCGGCGTCGCCCGCGGCGTTCCGGATCCGGTGCCACACCCGCTCGTCCTCGGGCAGGTGGACCGGTTTCCCCTGGCCACGCAGCCACGCCTCGACCTCGGCCATGGAGAACAGCGGGTTGGACGGCGTGCCGCCGACCGGCCGCGGGAAGTCCGGGAACCGGCGGCGCCAGTTGCTGACCGCGGTCCGCCCCACGCCGGCGAGCCGGGCGATGTCGGCCGCGGCGACCCTGGCCTCCCCTGTCATCACGTGTCCTCCGCCTGATCCCTCCGCACGGCTAGCGCAGCCGCTGCAGCACTCCGGTGGCGCGCAGCCGGTCGATGTGCTCGGCGGCCCGGAGCGGCGCGGTGCCGCCGCGGACGATCACTCCGGCCTCGATGTTCCGGGAGACCCCTGCCGGGGTGAGGTTGGCGCTCGACACCCACAGCGCCCGCGCGTCGGCGACGGCGAGCTTGGCGTGCATGCGCGCCCCTCCGTCCCCGTCCGCCCCGTTGCCGCTCCCGGCCCGCCGCCCGGCCGGCCAGTGCCACAGCTCGATGCCGGTGACCTCGGCGAAAGCGGCCGCGGGCTCGGCCCCGGCGAGCGCGGACCCGGCCCCCTGCAGCGTCTCGACCACCACCCGCACGGTGACGCCCCGGTCGACGGCCGCCGCGAGCGCGTCGAGCAGCGGCCGGTACGGCACGGCCGCGTAGGTCATGAGCGTCAGCTCCCGGGACGCCTCGCCGACGAGCTCGACGAGCGCGTTAGCGGTGGCCCGCACGGGCACGGCCAGGCTCCGAGGCCCGCTCCACACCATCTCCACCCGCACCGGGTCGGCGGCCTGGGCCCGCCCCGCGGCGATGCCGCGCAGGTAGGCGGCGAGCTCGGCGGGCGACGCGGTCCCGGCGGGCGCGGCGTCGAGCACGGCCGCGGCGGCCCGGCCGAACCCGGGCCGCGGCACCGCGGCGAGGATTCCCTCACGCGGCCAGCCCTGCTCGATGCGGTCGGCGAGCACCAGCAGGTCCCCCGGGTCGAGGGGCGCGACCGCGGCGGCGACCGCCTCCTCCACGTCCCGGCGTCGTCTCACGGCAGCTCGGGGAAGAGCGCGAGCTTCGGCTCGTCTCCGATCGGCACGATGAACCGCCGGTCGAGGTACCGGTTGCCGCGCTCGCACGTGGTCTCCGAGACGAACAGGCACACGTGGCAGGCGGCCCCGTGCAGGAAGTCCTCCGGCGCCTGCGGCAGCCGTTCCGCGCACAGCGGGTCGGAGGAGCAGTGCCGGGCGTCCCGCAGCGCCCTGCGGGTGATCTCGACGAGCCGGTCGGGCTCGGCGAGCGAGACGAGCCCGCCCAGGGTGCCCTCGGCGTCGGGGACCGCCGTGTAGATGAGGATGCCGCTGCGCGGGTCCTCCGGGGTGCCCGCGTAGATGCGCTCCGTCAGGCTCGCCGAGCTGTACCCGCACTCCAGCGCGATGGTGCGGATCAGCAGGTGCGACAGGGTGTGCAGGGCGTAGTACCTCGGCCCGGGCCAGCCTCGTTCGGGGTCGAACGGGCCTTGGATGCGGGTGGAGAAGCGGTGCTTGCGGAACCGGATGTACGCCTCGCGGTGCTCGCGCACCGCGACCGACTCGGCGACCCGGTCCTCCCATTCGCGAAGCAGGTCCTCCGGCAGCCGCAGGAAGATGCCCTCGCCGCGCACCTCGGTGGCGGGCAGCCACTGCGGGCTGCCCCGGGTGACCGGCGCCCGGGTGACCAGATCCGGGTCGTCGGGGTCGGGCGCGTCCAGCCGGGTGAACCCGATCAGCGTGCGCACCTCGCGCAGCCGCTCGGCCTGCACCACGTCGGCGTAGATGCCGCGCAGCGCGGCCGGGATCTCGGTGAGCCGGCGGACGGCGAAGTCGTCGTTCTCCTCGGGCAGCGGATGGCCGGTGAACGCCTCCCATTCGGGGGTCCGCAGGTCGGGGTAGCCGCCGGAGGAGGCGTCCGTGCCGCCCTCGCGCCGCGCCTTGAGCCGCTCGACCGCCTCCCAGATCTCGTCGTCGCTCCACTTGGCGAGCTCACGGAAGGCGCCGACGTTCTCCCGCGCCCACGGGTACATCGACTTCGGCAGGGGCTCCAGCGCCTTCCAGTGTTTCTCGACCGTCGCCTCCACCGCCCGCGCCCCGCTCTGCGGTACGGCGAGCGCGGACAGCGTCTGCGGGAACCACTGGTTCGAGGCGCCGACGACGAGCACGTACAGCTGCCGGTCGCAGCCGCCCTCGGCGAACCACGACAGGTGGGGGTGCCGCCCCCGGCAGCGGGGCAGCCGCACCAGGTTCCGGTCCCCCATCCACTCGCGGATGTTGCGCTGGGCCTCGCAGTTCATGCACTTGATCGCGACGTTCGCGCCGAGGTTGCCACCGCGGTCGTTCATCTCCAGCGTGGGGTGGCTCACCTTGGGGCACGGCTGGCCGCGGTGCACGAACTCGACGTACGGGAAGTCGTCGAGGTGCCCGGCCGTGCAGGCGAGCACGAAGCGGGCGGCGACGGCGAGCGGCTTGCGCCCCTTGCGCTTGCGGCCGCAGTTCTCGTGGAAGAACCGGGCCTCGTGCGGCTTGCGCGGCTTGTCGTTCTCGAAGCCGAAGACCTTCGAGTCGATCGGGGCGAGCAGGTTGCAGGCGGTGCAGCGCATCCAGCTCGGGAACGGCAGGGTGGGCACGCCGACCCGGGACGCCGGCCCGGCCGGGTTCTGGTCGAGCCCGGCGAGCCACGGCGCGGGCCGCAGCTCCTTCACCTGCCGGAAGTCGAGGTACTCCGGCTCCCCCTTGCGGTACGGGAGGGACTGCACGGCGGCGAGCAGGCGCGGCTCGACGAGCGGCTCCCAGCCGTGCGCCCCGTCGTACCGCCACTCGTCCAGGCCCTTGACGAGCACGGAGAAGTTCGGCAGGTCGACGAGCGCCCCCACCCCGCTGGTGAACATGAGGTGGCTGGGCCGTACCGAGCCGACGCGGGTGCGGTATTTCTCGCTCGCCATCGTTAGCGCCTCCTGTTCAGCGCGGACTCGCCCAGCTCGTCACCCTCGGGGACGTCCGGCGAGGCGGACGTGGCGTCCAACGGGGACATCGTCCACGACGGCGCGCCGTACAGCGGGGTGAAGATCTGGCCGCCGCCGGGGAGCAGCAGGTTGATCTCGTTCTCGGTCTCGCGCATCGACTGGCCGACGGTGAGGTCGCCCCACTTGCCGTCGCCGGCCGGGTGGAGCAGGCCCACCAGGGGCTGCTTCTTGAAGGTGCCGTCGCGGTAGCCGAGCCGGGTGGAACCGGTCCTCTTCTCGCTCCACAGATCCCGGATGACCTTGAGGCGCTCCTCCAGGTAGCCCCTGGCCCGCTCCTCGCCGATCGCCTGGGCCCGGTCGAGGAACCGATCCTCGATCCGCTTCACCCGGTCGTCGTCGAGCGGCACGTCGTGGGCGTCGACGTTGCGGGAGAACTCCTCGTACGCGTTGCGCACCGCCGCCACGTACGTGGCGGTCGCGCCGCGGTCGAGCGCCCGCCGGGTGAACGGGGTGACCGACAGCGCCTCGACCTGCCGGTAGAAGGTGGCGTGGTAGTGCTCGAAGTCCTCGTAGTGCGCCAGGTCGCGGGGCCGGGACCAGTTGTAGAGGGTGACCACCAGGCCGGGCCGCCTGGGGTCGCGGCCGACCCGCGACGACGCCTGGATGTACTCGGCGGTGTTCTTCGGCTGGCCGACGACCATCATCAGGCCGAAGCGGGGCACGTCGACGCCGACCTGGAGCATCGAGGTGGCGAGCGCGACGTCGACGGGTACCGCGTTGTCCTGGAGGCGGGCGCGCCATCGCTCGGCGAGCGGATGCGCCTTGCGGCGCTTACTGGCGTCCTTCACCTTGTAGACGTCGGCCCACTCGGCGGCGATCTGCTTACGGCGCGGCGTGGTGTCGAGGTCGGGGTCGAATCCATGCTCAAGCCGCCGCAGCACGTCGCTGATGTCGCCGGAGGAGATCCGCGAGGTGAGCTCCTGCACGTTCAGCATGCCTGAGTCGGAGGTGATCCGGTTCGACAGGCCCTTGCGGGTGCCGTGGCTGCGCACCCGGGTGGTCACGTCGTCGTCGACGTACCGGCGCATGCCGGCGAGCTCGCGGGTCGCGTTGAAGTAGCCGACCACCGTCATGTACGGGTCGGCGGGCTCGCCGTACTTGTCGAACAGCGTCTGCCCGGCGAGCAGCAGGATCTCGGCGAGCCGGATCTCGGCCGACTTGAGCCGCACGCCGTGCGCGCACAGCCCCAGGTAGCGGCGGCCGGGGTGTTCCGGGGAGACCGGGACCTGCCGGGAGAAGAACGTGTCGCCGACGTCGATCACCTGCGGCGGGAAGACCGCGAGGTTTTTACCGAACACGCCGAGCACCTGCTGTGCGGCCTGCTTGGTCGTCGCCGTCGACGCGACGATCTTCGGTCCGGTCTCGGTGCCGTCGGGAAGCCGCCAGGTGCACAGCTCGGCGACCGCCGCCTCGAAGAGGCCGACCGTGGTGCCGAGCGCGCCGGAGATGAGGTGGAGCTCGTCCTGGATGATGAGGTCCGGCGGGCGGAGCCGGACCACGGGCTCGCTGTACTTCACCGCCTCGAGGTCGCCCTTGGCATGGTGCCGTTCGGCGCAGCCGGTGTGCTCGTCGAGATCGTCGTGCCGGTAGCCGTGGCGGGGGCAGCGCCGGGTGACCCGGCCGAACAGGATGCCGGCGAACCCCTTCCAGGGGAGCTGGGCCAGCTTGTCCACGGTGGCGATCACCAGGCCGGGCGCGTACCGGTAGATCTCCTCGTCGACGGTGAGGATCGGCAGCCCTTCGCGGCTCACCGCGAGCAGCGCCCGCGTCCGGGACGCGATCAGCTCGGCGCGCTCCGCGTCGCTGCGGGCGGACGGGGCCGCCTCGGCGGCGATCCTCTCCAGCCACGGGCGCAGCGTCGCCTCCTCGCCGCGCTTCGAGAACGGGCAGGGGTCGTCCCCCTCGCCGCGCGGGCAGTAGAGGAAGACCCGGCGGAGGTCCTCGTCGGGGTGGAGATTCTGGTGGCCCTGCAGGCGTTCGCCGCACCACGGGCAGCTCAGCGTCTGCAGCACGTTGGTGCGCTTGCCGTCGCCCGCCTCCCGGGCCTCCTTGATCTGCTCGTAGGCCTCCTCGAACCAGTTGGGCGACATGCCGCCGCCGACCCACAGGCCGATGCGGAACGGCTCGCGCCCCCAGGTCTCCGGGTCCTCGCGGCGCAGCACCTCGGCGGCGCAGATGAGCGCGGCGGCCCGCTGGAACTGCTGGGCGGTGAGCAGCCGCAGCGTGTAGCGCATGAGCACGGCGACACCGGCCCGACCGTCGCGCCTGTCGGCGCCGTCGCCGATCACGCCCTGGAGGCGGCGGATGGCGAGGGTGTACGCGGTGAGGCCGAGGTACGCCTCGGTCTTGCCGCCACCGGTGGGGAAGAACAGCAGGTCCACCAGGCCGGAACGATCCGGGGCGCGCTCCGGGTGTCCCGGGTGGGTGAGCGCCGGAAGGTTGAGCAGCACGAACGCGAGCTGGAACGGCCGCCACGACGCGGCCTTCGGGCCCTGCTTCTCCACCTTGTCGATGGCCAGGCGGTAGTCCCAGCCGTACTCCTCGCGCAGCCGCGCCGCGGTGGTGTGCTTCCGTTGCAGGGCCATCGCCCGGTTGGCGAACCGGAACGCCCGCAGGGCCTCCTCGTGGCGGGGCTGGGCCGGGTCGGTGAGCAGGGTGATGCCCGCACGGATGCGTTCGGCCACCTCGCGGGCGGCGTGCACGGCCTTCTCCGCGGTGTCGCGCAGCGGGACGGGCAGCTCGGGGATGCGGTCACGCTGCCGGTCGAGCCAGGCCGCGTACCCGTCGGCGAGCGGGGCGAGCCCGGCCTTCAGCCGCTCCGGGGTGGCCTCGGCGAGGACGTCCATGGACAGCTCGACGCCGGCGAGCCCTTCGCTCGCGGCCACGGTGGCGGGCACCTCGTAGACGGGGATCCAGGTGGTGCGCAGTTCGTGGGCGAGGCGCTCGCCCTCGCGCACCGAGGCGTGGACGGCGACGTTGCGGCCGTTGGCGTAGCGGCGCTCGTTGCGGTACAGCAGCCGTAGGTGCTTCTCCTCGAGATCGACGCCCTCCCACTCGGTGTCGTCGAGCGGGTCGTCGATCGGCAGGAAGATCGCGCTATTGCCGTCGAGAGCGCGAACGACGAGCTCGGACTGGAACAGCCAGGCGGTGTCCGGGTTGGTCTCCGGCTCGGGCTGCGCGTTGATCAGCGTGAGCTCGACCACCCGCCGGCCGTCCTGCTGCGGGCGTACGGCCACCGCGAGCAGGACGCCGTTGTCGCCGCCGGTGAGCGAGACGCGGTACGAGGGCTCGCCGTCGAGCCGGATCTCCTTGTCCACGCGGACCGGCTCGCGCGCCCAGACGCTCACCGTCTTGCCGTCGTCCCGCTCCACACGGGCCTTGGTGTAGCGGCCCCAGGAGGCCGAGACGGCAACCGCGTGCACGTCGGCCTCGACCGCGAAAGCCAGCCCCATCGAGGAGGCCCAGATGCGGCCGAGGTTCTGCGGCGTCATCACCTCGCCCAGCTCACCCTCGTAGCCATCCCCGGACACCCCGGACTCGGTGTCCGGCGTGTCCGCGGCCGCCTCGAGGGACGGCTTCGGGGTGTGCTTGGGCCCGAGCATGCCGACCAGGTACCGTTCCCGAGGGCCGATCGACTTGGGTGGGAGCTGCTCCAACTCACCAGCCCAGGGACCGAGCAGATCACGGCGGACGATCTCCTCGAACTCGTCGCGCACCTGGTACGAGGTGGCCTCCTCAAAATCCTGTGGCAGATTCAGACTCCGGATGAGCGCCTGCCGCCTGTCCTCGGGAGTCATCCTCTTCTCCACTCTCAGGTCCACCGCCTGCTGCCGATTTCCCGGCTCCTGTGACGATTCACCCTGCTCCTCGATCATGAGCCGTTCGCTCCTCACAGCCACGCCCGCTACAACGGACCGGCACTGATCGGCCTAGCCGGTCCCGCCGTATAACAATTTCCGCTGCCTTGTCCGGGCACGCTCACCACAGCCCGTCCGACGGTTCCTCCACAGAGGGACTGTTCTGTTTTTTCGGGCGGGCTGCCTTCTTCTTTCCGGGCTTTTCGTGCAGCCCCTGCGCGACCTCC
>QGUZ01000230.1 GCA_003242605.1 Actinomycetota bacterium
GCCCGCGACGCCGGGACCGCGGACGCGCCGCCGACCGGTCCCGTCCTCACCTGGGGCGCGCTGCCCGCCCCGGCGGACCGGCCGGTCGCGCCCGCGGCGGCGGTCCCCGCCGCGTCGCCCGGTGCGGGCACGGGCGTGTACGTGCGGCTGCTCGGCGAGGTGGTGATCGAGGGGCCCGGCGGCCGCGTCGACCCCGTGACCGGCAAGGACCTGCGCGACCTGCTCGGCCTGCTCGCCGTACACCGGGACGGCCTCACCCGGGAGCGGGCGCACGAGCTGCTGTGGCCGGACCTCGGCCCGTCCGGCCACGACCGCTTCCACGGCCGCAAGCGGGAGCTGCGCAGGCGGCTCGCCCGCGCCCTCGGCGACCCGGCCCGGGAGGCGGAGCCGATCCGGCAGGTCGCCCACCGCTACCTCCTCGACCCCGACCTCGTCGGCGTCGACTACTGGGAGCTCACCGACGCGCTCGCCGCGGCCGCCGCGGCCGACGGCCTGCGCGAGCGCCTCGCGGCCCTGCGCCGGGCCGTCGACCTGTACGCCGGGCCGTTCCTGCCGGGCGGCACCCGGCCGTGGCGCGCGGCGGTCGCCGACGACCTGCGGCGGAGCGTGGTGCAGGCGCTGACCACGCTGATCGAGCACGAGCACGACGCGGCCCGGCAGCTCGACCTGCTGAAGCGCGCCCTCGACCTCGACCCGTGCAACGAGCCGCTGCGCCGCCGCCAGATGCGGCTGCACGCCGACCTCGGCCGCGTCGACGAGGCCCACCGCAGCTATCAGGCGCTCGTCGCGGCCCTCGACGAGCTGGGCGGCCTGCGGCCCTCGCCGCTCACCACCACCCTCTACCGGCGGCTCGCCGGGCGCGAGGCCGAGTGAGCCCTGCGCCCCGCCCGCACGCCGGGCCACGACAGATGACCGCCCCGGCCGGGCCGCATACCGCCGGTCGCCGGCGCGGGACGCTCCGCGAGCGGGACATAACGAGTCGATAACGTTGCTGGACCGTTCCGAGCGCCGGTCCGATCCCGTACGTCAAGAGGTTGACCGAGCAGGTTGACCGGAAGTCGAGGGATTGCGCATGGAACGTTCCCACGCTCGGGAGGCCGCCGGTTCCACCCCTGCCGCGGCCGCGCCGTCCGCGGTGCCGCCGGACCTCGCCGAGGCGGTGGCGCGGTACGGCGACGGGCTCGGCGACTACTGCCGGATGTGGCTCGGGGACGTCCCGGACGCGGCGGTCGCCGAGACGGTCCGCGCGGCGCTGCTCCTCGCCCGGGACCGGGATCCCGCCCCCGGCGGCGCGGCGCACGGCGGCCGGTACGGCAGGGCCCGGCTGTACGCGCTCGCCCGCGTCTGCTGCCTGAACGGGTTGACCCGCCCGGCCCGCGGGGCGGCCGCGATCGCGGGGGCGCCGCCCCGGGGCCGGGCGGCCGACGCCGCCGAACCGGCCCTCGCCGGCCTGCAGGCCCTCGACCGGCGGCAGCGCGAGGTGCTGGAGCTCGCGTTCCGGCACGGCCTCGAGGCCGCGGAGATCGCCGCCGTGACCGGGCTCGGCGAGGAGCGGGTCGAGGCGCTGCTCACCGAGGCGCAGGACACCTACGAGGCCTGGGTGAACACCGTGCTGCTCGCCAGGGCGTCGCGCGCGGCCTGCCCCGAGGGGGCCGGGCTCGCCGCCGCGTGGGAGGCCCGCCCCGGGCGCAGCGCCCGGACCCGGCTGCGGGTGCACGTCACCGGCTGCGCCACCTGCTCGGCGCCCGCCCGGCTGACGGTGGACGCGGGGGCGCTGCTCCGCCGTATCCCGGTCACCCCGCTCACCGGCGCGCAGCGGGCGCTCGTCCTCGACCCCGCCGCCTCCCCGCCCACCGGCGTCCGCTGGCGGGCCGACGGCTTCCCCGTCCAGCCCGACCCGGAACGCCCGGCCACGCCGGCCGACCCGCTGCACGCCCCCACGCTCTCCGCCGCGCTGGCGGCGAACCGCACCACCGGGTTCTGGGACGAGGACTCCGAGGCCCCGGCCGACGACCTCGACGTCACCAAGCCGATCCGCATCCTCCGGCAGGCCCCGGCGGGCGCGGGCCCGTCCGCCGGGGGTGGGCGGCCCGCCGTGCCTCCCGCCTTCGGATCCGGCGGGCCGGCCGCACCGCCGGACGGATGGCGGGGAGACGACCCCGTACCGAGGTACGGCGATGGCCTGGCCGGTGGGGACGGTGGTGCGGGGGACACGGTGGAGGTGGCTCGGCCGCCGGGTTCAGGTGTGGCGCGTCGGCGGAACCCGTGGGCGCGGCTCGCCGATGCTCTGTCCGGTGACGGTGGCGCGGGGGAGCCGGAGGAGGCGTCTTCGCCGAGGGCGGACGCCGGTCTGCCGCGTGGGGCGTCGGGGACGGCCGGTCGGCGGACTCCGTGGTCGCGTTTCGGCGAGGGTCCGGCCGGTGGGGACGGTGGTGCGGGGGACACGGTGGAGGTGGCTCGGCCGCCGGGTCCGGGTGTGGCGCGTCGGCGGAACCCGTGGGCACGGCTCGCCGATGGTCCGTCCGGCGGCGGCGACACGGGGGAGCCTGGGGAGTCGTCGGCGTCGGACGCCGGTTCCGATGAGCGGCGTGGGCCGTCGGGCGCGTCGCGCCGGGAGAGCCTTTCGTCGGGTTCCGATGACGGGCCGTCCGGTGGATACGGGGGCGAGACGGTGGAGGTGCCTCGGTCGCCCCTGTCCGCTCCCGGCGAGGGCCGTGGGGCGTCGGGGGCGGCCGGTCGGCGGGGTCCGTGGTCAGGTATCGACGACGGACCGACTGATGACGGCGACGATCCCGGAGACACGGGGGAGCGGGCTCGGCCGTCGCCGCCGGTTTCGGGTGAGCTGCGTCGGCGGAACCCGTCGTCGTGGGGCGGCGACGGGCTCTCCGGTGGCGATGACGCGGGGAAGGCCGGGGATCCGTCCCTGGCGCGGGCCGGTTCCGGTGGGCGGCGTGGGGCGTCGGGTGCGCCGCGCCGGGAGAGCCCGTGGTCGCGCTTCTACGATGATCAGCCCGGTCTTGGCGGTCCGCTGCGACTCGGCGGGCGTGCCACGCCTCCCGTCGGCGACGCCGGTGCCACCGATGACCCCGGCTCGCGTGTTGGCACGTTCCAGCGGCGCTCCGGCCCTGATGACCGCTTCGGCTCCGGTCTCGGCGCGCCGTTCGACGCGGGCGGCCCGGACCGCTCCACGCGACGGCGACGTCCCGGCAAGGCACTGGTGATCGGCGGCGGCCTCGTCGTCACCGGCGGCCTGCTGTGGGCCGTGTTCGGGATGCCGGGCCGTACCGGCGTCCTGGGCGTGGCGAACGAGACGCCCGTCGGCGCCGCGCCTCCGGCGCCGCCGGCACCGTCCGCGTCGGCGCGGGCCTCGGGGGACCCGGCCGCCACGGGCGGCGGTTCCGGACGTACGCCGGATGCCGCGGCCACCTCCGGCGGCGTACCGGGCGACGGTGGCGCCTCTCGCGGCGGGGGCACCCCGAAGCCCACCGCCACCGCCGGAGCCCGGTCGGGCGGGGGCGCCTCCGGCCCGGGTGGTGCCGGCCGCGGCGCGACACCCGGTGCCACGCGTTCCCCCGGCGGCGAGAGCGGCCGGGACACCGGTGCCCGGGCACGCCCCGGCGGGACGGCCACCCCCGCCCCGCCGAAGGGCGGCGTGCCCGGCACCGGCTCCACGACCGCCCCGGCGGCCCGCCCGTCCCACAGCCCGAAGCCCACACCCACCGCCCGGCGTACCGCCCCGGCCCGCAGCCCGTCCCCTGCGCCGACCCGGTCCGCGGCGAGCCCGGCCCGGCTTGTCGTCACCGTTGGCGAGCGAGGCCGGGGGTCGCGGACGCTCCTGCTCCGCGCCGTCAACGGCACGGTCGCCTGGCAGGCCGGTTTGTCCACGCCGCTGCTGCAGCTCTCGGCGAGGCAGGGCATCACCCCGAACGGGCTGCGCAGCCGCCTTCAGGTACGGCTGACCCCGCTCGACACGATCGCCGCCCGCGGCAGCGGCGCCGTCGACGAGCTCCTCCGCACCTGCGGGAGGGCGCAGACGGCGACCCTCCGCATCACCTGGCGAGGCGTCAACGCGGCCGGGGTACGGAAAGAGGGCGTCACCCCGCTCCGGATCCGTTTCACCCGCCCGTGTCCCTGACCGGCGGGAAGCGTCCTCGTCGCGGATCGGGGAGATGGCGACCGCGGTCGGTGGGCCGGTTCGCCGCTCGGCGATCCGGCGATGGCGGCGGCACCGGATCGACCGGCTCGCCGCCGGACGGAGCCCGCGGCCCGGCCACGGGCGACGAGAGGGACCGGTGGCGTCGCCGGGCCGGGCTCGGCCGGGTCGGCGACGTTACGGCTCGGCCGGGTGAACGGCCGGTGTCCCACTCGGCCGGGTGGGAGCACGGCGAGTCTTGCCCGAGGCCGCCGTGCGCGCGGTGATCTCGCCTTGATCGGGGCCGTACCGGCGCTGCCGGGCCGAGCCGGTCGGCGGGTGCGAGGACGAAGCATCCGGCAAGGCAGGACCGGACGGGACGCGACCACGCCGTGCCGCTCGGCTCGGCGGCTCTCATCGGGCGGGACGATCCTGCGGGGCCGCGCGATCGGGCGGCGAAAGGCGGCGGCCGTCGGTCGCCGGTCCCATCGGCAGGGCCGCGCATCCCGGCCGCCCGGCGCAGTCGCTGTAAAGGCCGGCGATCCCCATCGTGCCGATCCGGATGCACCGCAAGTCGGGTTACCGGCTGACCGGAAACCGGGAGGCGGCGGGGGATCCGGGCGCCGGTTCCCGGCGTTCCGGCATGTCCGAATATTCCTCAGATTTGGACATGAATCACAGCCGATAACCGTGGTCAACGCGTTTTCACGGTCGGCGGGAAAGCTCTCTAGTGATGTCGGAACGACGTCATGACAACGCTTCTGACTTTCATTGACAGGCTATTGAGCCGTGGTCAGAATGCTTGTCAAGCCATCGGAATAGACCGGTCGAGCGCCGGTTGAAGGGAGTGCGTGACGATGGGCGGAGGTATCGTTACGGCCGACGAGACCTGCCCATACCTATTCCGCGGGTATTCCCCTTAGCGTCAGCCATATCACCGGGGCATAAATTCCCGCGGGTAGGATCGTCACCCTTTCCCGTGCCCGCCGGCCGCCACGGGCCGTGAAAAACGGCAGGGCTTCGGATAAGCGGGCTTCACACAGCGTACCGAACCGGCAGTGCCATGCCCGGCCATCGGTCACTTTCGATATGGCCGTTTCCCGACCGATCGGCTCGCCGAGCGAACGACGTGGTGGTGAACCCGTGCCGATACTGTGCAAGCCCGCAGTCGCCGTACCCGAGCAGGTGGTCACCTGCGAGCAGACCCTCGCCCGGTACGCCGCCGGGTACCGCGACCATCCGCGGCTCGGCCTCGTCCTGCGGCTCGTCGCCGAGGCCGGGGTGGCGCGGCGGCACCTGGTGCCACCGGACGACCGTACGCCCGGGGAGCCCGTCCGGGACGCGCGCGACCGGCACGCCGAGCAGGTACGGGCCCGGCTGCCGGCGCTGGTGCGCCGGGCGCTGGCGAACGCGGCCCTCGGACCCGGCGACATCGACGCCCTGGTCTGGGTCTGCACCGACGCCCTCGCCCCGGCGCCGTACGACCGGATCGCCGAGTGGACCGGCCTCCGCCCGGGCGTGACCCGGCTGCCGGTCGCCGCGCCCGGGGGCAGGGCGGGCATCGCCGCGCTCAAGCGGGCCTGCGCGTTCTGCACGGCGCACCCGGGCGCGAACGCCCTCGTCGTGGCCTGCGCGTTCGGCTCGCTGCGCCCGCCGCCGCCCGACCCGGGCGTCGGCGACCTGCTCGCCCGGGCCGTGCGCGGCGACGGCATCGCCGCCGCCGTGGTGCGCGGCCACGGCGGCACCGGCCTCGACGTGCGGTACCTGAGCCCCGACCCGCGGTCCGCGCCGGTGCCGGGCGCCCGCCGTACCCGCGCGGGCGGGAGCAGCCCGCGCGGCGGCCCCGGAGCGCCGGCCCGTACCCTCGCCCGCCACCTGCTGCGCAGCGGCTGGGCGGCGGCCGACCTCGAGCTGTGCGTCCTGCACGCCGACTCGCCGCGCGCCCTGGACGGGGTCGCGGAAAGCCTCCGCCTCGCCCCCGAGGCGGTCCGGGCGAGCCTCCGGACGCTTCGGGAGTACGGCGACATCGGCGGCGCCACGATCCTCGACGCGCTGCGCCGGGCCGCCGAGCCGGTCCCGCCACGCGACGGGGCGAGATGCCTGGTGGCCGGGTTCGGCCGCGGCGCCGCCGAGGTCGTGCTCGGCACCTGGACGGCGGCCCCCGCACCCCGCGACCACGTGCCGCCGGTCCTCGCTGAGCCCGCCCCGCCGCGCCTCGCCCGCGTCACCGGCCGCGCCCCGGGCGACCGGGTGCGCGCCTGCGCCGGGCCCGCGTCGCGGCTCCGCAGCGGTACGGCAGGCCGCCGGGCCTGCCGCGGCCGGGACGATCCGCACGGACCGCCCCGTCCCCGGATCTGAATCGGCGCCACGGCCGAACCACACCTTCAGGACACGGCATGACCTCGAGATTTACAAACAGCTTGACAAGTTTGTTATGGGTGACGGCCGGTGGTGTGCCCGCCGAAATCCGGCCGGATCGCCCGCACGCCGTGGGAAAGGCGATGCGAGGATGAGCGAGATCAGATACCGCGACCGGCTCGCCGAGCCGGAACTGGTCCGTGCCGGAATCGACCCGAGCCCAGCGCTCTGACCTCGGCCATGGCATGGTTCCTGCTCGCGTGCGCGATTCTCACGGAGATCGCGGCCACGACCACGCTGAAATACACGAACGGGCTCAACATCTTCACGCACACGTTTCTCACCATCACGGTGGTGGTGCTGTACATCACCTCGTACGTGTGCATGGCGCAGGCGCTGAAACTCCAGCTGGAGGTCTCCATCGCCTACGCCCTGTGGTCCGGAATCGGCACCGCGGCGATCGCCGTGATCGGCGCCGTGTTCTTCCGTGAGTCCGTGCACCCGGTGAAGATCGGCGGCATCGCCCTGATCATCGTCGGCGTGGCGATGCTCAACCTCGTGCCCGACGCCGGGCACGGCACCGCCTCCGGCGACCCGACCGGCGCGGTCCGCCCCGCCACCAACGTGGCGCTCGCCCAGGCCCTCACCGGCCTGACCGTCACCGTGGGGCGCCACCGCGCGTTCATCGGCTCGGCGTACCGCACGGGCCCCGTCCGCCCGGACGGCGACGGGTACGGCCGGCACCGCGGCCGCCACGCCAGGACCGCCTGGGGCGTACCCCCCTCAAGCCCGCTCGGCGACCCCGCCCCGGCCGGCCACACCGGCCGGCACGTGGCCCGGCCCCGCCTGCCCGAGCTCCCCGGCCCGCGGAGCACCGAGTTCCCCGCCGGGATCGTTCCAGACCCCGCGGAACCCACCCCGGTGGGCCGCCACCGGGCCACCGCGGGTGCTCCAGGCCACCGGGTACGCGGGGTCACCCCCGGCCCTGCCGCCCCTCGCGAGGAGCCCCACCTGCCCCTGGCCGCCATGGCCGTCCCCGGGACCGCCTATCCGCCGCCCCCGGCACGCCCCGCCCACGCGGCCCCGTACCGCCGTGCCGGGGTCCCTCTCGGCCACGACGACGAGGTCGTGGTCGAGCCCGCCGCCGTCGAACCGCCCCCCGCGCGGCTCACCGCCCGGCCGCCCCGCCGCCGTGCCCCCATCAAGAGCGTCACGCTCCTGCACCCCTATCCCGATCGCCCCACCGTCCGCACCACCCGCTCCGTCTGACCCGTACGCGTGCGCTTCACGGGCACGGCAACGCGCTCCGGCGTGGACGCGGATCACCAATGCGAACCCCTGGGCC
This sequence comes from Actinomycetota bacterium, assembly GCA_003242605.1. Classification (GTDB taxonomy): domain Bacteria; phylum Actinomycetota; class Actinomycetes; order Streptosporangiales; family Streptosporangiaceae; genus Thermopolyspora. Next base: position 7,836 of record QGUZ01000230.1, read on the forward strand.
CGTACGACACCGTCAACGGGTCCCAATGTCTTCCGTCGAGTCGCTTCTCGGACAAAGGAGAGCGGAGCGGGTACGCCGATGCGGACCTCGGAGTACGCAGGGC